>JANMLD010000292.1:0-54199 GCA_031372345.1 Pirellula sp.
CCAGGCAGGACATCCGTCTCGGAGCGACGGATCCACGTAGGCCAGCCCGCTCCGCGGCTGGCGGTCAGCCATCTCGGAATCGCACGAGCAATTTCCTTCCAAACCATGGTCGCACAACCTGCGGTTTATGGCTCGTCGAAAGCAATGCAATCGACGTACACGTGCGGCGTTACCATGCAGGACATCCGTCTCGGAGCGACGGATCCACTTAGGCCAGCCCGCTCCGCGGCTGGCGGTCAGCCATCTCGGAATCGCAAGAGCAATTTCCTTCCAAACCATGGTCGCACAACCTGCGGTTTATGGCTCGTCGAAGGTAATGCAATCGACGTACACGAGCGGCGTTACGAGTTAGGACATCCGTCGCGGAGCGACGGATCCACGTAGGTCAGCCATCTCGGAATCGCAAGAGCAATTTCCTTCCAAACTATGGTCGCGCAACCTGCGGTTTATGGCTCGTCGAAAGCAATGAATTCGACGTACACGTGCGGCGTTACGATGCTGTGTAGCCGTGGCGGAGCGACGGATCCACGTTAACGCACCTGCCCCTTTGCCCGGATTTGTTCTAGCAGCGCCGTTAATTCCTGAACTTTATCAGGCATTTCGGCAAAGAGATTTTTCTTCTGCGAGAGGTCAACGCTCAAATCGTAGAGCTCGCCTGGCTGTTCGTTCTTGACGTATCCATTCTCCTCATCGAACCAAGCCGGTACGTTGGAATGGGCACCTGTCTTGTTGGCAATCAAAACCCAGTTGTCGTGACGAATGGCATATGCGTTTGCGTTCGTATTATGGACAATACTGTGTCGGGGACTCGGACCGTTCTCGATCCAAACTGGCAACAGATTGTGACTGTCGTTGGCTGCGGTGGCAGGAATTTCAAAGCCTACAACACTGGCTATCGTCGCCATCAAGTCGACTTGACTGATCATTGCATTGCTAACGGTGTCAGGCTTGACCACGCCTGGCCATTTTACGATAAACGGTACGCGGTGACCACCTTCGTAAAGATCCCGTTTGAGGCCTCGAAGTGGGCCGGAGCTTCGATGTTGGAACTTCTTCAAACGCTCATACGCGTAACGCTCTGCTCCATTGTCGGCAGTGAAGATAACTAACGTGTTGTCGGCAAAACCACTGTCCTCGAGCGCTTTTAGAATCCGACCGACGTTGTCATCGGTCTGAACCATGAAGTCGCCATAGCCACCCGCTTGCGATTTACCTAGGTATTCACTGGTTGGAACAATCGGAGCATGAGGCGAATTGAAAGGAACGTAAAGAAAGAACGGCTCGGTTTTGCCTTTCTGTTTGCCGACCCAATCGACTGCTTGCTGCCGAAGCCTTGGCACGACAGCATAAAAATCCCAACCGGGTGTCATTGGGCCTGGCCTCGCTTCCCAGTTGCCTTCGGCTGTCGGTGGCGTGATCTTGAGCGGTTGGCTTGGGTTGGTGATAACGCGATCGTTCTCAAACCAGGCGTACGGAGGAAAGTTGGGTACATCGTCTCCAAAGTAATAATCGAAACCATGCGAAAGTGGTCCACCAGAAATCGGCTTCGACCAGTCGAAGGCACTTGGGGCATAGGCTTTGGCTTTGCCATCTTCGACCGGTTCAAGCGTCGCTCCAGGTTGCTTGATGTCATTCCAATTCCATCCAAGATGCCACTTGCCGATGCATGCAGTTCGATACCCCTTGGTTTTGAGCATTTCGGCTATGGTCAATTCCGAGTCTAAAGCGGGTGGATCGAATGAGTTGACGATGGAATGGAATTTGCGCCAATGGAATCGGCCCGTCAGCATGGCGTAGCGGCTAGGCGTGCAAACGCCGGAAGAACTATGCCCATCCGTGAAACGTATCCCAGATCTGGCAAGTTTATCGAGATTCGGCGTCGGAATTTTGGAGTCCGGATTCTGAACCCCCAAATCGCCGTAGCCCATATCGTCGGCGTAGAGAATGACTATGTTAGGTCGATTCGGAATGTCGGCGCATTCTGCTTTCCTGAAGAAAAGGAAACAGTGAGCCAACGAAAGAATGGAAAGCAACAGTCGCATGGGTTTGGCAATCATTATCAAAAGGTACTTGGGCGAGCGGCGATGTAAAAACCACCAATCACAACCCGAAACGTAAGTGAGGGACCAGCGAAATTGTCCCTCGTTTACACTTCGGGTTGGGATACTCCAATCTGCCGCTCGCCTTGGTTAATTCAAAATGAATTCTACAATTCGATCTGCAGGCTCAGAGAATTTCAAGTCTCGCACGATTTCTTGTGCTACCTGTAATCGAATAATGCCTTCCGATCGAAGAACGTCGAGCGAATTGAGTGCGGCCAATGATTCGTAAGGGTTACCGGTTCGGAGCACTGCCTTAATGGTTGCAATGGCAGCCTGCGGTTCGCCAAGTTGTCCGATCGCTTCGGCTGCAATGACGCGAACGTCAGCCCAATCGTCGTTCAGCCGTTCTGTTAACTTGGATTTGGCCGTCGACGCCTTGTTCTTGAGAATCAGACAACCCGTCGCGGCCCAGTAACGAACGATCGGGTGTGGATCATCCAGAGACGTGACTAGGGACGGCAAGTTCCGCGGGTCACCGTCGCTTGCCAGATTGGCCATATTGAGAATCTGTTCCAGCGGGTAAGCATCGCTGTGCGCGTAGTCATAGATAGTCTTGCTGCCAGCCAATTTTTGAAACATGCCCTCTGGAATAAAGCCCGTGTCGCGCGTCGAAAGGATGTGAGCTCGAAGTGCAGCCTGCAATTTCGCAATCGATTCGGCCCGATTCGGCTCTGAGATGAGGTTTCGCAGCTCGAAAGTATCGTCCGCGATCGAGTAAAACTCCTCAGCGGGCTTGGGCTTCCAGTAGCTTGCTTGGGCATCATTGCAGCGGCCCGCGAGGAACTCGTCGTACCAAGATTTCATGCTTGGCAGGACCTTAAAAGGATAAGAGTATTGCTGTCCGTAGGGGCGATGCGGCGAATAATTGCGTACGTAACGGAACTCGCTATCGCGGACGGCACGCACGGTGTCGTAGCGCTCATCCATGCGGCCACGATAAAGAAAGACATGATCGCGTGGAACGGCTTTCTTCTCGCCGAGGAAAGGACGTCCTTCGTAGTTTGCGGGAATCGGAACGGCGCAAAGACTGAATAACGATGCAGGAATATCCACGAAGCTGACGAGGTCGTTCACCCACTCGCCTGGCTTGGCTGGTGCCAAATGTGCCCACTTAATCGGAAATTTGATGATGAGCGGAACTCGGGTGCCAGAGTCGTGGATGTTGCGTTTGCCGCGAGGCAGTCCGCCTCCATGATCGCTGTAGTAAAACACAATCGTGTCTTCAGCCAGTCCATCGTGTTCGAGTTTGGCGAGGAGTTCGCCAACTTGCTGGTCCATGAGTGTTATCTGGTCATAATAGTTGGCCCAATCGCGTCGAATAATGGAGGTGTCAGGGTGAAATGGAGGCAATACGATTTTGTCTGGAGCGATGCGGAAATCGATTTTCCCGTTCTTGGGCGCTACCTGACTTTCGTGGCTGGTAGTCAAGTTGTAGACCGCAAAGAATGGTTGATTCGATAGTCGGTTATCGTAGCTCGCTTTAGCGCTGCTCTCATTCCAACTCTTTGGACCACCGGGGAAGTTGTAATCCGTTTTGGAATTGTTGGTGCAGTAGTAGCCCGCAGAACGTAGGAGTTCTGGATAGAGTGGAAACTGCTTTGGCATTGCAACGTTGCTGCGATGGTTTTGGCCACCGATCGAGGAAGCATACATTCCAGTGATGAGCGTCGTGCGGGCGACCGAGCAGACCGGGGCATTTGCAAAAGCGTTGCGATAGCGCACCCCTTGTTCTGCCAATCGATCCAAATTAGGCGTTTTTGCCAGCGGATCACCATAGCAACCCAGATACGGACTATTGTCCTCGCTGGTGATCCACAAGACACTTGGACGATCCGCGGCCAGGCTTGCAACAGATGGCACAAAAAGGAACGCAATTAAAAATGGCAAAAGGGTTTTCATAATTCTCATACCGCATGCTGCTAGCATCCGTACCGACCTAAAACAAGAAACGTAAAAAGTCATTTCATTTTGGACGCGGAGCGAATCGGCCGTTAGGTTTGGAGGGATCATATTTCATGTTGCGTGTCGGCAATTTCGCACCAACTTCCTTCAGCCAAGCTTTCAACGCGAGTTGAAGGGCTTGGGCGCGTGCAGATTCGTCCTCGACCAAATTGTTTTTTTCGCCCAAATCGTCTGCCAGATTAAACAACTCCAGTCGCTCATTTTCAAAAGTCCAGATCAACTTCCAATCGCCTTGTCGGATTGCGGCCGCCGGTGCTCCACCTTGGTTTCCATAATGCGGATAATGCCAGAAAAGCGGTCGCTCAGGAAGCTCTCCACCCTTAAAGATCGGTACGAGGCTCAACCCATCGAGCGTTTGCCCCGACATAGGCTTTGCGTTGGCCACGTCAAGCAGAGTTGGAAATATATCTGGGCTACTGACCGGCGAATTAACAACGCGACCTGCCTTAATCACCGACGGCCAACTAACGAGGAAGGGTTCTCGAATCCCGCCTTCGTACATCCAGCCTTTGCCACCTCGCAGCGGCAGATTCGAGGTTGGCCAGCCTTCACTAGTCGACAGACCGCCGTTGTCGCTGGTAAAGAACACAAGCGTGTTATCTCGCAGGCCAAGCGCATCAAGCTTATTGAGTACCTTGCCGACGGCCAGATCCATGGCTTCCACCATGCCAGCATAGACCGCATGCTCTTGATTGAGCCTAAGGTCGCGTGTGTCCTCTTTTCCCCACTGAGCTTGCAGTCCGAGTCGCTTGCGTTTGTCCTCATACTTCTTTTGCAAGTCCTCTCGCGCCATCAATGGGGTATGCACGGAATACAATGCAAAATAAGCGAAGAAAGGTCGATCTTTGTTGGCTTCAATAAACTTCGCGGTCTCGGTGGCAAGCCGATCAGGGAGATGTTCCCCATCCGGGCCATCGGTCAGGCGAGGATTTCCGTACGGCGAAAAGTATTTTTTGCCACCGTAGGGTCCACCGCGATCATGGCCCCCCATGTTGATTTCGAATCCTTGATTTTCAGGCCAATAGCCTTCGGGACCCAGATGCCATTTGCCAGCAAAAAACGTTGCGTAGCCTGCATCCTTCATGGCCTTCGCGAGTGTAGGCTTTTCAAGCGAAAGTAGCTCGGTGTATGAAGCCGGGAGCATTTTTGTATTGCGATTCCAAGCCTCGGGTTTCGCGGGAGCACCGATGTAGTCGGTGATTCCTAGTCGCTGCGGCCATTGGCCTGTCATAAGGCTCGCCCGGGTGGGCGAACAAACCGGGCAAGCCGCATAGGCGTCTGTGAATAAGGCTCCTTCTTTGGCCATTCGATCGAGATTTGGAGTCTCATAAAACGTGCTTCCGTAGCAACCTAGATCTCGTTGACCGAGATCATCCGCCAAAATGAAGACAATATTGGGTTTTGTCAGCGTTGGCGACGCATCCGCAGCCAAGCTTGCAACACATGGCATGAAAAGGAACGCGAGTAAAATTTGCAAAGAGTGTTTCATAATTCTCGTGGCGGATGCTGCTAGCATCCGAGATTCTCGAGCATTGGAAACGACGCTAGCAGCGTCGGCCACGGCGACTATTGCTAAGGCATATTGGGTTTTAATGGCAATCCGTCTTCGGATCTAGGGTATACCGCGTCATGGCCTAATAAGGCGTCAATCAGGCTCTTCATCATGCGTGCTAGCTCGTCCGGCTTTTTCATTGCAAGGTTACTTTGCTCAAACGGATCCTCTGCCAGATTGAAAAGCTGATAGTGCGACCCTTCGGAAACCGCGGACGGAAAGTAGTGATATATAACTTTCCATGCACCATCACGATAGACGGTGAAGTAGTCACTGCGATGAGGCGAATGAGGGTAATGCATCAAAAAGGATTGGTTTCGTCCAGAATCAGGCTTTCCCGATAAAAGTGTCGCCAGTGGCAAACCGTCTACCTTATGACCAGTTGGTTGTTCGATTCCAACCAAGTTCAATAGGGTAGGAAACAAATCGCAGACGGAGGCTTGTTGAGACTGAATGGCTCCCGATGGGATCGGCAATCGCTTTTGGTTCGTTTGGTCCAGTTTCGGCTTGGCCCATGCCGCAATGAAAGGAACACGCATGCCGCCTTCATAGTGTGCTCCTTTTTTGCCCCGCAATGGGGCTGAACAAGCAACTTCATGTTGGTTGCCTAGAGGTGCGTCGCTACCGTTGTCACCCAAAAAGAACACGAGTGTGTTGTCGGCAACTTCAAGGGAATCGAGGTGATTGAGAACGTCCCCAAGCGACTTGTCCATGCCTTCAATCAGTGTTGCAAACGCTTGGGCTTGTGGCGACTTGCCGGACGTCTTGTAATTCTCTGCGAATCGCGGATCGGAATTGAATGGGGCATGGACGGCGTACTGCGGGAAGTAAAGGAAAAACGGTTTTTTGTCCTGCACTGCTTCGGAGACTTTGGCATTGGCTTCGATCGTTAGGGCCTCAGTCAGAAAGGTGTGCGACCCATGGTACATCTCTAAATTCGGTACTGCTTTACTGTCTCGCTTTCCGTTGAGACCGAAGTTCTGTTCAGCAAAGTAGCTACCAGGTTGCCCAATGGACGTACCGCCGACGTTGACGTCGAAGCCTAAGTTGAGAGGGTTCTCGCCTTCGCTTGCGCTGGGTCCGAAATGCCCTTTTCCAACATGAATTGTGCGGTAGTTGTTTGCTTGCAGCAATCGTGCGAGGGTCACGCTGTTCTTTTTCAGCCCTTGCCAATTCCAATCGGGCGGTCCATTCGGTCCTGAATTGTCCTTGTCGGGGTTAATCCAATTGGTAGTGCGATGTCGAGCCGCGTTCTGCCCTGTCATGATCGAGATCCGAGTTGGCGAACAGACACTCATCGCACAGAAGTTGTTGAAACGGACGCCGCGAGCCGCGAGCCGTTCCATATTGGGCGTACGGTAGAAATCATTTAGTGGATACCGTTTCGGTTGACCTGTTGGATCCGTTAAAAAGGGTACCGATGTATCCATGACCCCCATGTCATCGACCAACATGACGACAATATTGGGTGGCGGGTCCGCCGCAGAAGAGTTTGCAAAGTCTACGACTAAGTTAAAGACAGTAACCGTCAGGTAAAGTTGGACTAGTCCAGCGATTGACTTTCGACAGCTTGGGATTCTCATGTTAAGGAGTTCAAGGTTCCGTCAAAAGAGGCGCCCACAGGGCCGTTTTAACTTCCGGAGTTTCGCCGGTGGGAGGGAAGGTAGATTTGGCTGCGGAGCGTATTTGAACGGAAAGCTCATCGACGGTTTTCGCGAACTCTGGTTTCAGAGCCAAGTTGGTTTGTTCTAGCGGATCCTTGTCATGATCGTAGAGCTCTCGACCTTGATTTCCCTCATCCCATTCGGTGTACCGCCATCTTGGCGTACGCAGACTGTATCCGAAAAAACTCTTGTCTTTGGCGTTCGGATTCTGGGCGGCACGAGGTCCTGCGGCACCCCGGGTCACTTGCGTGATAGCCCAACCTCGGCCAACGACACTTGGATCTTTCAACATGGGAACAAGGCTTTGACCTTGAATATTCGAAGGAGCTTTTACGCCGCAAAGCTTGGTAAGCGTAGGAAAGAGATCGATATGCGAGACAGGCGATTTGGCGACGCCTCCTTTGACGGTTACACCCGGTGCAACGATTAGCATCGGTACGCGAGAGCTTTCCTCGAATAGACTCATCTTCTGCCACAGACCATGCTCGCCAGTGTGATATCCATGGTCGCTGGTGAAGACGATGATTGTATTGTCAGCTAGCCCGAGTCGGTCGAGTGAATCAATGACTCGTCCGACCTGAGCGTCCATAAAGCTGATACTTGCGTAGTATGCTTGAAGACTCTGCCGACGAAGGTCGTCCGTCAATTGGTCCTGTTCCTTTTTGTAACTGGCTAACCCGGCAGCAGGAATGTCAGATTGGTCCTCTTTGACGTTGGCAACGACACGCATTTCCTTTTCTGGGTACCAGCCGAAGTACGGTTCCTTGGGGGCTACGTAGGGCGTATGTGGACGAAAGAATCCGACAGCAAGAAAGAAGGGCCGGTCCTTTCGCTTGGCACACCTTTCCAATACCCAATTGGCATCCTCGGCCATCAGTCCATCGGTGTGATACTGGTCGCTTTTCGGAGAAGCGAGCCAGCTGAGTGTGCCACCGAACTGGCCAGGCGTAAGCGAGAAAATATCGGGATGATGCTCCATTCGGTCGACGCCGGCCGGATTCAATTCCAACTCCCAGGAACCTGGATCGTCGTGACCATTGGTACCGATCGAGTTTGGTACGTTGTAGTGATATAGCTTGCCGATTCTGGCCGCGAAGTATCCGGACAACCGAAACGATTGTGACAAACTATGCTGCGAGGGAATGGTCTGTCGAAAGATTTGCGAGTTGGCCAGTATGCCGGTGCTATTCGGATAGAGACCCGTCAACATGGAATTGCGGCTTGGACCGCACAAAGGAAACGTGCAATACGAGCGATCGAATCGGACTCCTCGAGCCGCCAAGCGATCGATGTTCGGTGTCTTAGCTTTTGGATCGCCATAGCATCCGAGCATGTTATTCAAGTCATCTGAGATTAGGAACAAGACGTTTGGCTGCTTGTCCGCTGCCGAGAGACTTGGTGCGACACAATCAAAAGCAATCAACAGGAACAGTGAGAGGAGGATTCGCATGGGATGTTCCAGGACTATGGGTTAATAAGGGGGGCTTCGGGCAACAGGCACCGGCAGTCCAAACGGCACGGAGTGCCGTTCTACACTAACAAAGTGTCGTTCTACACTACCAAATTGGTTGCCAGTCCGTCGATTCGGATCGGGCGGATTTCAAGTATTCGCCAATTTTGATAGCAATTTCGGGATGCTTTTCCGCAACGTTTGTCTGTTCGGCAATGTCGTTGGATTGGTCAAAAAGCTTGACAGGCGTATCGGGTCCGCCCTGCCGAATACCCTTCCAGCGACCCTGATACAGTGCGGCTTGCTTGAAGCCCCCTTCATGGAATTCCCAATATAGAAACTCGTGCTGAATTTGTTTTTCCTTGTCTGCAAGCAACGTAGGCACCAGGCTTATAGAATCCAAGCCCTTAGGTACGTTGGCGCCAGCCAACTCAGCAGCCGTTGCCATCCAATCACCAAAATACGCTACGTGTTCTGACTCGGTATGGGACTGTATCTTGTTTGGCCACCACGCTATCAGCGGTACGCGAATACCGCCGTCGGTCAAACTGCGTTTGATGCCGGTGTATGGCCCTGCAGGATCAAACCGCTTGAGGTCGTGGTTACTTTCGTTATGCGGACCGTTATCGCTGGTAAACAGTACAAGTGTGTTATCAGCCAGTCCGATATCCATCAATGTCCCGAGCATCCGACCGACGTAGCTATCAAGACGCGAGATCATGGCTGCTTGTCCTTTGTCCGGCTCCGGCCAGTCCTTGTCGGCATAGGGCCCAAAGTCCGGAACCTGAGCACCGTTCTTTAATTCGCGAGTTCGCTCGTTGTTCGCGTGCGGAATGACCATGCTCCAATACAAATAGAATGGTCTTGATCTATTCTCTTTTACAAACTCGATTGCTTGATCGGCGAACAAGTCATCTGCAAAGACTTTCGCTTCTGAAGCATAACCGCCACCATTATCTCCGACAGGAATTACGACGTTTGGCAGCGACATTTTCGTTTCGTTTTTCAATAGAAAACTGGGGAAGTGGTTGTGTGCATGGTTCTGATTGAGATAACCAAAGAACTCATCGAAACCTTGTTTTCTCGGCAAACCGGTGTCAGCAGGTCCAGCGTCTCCTAGTCCCCACTTGCCAATGAGTGCAGTGCGATAGCCTGCCTTTTGAAGCACACTTGCAACGGTCAAATCATCGGGGCGCAGTGCCTGGGCTATGGGATTCTTCTGTCCTGCATTGCCGCGAACGCGCGTGTGTCCGTGGTGCAGTCCAGTCATCAGCACGCTTCGCGATGGAGCGCAAACCGTTGCGCCGGCGTAGAAATGCGTAAACCTCAATCCCTCGTTCGCCATGCGATCCAAGTTTGGCGTCGTTATAACCTTCTGTCCATAACAGCCCAGATCGCCATATCCCAGATCGTCAGCCATGATCCAAATAAGATTGGGTCTAATAGTGGGCTCGGCTCCGAACAGGGTCGAAGAAAACACAAAGCAACACAGCAATGGAATTCTGAGAGTGGTGGGATTCAAAGGAAGGGTCAACTCGGAAGGAGGCGAAAGGAGAGGGATACTAGAACCAATTTACACGACCATCGCCCCGTTGTCGCCACGGCGAGTAAAAACCAAGCGGCAGGTTGAAAAAGGCCCAGAAGTCGAGCGGCAATGCCAAAACCACCAATCACAACCCGATACGTAAGTGAGGGACCCGCACAACCCGATACTTAATCTCACGCATTGGGTGAGGAATTCGAAGTCGTTGTTCGTGATTGTTCAAGCCAGAGTGGTTAGCCAAACATAGCTCGGAAAATTAGGAACAGAGTACCTGACATAGTCAGACACACGGGCAAAGTCAGAATCCAAGCAAGCAAAATCTTGGTGATCATGCTTTTCTCAAGGTTTTTCGTGCCACCCGATGCAAACATGGCTCCCGCAATTCCGGACGAAAGGACGTGCGTCGTGCTAACAGGCAACCCCAGATACGTCGAGGCAGCGATCGTACTAGCGGCGACGATTTCTGCCGAAGCCCCTTGTGCATAGGTCAAATGGGTCTTGCCAATTTTTTCACCGATGGTGACGACGATTCGCTTCCATCCGATCATAGTGCCCAGGCCGAGCGATAGCGCGATTAAGACAATGACCCAAGTTGGCGAGTAGTCTGTGTGCCGTTTCAACTTCTCGATTCTATCGAAGAGCGATTTGATTGTCGTCGACTTGGAATACTCTGGATGATCCTTGAGCTGTTTCGTTTCGTTTCGAAGCAAGAGAATACCCTTACGAATCTCAAACGCCTCCGTCTTCCCGTTCGTTTTCTCGGTGGGATTGCCTTGTGTCAAGTCAACAAGACGTCTCAGCGGTCCGCGCGCTTTATCGAGAGTCGTTTGAAAGGGAGCAACGGTTGGATCCGATTGCGCTTTGTCAAAGCTTTCCTGCACCGACTGAACTGCTTGCACAATCTCGTTCTTTGCAATGCGATCATCCAATGCAAACTTGGCACGAATAATCCCAATCAAGATCAACATCATCAAACCAATTCCCTTTTGTCCATCGTTGGAACCATGTGAAAAGGAAACCAAACCGCAGGTGAGAATCAAGATGCTTCGGATCCACCATGGCGGTGGAGCATCGCCTTCCGGTGATTTAAAAAGGCTCGCGTTTTTTCGAAAGAGCACCGCTAGTAATGACAACAACATGAGCGCCAGAACAAATCCAAAGGCAGGTGAAATCAACAGGGACAACCCAACTTCGCCTGCCTTGTGCCAATTGACTGCTGCCTCACCGGTGCCGGGTAAAAGGCTATAGGCGATTCCCACTCCGAGGATAGCACCGACAAGCGTATGCGAACTGGACGCAGGGATTGCAAGAAGCCAAGTTCCAAGGTTCCAGAATATTGCCGTTAACAAAATTGCTGCAACCATCCCCAAACTGTGAACCGTATTTTGATCGACTAGTGTTTCCACAGGGAGCATGTTGATTATCCCCATTGCTACGGCTGTACCGCCTACAAATACGCCGATGCCATTTAGCATTCCTGACAACAAAACGGCACGCCAGGGTTGTAACGAATTTGTGTAAATAACTGTTGCAACGGCGTTGGCTGTGTCGTGAAATCCATTAATAAACTCGAATGCGCAGACACATAAAAGACATAGCAGAAGTAGAATCGAGAAGCCAAAATCAAGTCCGAACACGGTTTTCTTTTCTCCAGTTGGATACAGCCTAAAGGTGCGTTAACGCGGCGCACTTTCGCGGAGCGAAAGGCGACAATTTCTTTGCAACGTTTCTTAACAACTATGGCTTATAACCATTACCCGATGAGGCGCCTCCAATATTAAGGTTTGATGAAGCTTTGGCCGATCCTGCCGAAGCCTGCCGAAGAAGGGAGTGACTGTGCAATAGAAAAAAACGCCCGATAAACGTCCGCCTTGGAAATGCGGACCTACTTGTTCCGAAACCGGACTACGTTGATATTGCCTTCAGCCTTTCGAGCGTTCCATCGATTTCGTCCATAGTGTTGTAGTGCATGCAACCCAATCGGACCATTCCGTCTGGCCCTGTTCCTAGTGCTTGAGTCAACGGTAAGGCATAGTAGTTTCCATGCCAGGAAAACACACCGTTGGTGCCAAGGTACTGAGCGACCTCGATCGATTTCATTCCGTTCACTTGAAAGCTAACCGTCGGTGCACGCTCGCTCAGGCGATGGATTTCTGTAATTCCAAAAAGCTTGACACCAGGAATCGATACCAGCCCCTGGATAAGCCGCGAGATCAACTGCGATTCATAACTGGTAATCTCCGTCATCGCATCCTTGATACGTAATCGTCGATTGGTACCGTCGTCCGAGATTTCAGAAAGGGAGGCCAAGTATTCTACGGCCGCGGCCGCGCCTGCGATGCATGCGTGGTTTTGAGTTCCCGTCATCCATCGTCCAGGCAAGCTATCGGGAGCAGGTCGAAGTTTGTACGGCGCTAACTCCATCATTCGATTTCGCCGACCATACAAAACACCGATATGCGGGCCGAAGAATTTGTACGCAGAACAAACGAGGTAATCGCAATCGAAATCCACCACGTCGATTTCTCGGTGCGGAGCGAGGTGAACCGCATCGACAAACAACTCCGCCCCCACGGCGTGAACGCGTTTGGCGATCTCGCGAATCGGCGTCATCGACCCTACCGCGTTCGAGGCTGCCGTAACCGCCACCAATCGCGTTCGTTCATTCAACAGTTCATCCAAGGAATCCATGTCGAGGGTCGCGTCCGAAGCCTGGATTCCAATCGTCTTTACCTCCACACCCGCATCCTTCGCTGCTAAGACCCATGGAGTGAAGTTGGCATCATGGTCTAAACTCGATACTAAAATCTGATCGCCAGGTTTCCACTGCCGCGATATGGCACGCGAAAATTGCAACGTCAACGACGTCATATTGGGTCCGAAAGCGATCGACTGTGCCGATGGTGCGCCTAAAAAGTCCGCAAAAATCTCATGACTTTGGTCCATGATGAAATCGACCTCGCCGCTTGTCGCAAAACAGCCTGAACGATTAGCGTTGTGGTTCAACATGCAATCCGAAACTCGTTTCACTACCGACAACGGCACTTGCGTTCCAGCCGGCCCATCCAGGTAGATGGCGGGCTTCCCATCGATGGTTCGCGAAAGCGATGGAAATTGAGAACGGATGGAATCGATCTTGGGTGCAATGTTCGTCATGCGCTGAAGCTCCTGTTCTTATTCCTATTCGCCGTCCCCCTACGGCTCGGGGTTACGCGAGGCGTACAACCGGGTCTGGCTGCAAGGATCTGACTATTTCTTTGTCACAGCTTTGCTCAACCACTGCGTGGCTTGAGCAGTCCAGTCGGTCACGGGCATACCGTCGACATGTCGCATTCCATAGCCGTGGCCGCCAGTAGCAAACAAATGAAGTTCACAGGAGACGCCGACCTTCTTCAACTCGGTCGCCAAGCACAGACTGCTCAAAGGTGTAACTGGATCGTCCCAAGCGTGAACCATGAATGTTTGGGGTGCGTCAGCTGCAGGCTTCAACTCTTCTAGCAACGCTTTTGAGTCATTCACCAAGTACGCTGGATAGATTAGCATCGAGAAATCGGGTCGGCAGGACGTGTCGTCGGCTGCATCCAACTTTTCGTACTTCCGAGCGGCGTATTGGAGCGATGCCCTTGCAGCCACTTCACCCCCTGCTGAGAAACCCATCACCCCGATTTTGGCGGATTCGATGCCAAGTTCTTTGCTGCGTGATCGGACAGTGCTAATAGCACGCTGCACATCTTGCAAAGCGGCAAGGCACTTAAAATCAGGATTACGAAATGGCACACGGTACTTCAGCACAATGCCCGTGATGCCGATGGTATTGAGCCACTGCGCAATTTCCGTTCCCTCGAGATCGTAGGCTAACAACCGATGCGCGCCACCTGGGCAAATGATGACCGCCGCACCCGTGTTGATGGCGGGATCGGGACGATAAACAGCTAGTTCAGGCTTGGATACGTTCGTTACTAAGTAGATGGGCTTCCCAGCAATGAACCTAGTTCCACCTTCGGTGAATTCGCCCTCCGCGGGTATTTCCTTGATCTCGCCTGGTGCCTTTTCAGGCCAAAGCGTAATGACTTCGGGGTCGCCACCGAGACAGGATGGGGTAATGCCGGAAAATAAACTGAAAATCGCAAGGAATGCAACGGGAAAGAAGTAACGGTTCATGGAAATACCTTGGATGTGGAATTTGGAATGGGAGTAACTCGCGAATGGTTGGACCGGCGGAATGTAAAGGCTAACCTGTCAAACCGCCGTTGTCGAATCCGGTTTCAATGGGCCTAAGTCGTTGCGCGGGCTGTTATGTGACGGTGCCAACCAGTATGATCCATTGGTTAAACCGCTTCTGCTTCCACAGAACGCGACCGTTCTCACATGCCTTCCCCGGAGCTTTAATGATGACTAGATTCCTTTCGTTATTCACTTCTGTGTTGCTGGGGGCGTTTTCCATGTTGGCAAGTAGTACCCTCCTAGCCCAAGACTCGCCCTGGGTTTCTCTATTCGATGGCAAGACCATGGATGGCTGGGAGAAAGTTGGCAAGCCGGATAGCAATTGGGAAGTTCAGGATGGAGCGTTAGCTGGATCGGGTAGTGCGTCAATGCTTGTGTGCACCAAAGGACCGTTCAAGAACTTCAAGTATCGAGCGGAGGTCAAGATCAACGATAAAGGGAACTCTGGGCTCTATTTCCGCTGCACGCGAAAACCAGGCTTCTCCGATGGGTATGAGGCTCAAATTGACAGTACCCACACGGACCCGATCCGAACCGGATCACTGTATGGCATGTGCCATGTTTACAAGCGGCTGGTCGAACCCGATGCTTGGTTCACTTACGAACTCGAAGTTCGCGATGACATTTGGCGAGGAAAAGCCATGACACGCATTAAGATCAGCGTGAACGGTGACGAACTATTCGAACACCTCGATTTTGCAACCACCTTCAAAGAAGGTCATTTCGCATTCCAACAGCATGATCCAGGCAGCAAAGTGCTGATCCGGAAAGTGGAAGTGATGGAGTTGCCGGAAGCAAAAAAGTAGAACGTTACGTCTCGCTGATCGTGAACTAATTCAGCCTCCCCTCGCTTAGCTCGACCCTCCCAGAGAGAGGGTGACTAAGCTGTACGACCTACGAGCCTGTAGGATTTGGTGTAAGCGAACCACTCGCATTACGGATGATTATAGTAAGGCGATATCATGAGATACACGATAACACCAGTCGTGGAAACGTAAAGCCAAATGGGATACGCGTATTTGGCAATTCGACGGTGCTTAGCTATTTGATTCGTGAGAGCGAACAGAAACGCTCGCAGGACCAAGGGGAGGACAACCAGCGACAGAACGATGTGCGAAACGAGTAAGGCATAGTATAGGGCTCGCAACGCCCCACTACCACCGAATTGGGTCGAGGGGTTCGACAGGTGATACGTCACGTAGCAGACCAGAAAAATCGCACCAAGTGAAAAAGCGGTCGTCATGGCCAATCGGTGCAACCCTATCTTTCCGAACTTCTGTGCCACCAAACCAAGGAGCAGAAGAACAGAAGTAAGCGTGTTGATTGCGCCGATCGCATGAGGCAGCATTTTGGTCCAAGCCCCCATATCTACCTTGGTCCGTACCCCCAAGAGGACTGCAACAACCAAGGGAATCACAACGGAGAGTATGTTCGCAACAAGGGTAGCGCGTTTCTCTTGAATGACTATTTGCGACATTGGACGACGACAAATCCGATTTTTTAAAGACTGGTAGTTTGCTGCTCCTGAACGCAATAGTGTACTGGCTCGACAAGTTTATTCCCAGGCAGGCAAAGCCAAACAAAATAGCCGATGGGAAACCATATCCCAACCCGACGCGTAAGCGAGGGACACTTACGCAGGTCCCTCACTTACGTATCGGGTTATGATTCGCAGTTGTCACCGCGCTGATCGCCCTACCATGATTGCTAGTTTAGAGCAGACTGCCCAAAATGTCGTCGAGTGCAATCGAGAGTGCAAAGTTTGGATCCTTTTCCTCTACTGCTTCCTCGATTGGCAAAAAGCTTGACCAATCGAGTTGATCGACAGCCAGCGACGGACCGATATCCGAGGAAACGTGTGCCAGATAAGAATCAAGTGACTGAATCGCTTGGGTGGCAGCATTCGCTTGTGGCGAACGCGTTTCAACCGAACGGCCAGTCGCAGTTACTTCAGGAGCGGCTAGGCTCGCGGCGGAAATCCATTGATCCGACACAAATCCTTCGCCTTCTCCACCGCCACCGGTTGTTTGTGTATTGATGAAGTTAATCACCGACACAACATCCAACGGACCAACAAATCCATCTCCATCCACATCCAAATATGGCGGTGGAGTAAAGGGGGGTGGAAACGGTAATCGACCAGTTCCATTGACATTGATGTAGTTGACCAATTGGAGAACATCCAACGGGGACACTCCACCGTCGCCATTTACGTCGAGTCTGTTCGATGGATTGGTGTACGGATTGCGGTTGATCGTCACGTAGTAGTCTTCGACTTCACCGTCTGGTGCAGGTCCAGTAGGTCCAAGCAATTCTTGCGAGCTCATTCGAACCCGCAGTGCCACCGGAGCAGTGGTCACAGAAGTTCCAGGAACAACGTTTCTAAGTATCGAAATGGCATTGTCACCATTTCCGACTCGACCGGTTACCGAAATCTTTTCGGAAGATTCAAAAATTCCGTTGCCGTTAGAATCGAGCCATGCATTGATGAACGCAGGCCTTGAAACCAGGATCCCCTGAACATTGACGATAATGGAGCCACCAAACGATGCCGTCAAAGGCAGAATCGTTACCCCATCATCTGTATCCAAGTCAATGACGCGAGCATCAGCATCCGCAGTGACGGTTGGACCGAGCGAGAACCCTTGGACCACAACGTGCGTCGGACCATTGCTTGCCTTCTTACTGGCATAAATTGGATCTGCTGCATCACCGTAATCGAGTCCTTGTCCCAAGAAAATAGTAATCAGCGTCTTGCCATCGATTTCCGTTGCTCGTATCGCATTACCTGCTAAATCGCGGACTCCATTGACCGGGAATGCCCCGAGACCGGCAACCCCACGGGCTCCCTCGATCAGGATCGTCGAAGCGAGTTGCGTCAACTGAATGCCTGGCAAATTGCTTGCCGCGATCTTGTCCAGCAGGACTTTGGCAGCCTGCGAACTAGTGATTACTTGAGCGAGATCAAGCATCACCGGGATCGTGGCTGGACGTCCAGCTATTCCTACTACTTGCAGGACTGTGCTTGTCGCTTGGATTCGCAAATCAGCCTGAGTCCCAACCGCGATCAGTCCGCCGGGGGAATACGTGGCTGTAAGACCAAGATTCGCACCGTTGATCGCACTGACAATTCCGGCAGCCAAAGCGTCCGTTGACGAGTTATTTAAGGGTACGCGTACATTATTCACACCAACCGACCCATTGTCATCCAGCTCAAAAACCAGCGTGGTGTTGCCGCGTTGTATCGAGAATAGCTGACCGTCCGCAACTCCTACTGGCAAACCATTGGCGGTTGGGATTTGCAAGCCGTAGGCTGGAGTTGTTCCAGCGCGTCCCGAAACCGTAATCCTGCTATCCACCGGCCAAACCGTAATCAGACTGCTGCCGAGGATTTGTAATTCGCCACCCCCGATGACCTTGGCAGAAAGATTTAAGCCAGCACTACGAATCGCCGCAGCAACCTTCTCAGCCAACGTAAGTGGCGGATCTTGCGAATTGATCAGGATCGGAATACTACTCGTTCCGATGTTTGCATTGTCATCGAATTCAAACGTGACACGACGGAAACCGTCATCCACAATGAACGTTGTTCCGTCGACCGCAGTCGTGGTGAACCCATCCACCGAGGATGGCACCGTGAGGCGTAGCCCCGTATCGAGTTCGAACCGTGTATTTGCACCGGTCGAATCCAAAACGGTGTAGATCGTACCATCGACGGTATTCTTTGGATCCAACAAAGTAATTGCGGATTCATTGGTGTTAATGAATCGAACTTGGTAAACCGATTCGTTATCCCAAACTCCAGCCAACGGTGTTAACCGAACGATATTGCTGGTTGAGTCAAATCCAAATCGGTAATCCAGGCTCTCGACCAAAATTCGCCCATTTTGGTAAAGCAAGATGGAATCTCGGGTAACGGACCGAGGGTTGACCCCAGTTCCCTGAGACTTGTTTCCAATTTGCGATGTATCCAGGATTTGGAAATCGAAATAGTTAAAACTCTTGTTAGCCAGTTCGACAATCCCTAAGGTCGGATTGGAGTCCTGACCTAAAGCGTCATTATCAAATGGGTTGATGGCGATGGCACTCGGACCGACGAAATCAGCGCGATCCGCGGCTCCGCGGTCCTTGAAAATCCCCTCGCCGAGACCTGGAGGAGTCTCGACACTTGGATCATCCACCCGGAGCAGACCGTTGATGTCTGAAGATGGAGCGATGATGGGTGACGCTGCCAATCCCAAAGGTTGTTTGACCGAAAGCAGGGCAGACCGATCCACTAGCGTATCGATGGTAGCATCGATGGCAGGCGAGTTTGGAACAGGATAGAGATTTCCGCGGGACGGATCTGTAAATAATGGAACTGCATTACCAACCGTTATTGGGAACTGACCCAGCGTAGCCGAACCAGTAGTACTCGCGGTGTTTCCTTGATACAGCGTAGCTCCGATGACGGTGGAGGTGCTGGAGGGATCCACGAAAATACCAGCCGTATGGTTGGCTACAATGTTGTTGATGATCGTCGGGCTTGCATTTGCCCCAACACGGATACCAGTGCCTCGGGGCGTAAAAATTTGCCCTGGCCGACTGGAGATAGCTCCGACGGCATCAATATCCGCCCCAACGGAGTCTCCACTGACTGAGCCTTCATTGGCAACGTCTGTCAGACGAACATAGTAAAGCTGACTCAACGAGTTGAATCCAAACGCATCTAAATCGATGTATCGGCTGTTGAAGGAGGCCGTGCCGACCGAGGTGTAGTTCACACCGTCAGGACTGACTTCGACGCGTACTTGTTCGGGTGCCCCGACTTCGTACACCGCCAAGTCGGCGCGAGCGTCATCGGAACCCGTCAGGATGTTGTTTGTGAATTGAACGACTAGACTTCCACCTCGACCAAGCGACACGGCGCCTTGATTAATGATCGGTTCGCCAATTCCCGAGTAGTTGGGAGCACCGGTGGCATTGGCGGGATCCTGCAATCCCGCAATGGGTACTGGCCCACCACCGGCACGTGGATTATAGCCCCCACTGGGGATAGTGTCGGCAAAAGAAATCAACCCCAAACGGTAGAAGTCATCGCCAAATGTTGCCGAGGGCGGCGCAGTCACTGTTGTAACGGTACCTCCAAGGATGGTGTTGTTGACGATTCGAGCAAACGGAACCGACGCGGCCGGGACATTTCCCGCGACTGTGTCGCCAACAATACTAATCCCGCCCCCGATGTTGGCCACCAATTCGTTGTTGACAACGACAGCACCCGGGAGCAAGCGTTGATTATTGAGGGTAATAGTGTTGCGAACAGAGCCAGGATTCGGAGCATTCGAAACGGCATCCCTTGGATCTGCCTGCAAAGTGATTCCAAAACCGAGGGAGTTCGAAATCCGCGAATTCTCAATGACGATCTGCCCTTGCTCTCTCGGAGTATTGCGATCACCTTTGAGCAACAAAGACTTCGCCACACCAATCGAACTCGGCAATGTGACCGTGACGGTCCCAATGATCGATATCTCATTTGTGTTTTGCCCAATCAGACTTCCATCTGCCGATATCGCCGAAATGCTGAGCAGGCTTTGGACCGTGGTTGAGTTGATGATGTCGCGAACTCGCGATGCAATCACGTTGGCAGATTCATTCAACGCACTATTGTATCGAACAGGTAAGCTTCCTGGACGCACACCTCGCGAGGGTGAATTTGCGAGCAAAGATAGATCATCAAATTCCAACGTGACAGAATTAATGCCGTCGTTCAATACGATGGTCTGGCCATCGGCAATTTGAAACGAGCCATTGAACTTAATCGTCTGAGATCGCGATTGGGCTTGGTTCGGTTCAAAACTCTTCGTGAGGTTGATCTGAACGCTTTGGTTTTGCAGGAGCGGTTGACCATACTCCTGTCCCCCTCGGATTTCAAGCTGATATGGGCCAACCAATATCCCGCTACCACCCGAAGCAACAGTAACAAAAGACGTGTCCGCTCGCGCACCGGTTACTGTTTCGCCTCGCTCTGCCAGACCGATGATAAAGTCGTCCAGATACAGTCCCTCGAACGCATTGTTTTGGGCTCTGGTCGCCGAAGGCAAAAACGCGACCCCATATTCTGAGAAGCTATCTTCGGCTCGTGGTGTCGATACTGTGAACGGTCCTGCCGCACCTACGCTCAAGCCGGTGATGTCAATGTAACTATCGCGTTGTTTGTACGTCGCATATGCATCCGCACCGCCAGCCAATGTACTCTCCATCACCACCGCAACCTGACGAGCAACCTCTGCTGCCGTCATGGTTTGAAGGATATAGACAGGTACGTTTGTCCCATCACTGAGTCCGGCTCGTCCTTCTAAGCTCAACGGTGAGTTGACCGGCAATGTCACAGAAGTAGCGCCGTCCGCCTGAATGCGATTGCCTACAACAGAAAAGTTCAGTCGAGGTGACACGTCGACAGATAGCTCATAAAGTCCCTGTGAACCACCATTGGTGCCACTGCTGGCCACATTCGGGTTATAGCGAGTGTTGGCAGACCCTGAAACTCCCGCAAAGTAACGACCTGTCTTGGTTATCGTAAACGAAATCCTTGAGTCTCGCGTCCCACCAAAATCATTATTGGCTGCGATTTCGCTGCCGCTTTCATCAAACAACCTCAAGTACGGATCTAACAAAGAGCCGGCGACGGTGGTAGATGACGCAGTCAGTACCACTCTCGATCCTGCATCCAGATTGAGACGGAACAAATCGATATCGCGATCGACCGCACTGATCAAGTTAGGATTGTCTCCGATCGCCCCTATGGCGGTTACGCGAACTGCTCCTCCAGTTACTCCTATCGAAAGAGCACGATTGAGAACATCAGACCCACCAGCCGGGTCAGCGAGGTTGGCCGATTGGTTCGGTTTGGGATAGGCTGCGTTGCTGATGACAGCAAAAATCGATTGGGCCAAAACGTCTGGCGTATCCGTAGCGTTGAAACGAATTACGTTTCCTGCCGGTGCCGTCCCCACGCCGTTCCAGAATACAAAGTCCAATCCAAGCACATTGAATGTATCGCCATTGGTGACGTTGGTTCCGGATGGAACAACCAACGTGTATCCCATTTCAATCTCGAATTGCCGCCCACCAATAGTGAACGTTTGGCCGTCACGCAACTGACTGCCCGCCACAACTCGCATCTCCAAACCACCCCCGCGCTGGGTACCAAAACCCATGCTACCGGCCGTGTTGAACTCAAATCGCAATCGGACGTCTTTGCTACCTGCCAATACTCCGAGGTCCACTCTCGCTTGTCGCCACGCCCGTCCAGGTGAAGTTGCTGCATTCAACGCATTGTTCGTTGTTTTCTCAATCGCAGATTCGAATGGATCGGTGTTATTTGTCGTTAAAATGCGCCAAACACCAGCATCGTCAGCGCCATAGACTCGGAACGAATCCGTGGTTAGCCCGCCATTGATCGAACTTCCGTTGTCGTTCTCCATGAAGTAGTTGAAGTACAAGGTGGGAAGATCTTGTACCGTCATTCCAGCAAGTGAGAACGGTTTGCTTTCGAGGACTCCCAGCGCTCCACCAGGGAAATTATAGGTGTTTTGCAGCGGTTCATTGTTAAACCTTGCAGATATCAGCGGATTGGTAAAGTTGTTGAAACTGGCGTTGCTATGGGGATTGCCCGTCACTGCATTGAACGGGTTTTCGAATCCGAAGTACCAACTCGTATCGCCGTTGTTTGCAACATCGCTTAGATCATTCGGCCTATTGATTCCGTGCCCCGCATCGGTGCCTCGCTGAGTCGACTGGTGAAACAGGTTGAAGTCTAGGTTTGAAAACAACGCTCCGTTTAACCCAAAGACGCCTGTGGAAACCGACGATTGGCCGTTGACAAAGACATTTTGCAATTCACCGCTTGTGTTGAACGCATAAATCCTGCCGTTGACATCCGTTCCAAAGAGTAAATCTGCGTAACGACCATTGTCTACGTTTCGTGGACCGGCTGTTAAAGCGCTAAACTGAATCCCACGCAACTGATAAGAACTCGCAACATAGTTACCAATAGCACCGGGTCTGTTGCCTGCGAGTTCAAATGGATTGACGCGATACAAGCCGCCTTGGTTACTAACCGCGTAGAGAGCGCCGTTGATACCAGCAACGCCCGTAACCAACCCACCAGGAGCAACACCCACGGATATCGAGCTTCCTGTAGTCCCGGTTAATTCAGCTCCAACGAGTTGTACCAGATTACCGTTGGCTGCTGCAGATAGTCCCGCAAAGCCGGCACCAGTAATCGTTTGAGCCAAACGAACGGCAATCGTCTCCGCCGTGTCTTCGGCCAAGAAATCCACAGGGATGCGACCGCTTCCAACATTGCCAGTGGAACCGACATCCGTCGCCACACCGCGTGCAATAAGCGTTCCAAAAGATCCTGTTGTTGCTTTTCCAAAGTTGACTCGTGTGCCATCGAACCCGATTTGAATGGTGGCTGGCACAGCTTGACGGAGCGACTCGACAAACTGTTCATTGGTCATCGACGGCGAGTAAAACACGGTTCGGAAACCGGGCGGAACTGTCGATACAGGGCCCGTTTCAATTTGATAGTTGACCCCGTCCACTACGAACCGATCCCCATTGTTCAGTTGCCTTGGGGGATTGGCTGTGGGGTCGAAATTCAGCAGCAATTCAGGACCAGCATTAAACTCAAACGTTACGAAAGTATTTGGAAACGCTCGGAGGGTGACGATATCTCCATCGCGAACCAAGGACCGCGTAGAGGAACGAACCTCGGTTGCCTCGGTGACGGCTACCGTAGTGGAAATAGTCCCAGCAGGTGAAGTCGTTTGAATGAATCCGCGTTCCGTAATATTCGTCCCAGAGCCCAGAATGATATCGGGTGGGTTGGGAGTTCCGGTTGTCACGATGTTGTAGTCATTGTCCAGAGCAGGGAAACTAATTCCCCTACCGGTCGTTGGGTCAAAACGATAAAGAATGTTGTTTACATATTGAGCCCCCGCCCCGCCACGGCGATTCGCTACTAGGAATCCGGTTTCGGCTCCTTGGAATTCCGTGAAGGTCAAGGCTTCCACATCCATCCCAACATTTTCCACGGCCAAATCGATCGAAGGTGGTGTTCCTGCGGTCACGACAAGCCGATTGGTGACGAGGCCAAAGTTACCGGCGACCGTAGTCGCACCGTTGGCTGAACTGACATTGATATACGCCGCGTTTGCATCACCCACTCCAAGCTCAAGGCTACGAAATCCTCGAATGTCTCCATTGGGACGCATCGCAATATCTCGCAAGTCCTCTGCATTCGCCCCTACGAAATTCGACGCGACCCCAGTGAACGAGTTCCCGAGGAAAACTTGGGACGACCGCAGACCAGAATCCTGGTTCAAGTAAATAGGCACGTTCCCTAACGTGTACTCGACTCGCGAAGACTGCGGCAGGAAGGTAGGCGTAATTGGGCCCTGTGCTGTTGCACTCAATCGATCATTGCCAACGCGATCTTCAACAATGAGGCGACCACTATTGATAGGCTGGATGCGAACCCCGGAATCGTCTTGCAGACCCGTTCGATTCAGTCGGTTTGCGATCACCGACGGAACTTGCGTCCGGTTGGTTACGGCCAGGAAATAGGTCCCCGCCCGCAACTCGACCGATCCGATATATGGATCCAAAGAGCCAGTAGAACCACGTCCTAGGTCGGTGTTATCCGCACCTCGAGCGGCCGTCGCGCGATCGTCTAGGATGTTGCTGTTTTCACCGAACTGGATCAATCGTCCCGTAGAATCGTACAGATACATCGACATGTCCGCGCGACCAATACCGTCGGCGTAATCGATATCAAAGATCGTTGAGAGGTACCTAGCCAATGGGCTGATCAACGATTGGTAGTCGATCGAAAACGAGAACCAATCTATGTCTGTGGCACTCGACAGATTCCCAGCCAAGGAAATGGTTTGTCGATCGGTTTGGACGATATTCCCGAGCGGTTGGGCGTTCGCAAAAGTATCGTTGAGTGCCGTTTGAACTTCGGCCGTTTCGCCGACCAATGGTGAGTGTCTTGGTACACCCGACAAAGTAAGGCCGTTGGACGCAAAACGAATATCTGCATAGCTTATCGAGGTGCCTGGCAATTCCTGACGTTCGCCAAGTCGTATCTGCAGCTGGTAGGCACCGCGGGACAACCCGTTTCCGACCGACGCCGGATTGCTCAATGCAGGTGTGTTGATTGCCTGTCCAGGTGATTGGTTGCTGCTGCGCACCCGAACATGGTACAGAGAGGCTTGATCGGCTTGGCCTGGCAGCAAGACTCGCATTCCAGCGTCCTTTGGATTGGTGCCATAGTCGTCGCGGAATTCACCGCGAGACGACTGCGGAGCCAGAACCAAGGAACCCTTACGCAACGTATTAACGCTGTTTCCCGAAAGCGTCGAGTACAAGGGATGTGTCAACGGTTGCGTTTCTTCGAGATACGAATCGTCCGACAAAGCTAGTATCGTTCCGTCAGCAGAAACTAGCTCGACCACGGTGTCCAAGCCCGACGTTGTACGATCAATATCAATCCAAACTTCAGTCCGACCGTTTGCTATAAAGCTATAGACGTCGACATCGGATGGTTTGTTGATGACACCCTGAACCTCAAATCCCAATCGAGCGTTTTCGTCACCGCTGGTAGCTAGCTTCGCGAGTTGGCCCAAATTCTGTGACTGAGATGGCGTATCATTAGCCGACGGCGCACTGGCCCTTGCAGATTCGCGTTCCGATGCTACACCTACATTGCGGTCATTGGAATAGGTTTGCGCAGAGACTCCTTGCCATGCTCCAGGGGTTGCGACTGTCGAAATGGCTTGCGGAATCAACTCCAAGAAACTGGTAATTCTCGCTGTTGTGGAGTTGGGATCCACTCGCCAAGCTAGTGCCGTGGTGACGTCGGCCAGTCCATTTACGGGACCAAGAACGGCGTCGTTCAGCGGAGGTAAATTGGTGGTGTTAATGTTGCCTGGTAGCGTGTAATTAGTGCCAGTCGTCTCAATCGCATTGGCCAACGATCGGTATTGATCTGCCGCCCAACCAGAGTAGGTTGCGTTCTGAAGATCCACACCTTGCTGATAAATCCCGCCGTGCGAAAACCCAAATCGTTCGAAACTGTCGATTGTATAGGCACGGAAATCAGGCTGCCCGGGAGTACCCGTAACGTAAAGGAAATCATCGCTTGGCGACTGAATATCTTCGTCCAAATAGTTCACAAAATCGATTGCACCCAGAGGCTGATCGCTATTCAGAATGAGTGTATTAATCAGCTTCGAAACGCCGTTGTCGAAACGAGATTCAACTCTCCATCGAACAGGTACACCATTGTTGCCTGGGAATGTCCCTTCGCTTGCGACCAAGTCGGGCGAAATCAATGTTGGCTGGAGGGTAATCGTCGAATTCGCCAACTGGAATGCATTTCCCAACGCACCGGTATCGATGTAATTGGTGAAATTGAAGATGACGTTATCATTAACGAACTTTTGGCTTGTGCCTTGAGCGGTTATACCCGCTTGCGATCCAAAAATTGCACTGCCACCAGGAAGCGGCTGATACGAAAAGAAACCCGGTGTATTCACGTCCACGTCATCATCGATGAGGGTCCCTCGGTCAACTTCAGGACCGGTCGGTAGCCGAATAACTCCGTTCGACTCATTTCCACCGTTGTTGTCGGTGTCGAAGGCAGAACGACCATCGATCCCGAATCCTGCTCCAACGCTATCATCCGCCAAAGAGGTCAAAATAACAGGGAAATTCGGTTGACCGACAATTTGGATGCTTCCACCGACTCGAGAATCGATGTCCAGCGGCGTTCCGGTTGCGTTCAGTCCTGCCAGTGTTGCGCCACCGCCAAACTTGACCACCAAACTTTGCGTTGGACTACTTTTGATCCTCAACCCACCGAACGTATAGAAATTGTCTGAAGTTATAGAACTTTGGACAACGTGAACGATATCGGTGTCGTCCCATACACTTTGCGTTGTCAATGTCTGGCCACGAACAACCATGCCGTTGATGGCGTTGCGAGAGAGTCTGTTTCCGTTGATGAGGGGACCTTGATTTTCAGCGTAATCAAGTGTCCGATTTAACAAATCCGATTGACGACCTGGGTCATTTACCAAATCAGGCCCAAGGGAATTCACATCAATACTAATTGCTGGAGCATCATTGTCATTGATGCGATTGTTGATCAATACAGGTTGTGAACCGCGAACAAAGATCGCTCCTGCGGAATTAGTTCCTCGTCCAACCCGTGTGGAAGTATTCGAGCTCTCAATCCCCCCCGCATTATTCTCCAGCCGAGAATTCGTCATGCGGAAATCCGCTTGATGCACTTCGATCGCATTGAAGGATGCAAATCCTCCTTCAATTCGCGTTGTTCCGCCAGCGTACGACAAACGATTGTAGTCCAACGAAGCAGATCCCCCGTGGCCGACAAAAATCCCGCCCCAGTCGCCAGCCACTGGACTTCGAGTTCCTCGTGTGTTTGCGGTATCAAACGTACCGCCGAATCCGTAACGATTGTCGTTGAGACTGGTCATCACGATTGGCAATGCCGAGGTCCCCTCAGCGATGAGCGTGCCGCCGTCACTTAGCTCGATACGCGAGCCCCGCATCTTTAGAATTGCACCCGCATCAATCACCAAACCGCCATCCAATCGGGAACGCACTTTGATGTTGAGTGGGACTAACTCACTACCGGTCAAAGTCCCATTGTCGACATACGTATTCGCTACGGCGTTGAGCTGTGTGACCAATCGATACGTACCTCCCCCAGTTGCATCGCTTCGATACAATCGTCTGGCGACATAGGGCAATCCGCCACCAATCGTTGGTAGATTGGCCAATGCAATCGAACTGCTCGCTGCAACGCTCAGCGACGACGTTGGAATCGACGCCAAACTTTCATTTCCTGCAGCGTCAACGTAGACCAATCGGTAATTGTACGAGCCAGCCGCGAGGGAACCGGCTGCCACAACATTCAATGTCACTATCGTTGTCGGTGGGGAAGCGATGTCTATGATTCCGCCACCCGGCTTCCCAGCGATGACCAAGTTCTCACCGATGACGTGCGTAATATCAATATCGTCGAATCGAGCAGTGACTGACAACGTCTCCAATGCTTCTGCAACTCCAGTCCGTGTTTTGACAAACAACCCATTGATCGTATTGTTCAAAACTCGGTTTCCATGTATCTCAGGTCCTACCCGATCGTAGTCCGGAATGAAGAACCCGTTCGCTTGCGACCTTGGATCAACGAAGTCATCTTCTTTGAAACTGTTGGGAGTGGCTGCTAAAGCCGCATCCGCACTGCGAGTGATCAAATTATTGACAATCGAAGGACGTGAGTCCACCATGTGAATCGGGGTAATGATTTGCGAAACCCCATCCACTACAACTTGTCCACCACCAAAACGAATTTCGGAATGGACCACGGAGTTCAGGAACAATCCATTGCGTTCTTTATCGCTACGTGTCTCATCACTGCCGTCAATTCGATTTCTAAAATCGATTCCGCCCCAATCGCCTGGAGCTGGCGCGGGTGGCGTCCTGTCCGGATTGACACCGATGCCAACAGTGTCGTTGATCGAGGTAACAATGACTCTGGTATCAGGTATTCCGAGCAACTGAAGTGTCCCGCCACTGCGATCTACGCTGACCGTCGAACTACCTGCACTGATGCGAGCTCGGCCCATCTTGATAATAGCGCCCGCGTCGATCATGACCGTTACGTTCTTTGGAACGTCAAAAGTGGATCCGTCTGCCAAAGGCACGCCGAAGCGATTAAATCCAATTTCGTACGCCCTATTCGTTGTGTTGCCAAGAATCCGCACAGTGACGGCTCGAATTCCAGTCGTATCGGCCCTTGTAACATTGCCAGCATCCAATAGCCCAGCGGCTATGGTGTTATACGGCCTAGCAAGCGTTCCGATGCCATTGACTGCAGCAGTTTTGTCCACCCAAACCGTATAGGCAGACGTGTCGGGGACGCCAGCAACGATCGCTGCTCGATCTGGTCTCGAAGGCACAAACCAGTAATTAAATACTCCGCCAGGTCGACCATTACCGTCTCCATCGAGCGGCGTTGGCGAACCGTTCACGTCCACCAAGGTAGAAGCTGCAGGCGGCTTGTAATCGATTCGCAACTGGTATTTGCCTTCCGATTTGCCACCCAAACCGGAGTCTTCGATTTGTGGATTGTACGATGTATTTCCCTTCGCACTAACGCCTACCACGTAGTCGCCGCCGCGTACAAAATCTAGGGAGATGCGAGGGTCTTCGCTAAAGTAGTCTTCGTTTGCAGCGATCTCTGCCCACTTTGGAACCAGAACAGTTCCTTCGTTGCGGTAAAGTCGCAAGGAAGCGTCCAGCAAACTGGAATCCGATTGACGTTCTGCAGCGATTTGCAACTGCAATCGACCTCCCTGAGCAGGGATCGAGAATCGGTAAAGATCGACGTCCTTGCCTTCAGGTCTCAGCACAAACTGGCCGTGAACAATGTCGGCGTTTCCTGGAAAAACCTGTTCGACGCTTGGGTCGGTTATAGGAGCGTTGTTTTGCACCGTTGCTTGTGGCAACTCGTCTGCGCTGCCTAGACCCAGCAAGACACCGATTCCACGCATAAAGGAGCGGAAGAGCTCCGTTCCAAACAAATTGTCGTCGGCCGTATTGAAGTCTTGACCATCGATGATGACTGCGGACTGAGCTGCATTCGACAGCAATGGGCCAGCGGCATACGTCAGCCCGCCCGTAGCATTGGCTTCTACAGTCGTCAGCGACGTCAAAGCGTTAATCGCCTGCATGTCACCAACCGCGATCGTGAAGCCAAGATTATCGCTTTCCGTGAAGCGAACCCCGAGGTATCGCTCGTATAGCGACATAACCTGACGCACCATAACCTTTTGCGCGTCCGTAATGGTATTCAACTGAACGCTTCGATTGGCGGTGCCCAGTTCCGATGCAAAGTTGTAACTGATGACGGCAATGCCATCGGTGTCGACGCGAGTCACATGGTGCTGATATCGATTGTCGCGATTGCCTTGCTCATCATTGGCTCCTGGGAAGTCCAATGTGTAGGAGCTCGTATTCTTGATTTCAGAATTGATGATTGCAGCTTTGGCACCCGGACCAACGAGCCAGCCGCCACCCAAGTCGGTTGCATTGTCAAACCGGCTTCCGGGATCGGTTGCTGGATTGATCACGGCTACAGGCGAGGTCGATGGCGATTCACTATTCCCAATTCGCAATCGCATCGCAGCGATCGGGAGCAACGCGCTGGTGATCGGATCGACGAATGAATCAATGTTGCGGTTGAACGTCAATGCGACTCGATTCAGCGAAGCGTCGTAAGTAACCCCCGACGGCCGAAACGAAATATCATCCAATCCGCTCAGCGTATTTCGCGTATAAACAAGCTGATAAAACTCAGGCTTGACTGCCTCGATGGTGTTCAAGTCGTCATCATTGAAGTAAACATAAATTTGGTTTCGCTGTTGGGTCAATGTACCGTTTGCAGCTCGAATCACCGGTTGTGGAACTACGGCCTGGATGGTGGTCCCCAAGTCCAAATCAAATCGAACGCTCTGACTAACTCCACCGTTGAAAGGAAGACCCGCCGCATTGCGAAGCGCAAAAGGACCACTTCCCAAAATATCGATGAGATAGAAATCATCTGGCAGCGTTTCGGCAAATCGAATGACCACTTCACGATCGGTATCACCCAAACCAATGTAAGCCGGGGTGATAGACACGTCATCGCCAGACAGGAGCGTCAATTGAGTTAACGTTGTAAAATTGCTGCCGATGCGAGCCGATGGTGAACCGCTAATCAATCTTGCTTGCAAAACCAAGGCCGCTTCCGGCGAATTGTTGATGGCATCGACAACTTCTTGCACTGTGGTCAAGAATCTAGAGTTGCTGTTGACTTCGACTCGAACGGTTTGCCCGTTAACCGTCACGATTGGGGCAAACTGCCCACCAAAATCTCGCGAAACAAATTCGATCCGACTGTTTGCGCCTGAAGTACCCGGACGTGTGGAAAGGAATTCGACTTGAAGCGTATTGCTCCCCGAATTCAAATTCGAAGAAATGCGAGCTGCGTCGGCACCCTGCAAGGTCAAGATTCGTCCGGCAGGAATGGTATCGGCGATGACAGTGCTCTCGACACCGCGAAGCCGTTTCACCAACACCTTCGATGCGACTTGCACATCTTCCGTCATCGCTCGAATGAGATCGGAAGCCGTGGTCTTGCTGCCAGGTAACGTATTGACCTCGATGTTGATGCGGGTCCCATCGACACTCAAAATTGGCCAGCTGGCCGGTTTCCCTGGAATGCTCGAGGTTCGTGCCGTTTGCGTGAACCGCAGCTCCAAGCCATTGCCTTGTTGGCCTGGCAATGAAGCGCTGAAGTCTAAGACAACTTGCCCGTTTGTTCCCAAGTCGGTACTTAAATAGGCGGATTCCAAAATCCCGTCCGCGCCCGCCCTCTTCACCTGAATTCCTGTCAGGGTATTGAGATCCAAGGCTGCAATATCATCAAATCGAAGAACGATCTCGCGCGGACTAACGTTCAACACCGTCGCGTTTGCGCCCGTGCTGCCCAACGAAATAATAGAACCTTCGTTCGGCTGAACACCAATTAACTGCGGACCCGCAGCCATTAAGTGTCGCGATTCTAAGGACTCCAAAAGCGATTGACGGATAGAAAGCTGTTTACGCTTCCTTCCGCGATCATTTCGGGGGATGTTATTGGAAAAAGAACCACTTCCGAAACCGACGGTGGTCATCGACAAACCTCAATCAGGTGCCATAAACAAGGGCCAAAACAGTAAACGACTCGATAGCGGGTCGCAATTTCGAGTCTAATTAAGCTTGCAAGCTTTGCAACGAATCAAGTGCAGTTACGAACGACTTCCTGGTCTGCAAGTCGTTTTAACTACGCTACTTGCTACCTGGGTCGTCCTATAACCAGCACGATCGACACAATTGAATGCCTGGCTTGGAGAGGGGTTGCACCGCAAAAGTTCCCCAGCCAACCACCTTGTGCTACCTAATCGCAAAAAACGAGTGCCAATCGCATGTTTTTCTGGCCAGCGCTTGGTTTTTGCTGGGCCGATTTGGTCGTCAGCCTCAAAAAGTCCCAAAAATTGAACCTGAGTCTTTCGGAGATTCCTGGACGAGAATACAAATTAGACATCGCGAAGTGACGCCAGCTTTCGTGTCTCTTTCTCCAGTATTTGGACCTCTGGAGAGCTATTTCCCTAATGCAAAATCATCGCAAAAAATGTTTCAGTCGCTCCAAGAAGGCCTTCAAGTTGCTTTTCAATCGCTCCGTGGCAAGGGGAAACTGACCGAATCCAACATGCGCGATGGCCTGGCCATGGTTGAAAAATCCATGGTCGAAGCGGACGTCAACATCGATGTGGTGCGGAAATTCATGGCGGATGTGTCCGCGGCCGCCGCTGGACGGAGAGTCCTGCTTTCCCTTCGACCCAACGAAGAATTGATCAAAATTGTCTACGAAGAGTTGGTTTCCCTTCTGGGACCCGTCGACAATTCCATCCCAATGCGACGTGGCGAACTGACCAGCATCATGATGTGCGGGCTTCAAGGCGCCGGAAAAACGACGACCTGCGGCAAGCTCGCCCTGATGATTAAGGAAAAAAAACTCAAGCCTTTTCTCATCGCGGCCGACCTGCAACGACCTGCTGCTATCGAACAACTTCACGTGCTCGGAACGCAACTTGGCGTCGGAGTATTTAGCAAAGCTGGCGCAAACGACCCGATCGCGGTTTGCCGTGAAGGACTGGCTGCCGCCAAGGCCGCGGGTGCCGATGTCGCGATTTTTGATACCGCAGGACGCTTGGCCATCGATCAGGAATTGATGGACGAACTAAAACAAATCGACAAACAAATTGCACCGCATCAGGTCTTCCTGGTTGTCGACGGCATGACCGGCCAAGATGCAGTCAACAGCGCCAAGGCCTTCAATCAAGCCCTGTCGATCGACGGCGTCATCATGACAAAACTGGACGGCGACGCTCGCGGCGGGGCTCTGTTGAGCGTGAAAGCTGTCACTCAAGTACCGATTAAGTTCATCGGCACCGGCGAACACATGGACGCCCTGGAGCCATTTCGCCCAGAAGGCATGGCTAGCCGGATTCTGGAGATGGGAGATATTCTCGAAGTTGCTCGCGAAGCCCATAAACTGATCGATGAAAAGGAACGAAAACAACTCGAAGAGCGAATGTCGAAGGGGATTTTCACCCTCGGTGACTTCCGCGACATGATGCAAAAGCTTCGAAAACCAGGCTTAATGACCAAAATGTTGACGCTCATGCCTGGCATGGGAGACCTTTCCAAGATGATGGCGAATGCAGACAGCGATAAGGAAATGCGTCGCATCACAGGTATCGTGGATTCCATGACCCCCGAGGAACGCAAAAACCCCAAAGTCATCGATCCCTCCCGCAAAAACCGAATTGCCAAAGGCTGCGGTGTTCAACCGAACCAAGTTAGCGACCTGGTCAAGCAGTTTGACATGCTGGCCCCAATGCTCCAAATGGCAACCTCCGGCAACATGGGTGACAAAATGAAAATGCTCCAGCAAATGCAAGGGATGATGGCAAACAATCCAAACAACCCGATGGAAGGCATGAAAGTCAAACAAAGCACGGGCAAGCGACTTACCCCAAAAGAGCGGGAAAAGATGCAAAAAGAGCGAGAAAGACTCCTGAGAAAGAAAAAACGAGGCTAGGCATACTTTTGCCGAGACGTTATCCTTTCCATTCTAGCAACCTCAAATTTCACGGAGAAATAGCACAGTGTCGGTTCGTATTCGAATGAAGCGTTTGGGCAGGAAGAATCGCCCGTTTTATCGCCTTTGCGCCATCGATCAACGTTGCCCACGCGACGGTCGAGTCTTAGAGGAATTGGGACATTACGATCCCATGTGCAAGGAAACCGATGCGCGCGCCATTCTCAAGGGCGAACGCATTGACTACTGGCTCAGCGTCGGAGCTCAACCTAGTGAAAACGTTCAAGTGCTGATCAAGAAGTACGGCTCCAAAGGAACGCATCTCCAACAGCAATCCGACGCGCTGGCTCGAATAGGCCGAAGCGTAAAACAACCAGTAGCCGCTTCCTAAGCCTTTTCCAGTACCCGTTCGCGTACCACGCCGTAGGACAGGCAGCTTGCCTGTCGAGGTTGCAAACGCAGGCGAGCAGCCTGCACTACTGCCCGGGCGTGATCCTGTCACGGATCTTCCCTGTGCGATTTGACATCATTTCTCTTTTCCCGCCAATTTTCGCGGGATATCTCACCCAGAGCTTGCTCGCCAAAGCCATCGATCGTGGCCTAGTAGAAATCCACATCCACGATTTGCGTGATTGGTCGACGGACCTCAAGCATCACAAAATCGACGACAAGCCCTACGGTGGCGGTCCGGGTATGCTCATTTGCGTCGATCCAGTCGTTCATTGCGTTGAAGCTGTCCAGAAAATGGCAGAACAACCCGGCGTCGTTGTCGTGATGACGCCCCAAGGGGACAGGCTCGATCAACGCCGCGTCGAACAGATTGCGCGTTACGAACGGATGATACTGCTGTGTGGTCGCTATGAAGGGTTTGATCAACGCGTGATCGACATCTTGAACCCAATCGAACTTAGCGTCGGTGATTACGTTTTGAACGGTGGCGAAGTCGCAGCCATGGTGGTTGTTGACTCCACGGTGAGAATGATCCCAGGCGTTCTTGGGGACGAGCAAAGCAGCTGGGACGATTCGTTTTCACGCGGCAATCGACTGCTGGAGTTTCCTCAATACACACGCCCCGCAGAGTTTCGCGGTCACACCGTGCCAAGCGTGCTATTGAGCGGCGATCACAAACGCATCGCCGACTGGCGAACCGAACAAGCCAACATCAAGACGCGACTTAAGCGCAGTGACTTGTTCGGGAAAGAGAATAGTTAGTGTAGCTCGGCACTCCGAGCCGGTTAGTGTAGCTCGGCACTCCGAGCCGAGAACCACTGCGATGCGGGTACGCCATTCCAACAACCATTGCGCCTTGGAACTCCAGTCCTCCAACGCTCCAGACCTCCAACGCTCCGATACTCCAACGCTCCGATACTCCGCACCTTCGAGAAACATGACACGGCACGGAGTGCCGTTCTACACTAATCCAGTTTCAGCTCCAGGTTGGAATTGCTTTTCTGGACATCAATTACGTACTTGGAGGTCCCTTGCGCATACTTCTTGCAAACGATTGCATAGTCTGGATCATCGCTTGACTTTCCACCCATCATGGCAGCTGGGTCAGAACAGGTAACCGTGTATTTTCCAGGGACAACGCCGCCAGCCGAACCAATTTTCAATTCGTACTTACCGTTTTTATCGGTCGTGCTTGAACTTGCCGGTTGTGTCTTCGGGTCTTCGGGCATGAACGTCAGGTAAAGGTCCGCAACTGGCTTCCCGTTATGCGTGACCGTACCCTTGATTTGCCGAAGATCCTCTCCGCCGCAACCTGTGAAAAAAAGAGACAAAAGAACGACAGGAACAAACAATCGCTGAATCATGATCAATTTCCAGTTGGTTTCGAAATAAAAGAGGCGCACCGAATAATTCGATGCGCCTCACTTTGGTATTGGAACAAAAATGTTTAGTTTTCGATGTTGGATACTTCGTTGCCGTCGCGTGTAAATTGGTATCGCCAAGGCGCCATGGCCACCGACTGCGAAATAAAGCGAACGCTGCAGTCAACATTGGCAGTCTGAATTCCACCGGTGTGATAACTGCGAGCAGCCCGACCGGTCAGCCCGAATCCTGCAGGCGCAGGTTGGATTGGATAAATCGTGCTACCTGATCTCGATACTTGCAGAACAGGGTCCATGTTGGGTGGATAAAGCTGCGTTCCCTGGTTGCTCATCGCCAATCCCTGGGATTGGTGACTCGTCCAGATGAACGGATTCACAGGATACGGGAACTTTGGAATGACCGAAGACTGTTCAAGAATCATGAACGTATTGGACGTGCCGTCGATAACCTGAGCCAGCTTGATATTGCTCTGCTTGTGTGCAATACCGTTTGCCTGAGTTGCCCGTTCGGGGCAGCAGGAAGAAATGGGCGCACCTCCAAGATACGGCACTGGATCGTTGGCTGCATTTCCTCCTTGACCCGCGTTGAGCGCGTAGTCTTTATACTGGCCTGTGCCATATATCTGAGGGGTACTTGGGCAAGCAAACGAAGGTGGCATGGATTGCGATGCGACTTTGTTCACCAAAGCAAAAGCCGTGGTATCCGGACCTACGTCGAAAAACCATGCGTCGGCGCGTTCCGCTACGTAGGGTCGTTTCGTAAAGTCCAATTGCGCGTGAAGACTGGAGGCTTCCATGAATGGCAAAATATGGGCGGGCCAACTCCACATTCCATTGAAGTACTGGCCATTGGCGTCCCCTGTACCACCGGCGCTTCGTGTTGCACCTGTATTTGTTGGAATCCAACCGGTGACTCCTGGCGGGAGCCTTTGGAAAGCGCTTTCGTAATTAGCGAGCGCCAAGGCAATATTATGGATATTGTTTCCACACTGCATTCTGCGAGCAGCTTCTCGAGCCGCTTGGACTGCGGGCAGGAGCAACCCCACCAAAATTCCAATAATTGCAATCACGACGAGCAATTCCACCAAGGTGAAGCCTCGCCTGATAAAACCAATGCTTGAACGTTTCATTACGCAAAATCCTCCAGCAAAAAAAGAATCAAAGACGCTTTAAGGAATAAAAAGCCACACTAATGGCTACCGACGTGAAAGTATCTAGCGGAGTAATTCAAGTGTCAAGCGAAATCCAAAATAAAAACCCCTAGACAAATTAGCCTCGGTAGAGTGTCGGATGAGGGGCTGCCAAGCGGGCTAGCAATCGCAGCTCAAGATGGAACTGCTGCATTGTCCCTCGCTTACGCATCGGGTTGGGATAATCCAATCTGCTGCACGCCTAAGTGCTTATCTGTCGCTCGTCTAATAAGCGAATCCCGCGCGGACAACGAAGCTGTTTTCAAGATCCAGGCTGCTGGCCGACCTAACTCTGTAGATCAACTCACGATTGAAGGCATAGCCTGCTTCGATAAAGCCCAAACGAAATCCTTGGCGAATCTGGTCGGACTTGCCAAATTCCAAACCCAACATCAGCCGGACGTCGTTGATGTCGATTTCATCGTTCGAATCATCCGTTTGCTTAATGGTCCAAGCGCCCCCCCCGTAGTAGCCTGTTAAATACCACCACACGTCCGCGTTCCCCAGTGTCGCCACGTAATGAGCTAGCTTCGGCTCCGGGAAAAAGAGATCGAAGCGTGTGTCTTGATTCGGCATCCACAAAATCCCCCCTGCTGGCAGTAATTTGATTTTGTTTCTGTCCAGGTAAAAGACACCAGCTCGCAGAGTCGCCGTGGGAGTCAGTCGGAGGCGTCCTAACGCCTTACCCTGGATGCGAATACTCTCGGAGTTGATCGCATTAAAAGCAGAGAAAACACCTACACGCACACCTAGTTCGACCCCTAACGTTTGTTGGGGATTGGTTTCCCATCCCGAATCGATGAAAGCGCTGAACGCGGAGCCAGGCAAATCCGACCCTGGCACCGTTGGTCCCTCCCACTCATGTTGGGAATAGGAGGGAATGATGTAAAGCGGTCGAGTGCTGTTGAGGAAATTAGGGACAGCAAACACGAGCGACAGATCGCTGTCGTTGGTTTCTAAGCCGTTGGGATTTTTTTTGTCGAAGCCATCCGTGCCAGGTAGCCAAGTGTGCCGAAACCTTGGCCCTTGAAAAAGCCGTATCACTTGATTGGTACTTGAATTGAAGTTCGTGCCCGCGTTGTTCCACCAATTATTCCAGCCGTAATTGTTTTGCTGAAAGCCGTATGGATTGTTTTGGTATGGATTGGCCAAGTATGGATTGGACTGATTGGAGAGATTCCAAGGGGAGTTGAGAGGCGGCGAACCGCCCGTCCCAGGAAAGAGTACGTTTGGTGCTGTGTTCGGGTAAACGCTTGATGGAAATGTCGGTTGTGCGATCGAAGGGCTTGCTGCATACGGATTCACGTAGGTTGGTAAATTAGGGGTTCCGTAAGGGTTGGACCCGAAAGTCGGTGCTGTGGATTGGCCCCAGCCGAACAGGTTTCCTAAGTTGGCGAAAGGATTCGAGGAGGGATATACCGGTGCTGTGCTAGGCCGAAATGCTGGTGCATAGGGATCGAAAGAGCCAGTTCCGGCGGGAATCCCAGACGGTTGCGGAACATATCCATTCGCTGGGAACAGCCCATTCTGCGGCGGATTGCTCAGCCAAGGGTTGCTTTGGTAAGGCAATTGCGCAACGGGTTGGCCAAGGCAAACCAGCGGCGCAGCCAGGATCCACATGCCGATCGCAAGTCCCCGAATTGTTTGGCTTAGTAATGGACCCACGGCGCTTCCCTAAATTCTCGACATCGAGAGCGTGCACTTTCCGACTCTCAATCGAAAGGGAATACTTCTTGGCAGTGACCGCAGTCAAGCTTTCTTGACCAATTCCCGAGAGAATTTGGGGAATTCAGCAAATCAACGTAGTCCGTAGATTTCGCATTTCGCCCATATTCTCGCAAATTGTTGCTAATCGAGAGGATCGCAACTATCCTGGACGGGAGCCGTGAGGAATAATTTCTCGGTCCGACTTCTCATTTCCCAATCTGCTTCGCAACCCAAGGGTACTTTGGCATGCGTCTACAAACCCTAACTAAGTTCTTCCTTTCGGTAACAATTGCGTCCGTCCTCTGGACCTCGTCTACTTTTGGGCAAGGTGTCGGTGGCGGTGGCGGTGGCACAGGTGGTGGTGGCACAGGTGGCGGCGGCACAGGTGGCGGCGGGCAGCAGGGCGGTAGTGCTGGCTCTGGGGTCGCTGGCATCGACATCGACGCAGCTGGCATTTTGCGTGTGTCGCAAGTGGATCCGTCGATTGCGTTTGCCCTGCGGCAAGCAACGCTTCAGAATAAGCCACGCGGAACAGTTCGCACCTCCCCGATGCGAATGGTGTCACTCAACCGATTGGAACGCTTTGTTTCCAAACAACTCGATCAAGGTGACATGTTAAGTGATGAAGTACGAAGTTTGGCTGGACTAAGCCGACTTGAATACGTTTTCTTCCTACCTGAGTCCAAAGACATCGTTATCGCGGGGCCAGCAGACCAGTGGCATGTGGATGCAAATAACCGAATGGTTGGATTAACAACGGGCAGGCCGACTCTGAGGCTAGAAGATATGATCGTTGCGTTGAGAGCCTTCCACTCGAACGACAACAACAGCATCATCGCTTGCTCGATAGATCCGACCGCCGACGGACTAAAGAGAATGAAGCAATACTATGCTCAATTTGGCGGTCAAATGCCGCAAGGCGTCGACCCAAGGAAAATCGCCCTTGGGGCCAAGGATGCACTTGGACTACAGACGATCACTATCAAAGGCGTACCCAAAACAACACACTTCGCGCAAGTTCTTGTCGAAGCCGACTACCGCATGAAGTTGATTGGAATCGGTCTTCAGGATCCTATTATTCCACTCACGAGTTGGATTCAACGAACCTCGCCGGGCGCGAATGCGAACTCGTTGCAACGATGGTATTTCCAAGCAGACTACAGCTCGGTTACAACGAATGAATCGAAAACGGCTTTGCATCTCCAGGGCCGCGGCGTCAAGTTGAGCGGAGAAAAAGAGAGTGTCGAAAAGAACGGCGACCGAACACGGACGGGGAGTACGGGCGATCAAGCTAGCAAAGGCTTTACCAAAGAGTTTACGGAGAAATTCGATAAACTTGCTGACGTAACCCCAGTTTTTTTCGAGATGCGAAACTTGTTCGACATCAGCATTGCGGCCGCCTTCATCCAAGATCGTGACCTTTATGGGAAAGCCGGATGGAATCTTGGAGCATTTGCGGACGAAACCAAGTGTCGCGTGAATACGGTGGCTGGAGTAAACCAAGTTGAAACGGCCGTCAATGCGGTCTGGAAGAATTCCCAACTCGTGACTCCCATTGGTGGCGGTGTTCACATTGCTGCCAGAAAATTAGTCGATCCATCGGCAACGACAGTCGATAAAGAAATAGACAAGGTGCAAGAGAAGGGCTCAGCACCCAAGGATCTTGCTGCTGACCAATGGTGGTGGGACTAAGAATTGCTGACGAATCTAGGAATTAAATGAGAGCGACTATCAACGGTTTACGAATGGCGATAGTCGCTCTCTTCGTTTATTGGGTTCTTCTTTTTATTGGAACCCATTTGCCAGCAGACAGGATCTTCATCCCACTGCATCTGTCTGATAAGGTATTGCATGCCGTTGCTTTTGCTGGACTTTCGTTCCTCATTGCTTGGGCGGTTCCAACCAACGATGCAAAGCTGTACCAGAATACTCTCGTGGCTGCCCTCATTGCGATAGTCTACGCAGCCCTCGACGAGTTGTTGCAGATTCCAGTTGGCCGAACGGCTGACTGGCTCGACTTCGCGGCCGATTGCGTTGGCATTTGCGTCGGCCTTGGTTCATATACATTTCTTCGGGCTCTCATCCTGCGGGCCGAGTGGGAGTTCTTTCGCAGTCCAAGGGATGTCCGTCCAGGACGTTCTTCGCCAAAGTGACTTCGCTTCATGATAACCCTAGATTGACCATTCGTTTGAGGTTAATCTACGGAAGAATCGAATCCTGACACACTCCAGTTCCGCACGACCCATGAAATCAAAATTGAAGCATTGGCTTTCTATAGTCGTTTGTTTTACATCCATTTTTTCGTTTTCCGTTCTCGCGTATGCTCAAGAAGTGGCAGCCAAGTCGGCACCCGGGATTAGCAAAACCAAACCGGTCCATGGTCCCTTTGTACCAATCGATGGCGGCACGGGCGGTTACCTAGTCCCGTACATAGAGTCGTTCGACCGAACCAATATTGCGTTCGAGATGATCCCTGTTCTTGGCGGTGAAGTTACGATCGGATCACCCAAATCGGAAACCGTCCGCAGCGAGGACGAAGGCCCTCAGTTTACGGTGAAGTTGGAGCCGTTTTGGATCGCAAAGACCGAGCTTACATGGGGCGAGTACAAGACCTTTATGCGAACATACGATGTTTTCAAGAGATTGTCATCAGAAGGAGTTCGTCAAGTCACCGATGACATCCTTGCTGATGCGATAACCGTTCCAACACCGCTTTACGAACCAAGTCACACTTATGAATTCGGTGAGGACACGCACCAACCTGCCGTCACCATGACGCAATACGCAGCCAAGCAATACACGAAATGGCTGAGCGGATTGACTGGGGTTCAATACCGACTGCCCACCGAGGCGGAGTGGGAATACGCTGCCCGAGCTGGCTCGAAGGCAGCTTACAGTTTTGGCGACGATCCTGCTGAACTGGAAAAGTACGCTGTCTTCGATCGCACAAACGGAGCAGCGAAAGTTGGCAGCAAGGCTCCCAATGCCTTTGGCCTGCATGATATGCACGGCAATGTTTGGGAGTGGACCATCGATCAGTTTTCACCTAAGGGTTTCGAGGGACGAGGGGGCAAGTCTTTCGCTGCGCTGGGTTCAACCAATTGGCCTACCCAGGCGGATTCAAGATGTGTTCGAGGTGGTGGCTGGCAAGATTCAGCAGAACGCGTTCGTTCGGCTGCAAGAATGGGATCCATCGATAAAGACTGGAAAGATAATGATCCCATGATTCCACTCAGCCCATGGTGGTACACTTCCGATCCGGCTCGTATGGTTGGGATGCGACTTGTGCGATCCGCCATGCCTTTGCCTGAAGAGATTATGAGGAAGTTTTGGGAAATTGATGTGCCCGATATTCAAGCTGTCGTCGACGGGAAATTGGAGGAAGGTCGAGGTGCTATTGGGATTTCCGTTCCTGAGTTAATCATGGAGTTCCAACGAAAGAAGTAGTGAGCGAGCATTGCGTTTCGCACTCCACGGGTAAAATGGAGGAAGATTAGCATCAAGCTGACCCTGGATTGACCACCCGTTTGAGGTTAATCTACTGAAGAATTGAATCCTGACTCACTCCAGCTCCGCACGACCCATGAAATCAAAATTGCACCACTGGCTTTCTATAGTCGTTTATTTTGTATCGATTATTTCTCTTCCCGTTCTCGCTTATGCTCAAGAAACGGCAGCCAAGCCGACGCCTGGGATTAGCAAGATCAAACCAGAGAAGGGTCCCTTTGTCCCAATCGATGGTGGCAAGGGGGGATATCTCGTCCCATACACCGAGTTGTTTGAACGAACTAATATTTCATTTGAGATGATCCCTGTTCCTGGTGGTGAAGTCACGATCGGTTCGCCTCTTTCGGAAGCGGGCCGCAGCGAAGATGAAGGCCCGCAGTTTACGGTAAAGTTGGAGCCGTTTTGGATCGCCAAGACCGAGCTAACTTGGGGCGAATACAACACATTCATGCGATCCTATGACGTTTTTAAGAGACTGTCGTCCACGGGGATTCACCAAGTAACCGACGATATCCGTGCGGATGCTATCACCGTTCCAACACCGCTTTATGACCCAGGCAAGACTTACGAATTTGGAGACGACAAAAGTCAGCCAGCAGTGACGATGACGCAGTATTCGGCCAAACAATACACCAAATGGTTGAGTGGTCTAACAGAGGTTCAATATCGATTGCCCACAGAAGCAGAATGGGAGTACGCGGCTCGAGCTGGCTCCAAAACCGCATATAGCTTTGGCGACGATCCCGTGGAACTCGACAAGTATGCCGTTTTCGGGGCAACCGCCGGCGCATCGAAAGTTGGTAGCAAAGCGCCGAACGCCTTTGGACTTCACGACATGCACGGCAATGTTTGGGAGTGGACCATCGATCAGTTTTCGCCAAAGGGATTCGAGGGTCGCGGAGGCAAATCGTTCGTAGGGCTTGAGGCGACGAGCTGGCCAACACAAGCGGATTCACGATGCGTTCGCGGAGGCGGCTGGCAAGATCCTGCAGAACGCCTTCGCTCCGCAGCTAGGATGGGATCAGCAGATGAAGACTGGAAGGACGAAGACCCCAACGTTCCACTGAGTCCGTGGTGGTACACATCCGATCCGGCTCGGATGGTCGGTATGCGACTGGTTCGCTCCGCAACACCCTTGTCCGAAGAGCTCATCAGGAAATTTTGGGAGATTGACGTCGACGCGATCCAGGAGGATGTCGACGCGCGATTGCGAGAAGGTCGTGGTGCCATTGGTATCTCCGTTCCGGAACTCATCAAGGAATATCAGCGCAAGAAATAGAGCACCGTCGATGCATCCTCAACTTCGTGCTTGGGCTCAATTAGTTCGAGTTCCAAATACACTGACGGCCTGCGCCGATGTCTTAGCGGGATTCACGCTCGCTGCCGGCGCTTGGTGGCAAATCAACGGTATCCTCCCATCCATCGTGGTCGCAGCCTTCGCTTCCATATGTTTGTATTGGGCTGGTATGGTGCTGAACGACGTTCACGACTTGGCTGAGGATATTGCACAACGCCGCAACGGACCACTTGTGCGAGGGCTCATTGCGGTTGGCGCGGCGAGGAAAGCGGGCTGGGCATTGCTGCTGGCCGGGGTTGCCCTGGCTGGGCTTTCCGCCTACTTATTGCCTGCGACAGGAAGTGCAGCCCCCGATTGGATTGTTGCCGGGACGGCTACTGCTTTAGCGGTTGTCATCGTGGCCTACGATAGTTGGCTGAAAGCCACGCCGCTGGGCCCTCTTTTGATGGGCATGTGTCGAGGACTTAATCTCCTTGTGGGTGTTTCGCTCGGAGCTTGCGTTGACTGGCATGCCGAATTGGATTGGTCCAGTATAATCCTGGCAACGATTGGTCTCTTTCTTTTCGTGACCGGGATCACACTCGCGGCTCGACGAGAAGGGCTTTTGCAACAATCCTCATATCGACTGGTCTGGAGTTGGGCGGTTAGCGCATTGGGTGTAGGTGCGATCGCTCTTAGCTCCGTTGGGTCATTGGACCGACCGTTGAGGCTTGATCCGAAAACTTGGTTTCCCATCTTGGTTGCGATGCTTGCGATGCCTTGGCTTCGACGAGCATTTGCGTCCATTCACGCACCTGGCGTTGGGACATTGGTGCAAGCCATCAAACAAGCGATCCTCAGCATCATCTTCTTAGATGCGGCGATCGCTTTGCAGTTTGGAGGCTACTGGCCAGGGATCATCGTCTGCAGTCTGTCCATCCCAACATTCGCCCTAAGCCGCATCTTCCGCGTTACGTAGCACTATCTGCAATCCCTCGGCCGGCAATCGCCTGCGAATGTCCCAGCGGTATCCGACCAAGTGCATGATGCCTACGCAAAAAAAGACGATTGCGATCTGAAGGACACAGATGGCAAAGGTGACCCAATAATTGAAGCCTATCGTTGTTAGGGTTACGCCGTTTTCCTGCAATTGCCTCCTCATGAACTCAGGGAGGATGGCGAAGAAAAAAACGCTAAGAAACACCAAGTACACTACCAAGCCTAACCAGCCGATCCAGCATTTGGAATTGTTGGCTACGAGTAGCCATGCGGCCGAGAACCAAATCAAGGCAGTCATCAATTGGTGAAAAAACAAAATTGCCAAGTAGAAATAATTCAGGGCGGAGGTCGCAAACATCGAAGATGAGCGCTGAGAAAATTGCAGGTTGATCACCGCGTCGATACCAAGTCCAAATGCTACGAGCGCTGTCAGTCCAAGTATGGAAAGGACCGTAAGTCGGTTAGGAAGCGAACTCGATTCGATCGGTCGCAAGTGGAGCGTGGAAACTCGAAAAAGAAACGCTGAAAATACAAAGGAAAACAAAAGGGCTCTCGTTTTATCTGTCCACTGATAAAGCAGTACATCGCCTAAGTCAAAGTTTAGAAGGCTGCCCGTTCCAATCATGCCTAAAACAAGGCCAGCCAAGATCCCAACCACAACTTCGGCAACCAACAGCATCAACGGAACGGTCCAAGTTGCCCATCCCGTACCGCCTCTCCTACCCGCCAGCCATATTATGCAAGTCATTGAAAATGGAAATGAAAAAAGTTGACTCAAATAAATCTGGTACGAATATAATCCAGGACTTTGCATGAGCCAGTTTGCGGCGAACTCAAAGAGCGTCGACCAGCAATTAACAGCCAAAAAGAGCAGGACGAGTAGCAGCGGTCGCAAATGCGTCCGATTGTTTTTGGAACTGTTCATCGAACCGCTACTTTCAACCAAGGTAATGCATCGAGTAAACTTGTCGGCTTGCAGTCTACTAACTCACTTTTTTCAGCTTAGTGACTCGCCCAGTTTGCACCCATTCTGCGACGTAGATATTGCCTTTGTTGTCAAAACACGCGTCATGCGGATGCACGAACTTGCCATCTTGCCATTGCTTCTCGTCACCGCGAATAGATTTCTTTGCGTCCGCGCTCAGCCTTTCGACATCGCTGCCTAACTGCACAATGGTCTTGTAGTCTTTGTCCAGAATGGAAACGCGAGCGACCAACTCCGGAACCAATACACGTTTCATGGAGATTCTCCGGACTCGCGGAATGGTGGGAAAGAAGAAGTCTGCTTCGGTCCAAGATTATAGCTTAAACCACTACTGCGAATGTGCGTTCGCTTGGCCATCGAGCAATTGCACTGGGCTAAAGCGCTGCTTACAATGAAGATCCCACCCTTAAGGCAACCGAACCCCCTCCTTCGGATTTCTCATGCTAGATGATCAAAACCCACGACGACGATTTCTCTCCAGCTCCGTGCTGGCCAGTCTCAGCATCGGTTTCGGAGTCCATTCCGCTCACGCGTGGGCGACTGGACCGGCGAACGAACCAAAGTCCCCCAACGAGCGATTGGGTATCGGTGCGATTGGCCTTCGCTATCAGGGAAGCGTCATTGCCGTCAAAGCCCAGATGTATGGCGACATCGTCGCAGTCTGCGACGTCGATAAGAATGTCTGCGATCAAGCCAAAGCGTCGTTCGGTAGCACCCCCTTTAGTTGCGAGGATTACCGAGAACTCCTTGCCAAAAAAAATGTCGATGTCGTCACGATCGGCGCTCCGGATCATTGGCATACGAAAATGGTGATCGATGCGTGCCGAGCAGGCAAAGATGTTTATTGCGAAAAGCCGTTGACGCTTACCATCGAGGAGGGACAGCAGTTAAGCAAAGTCGTCAAAGAAACCGGTCGCGTGGTTCAGGTTGGATCCTGGCAGCGAAGCGATGATCGATTTCGGCTTGCAGTAGAGATGGTCAGATCCGGTCGCATCGGCAAGCTCAAAACAGTGGATGTGGTTCTTGGCAAAAATGTTACCAGCCAATCCTTCACGCCTACCAAACCGCCCAAGCATTTGAACTGGGAACTCTGGCAAGGTCAGACGCCGAGTGTTCCCTACATCGAGGAGCGATCCCACTACACCTTTCGTTGGTGGTACGAATACTCAGGTGGGCAAATGACCGACTGGGGCGCGCATCACATCGATATTGCACAATGGGCAATCAACGACAACCCGATTGCAATTTCTGGGAAAGCCAAATTCCCCAACGTCGAAAACGGCTTCAATGTCGCTACCGATTTTGAGGTCGTCTACGAATACGCCAACGGAGTGACCATGACGGTCAAGGATACGGGCGAGAATGGAATCCTGTTCACCGGGGATGCAGGTCGAATTCTTGTCAATCGAGGCAAGATCACAGGCGCACCCGTCGAGGAATTGTCGAAACGACCCTTGTCTCGTGAGGCCTGGACTGTGTACGACTTTGACAATCTCCAGCGTCCGGCTCGAGCTGGCAAATTGGATGCGATCGTCAACCACATGGGGAATTTTTTTGATTGCATCCAATCAAGACGATTGCCGATCTCGGACGTCCACAATCAGCATCGGACCGTGTCTACGTGCCATCTAGGTAACATCTCTATGCGATTGGGGAGAGCACTCCTGTGGAATCCCTTGGAGGAAAAGTTTGTTAACGATGCCGAAGCGAATGGATGGCTTCGTCGGGATCAACGCAAAGGTTACGAGACCAACGCATGAAAGAATTCGCAAGTTACGACCGAAGACACTGGTTGCAAACCATATCCTCCCTCGCAATAGCCAGCAGTGTTCCTTGCCAATGGACGCTCGCAGCGCAGCCCGGCGAATTTCATTTGAAATATCTGGTGGCGTCGTGCATGTATGGGTATATCGAGATTGAGAAAATCCTACCTGAGGTGTCGAGGCTGGGGAGTTCGGCTATTGATATTTGGCCGAAAGTGCACGGCAATCAACGAGAACAATTAGACGAGCTCGGCGAAGAAAAGTTTGCAGGCCTTTTAAAGCAACATAATGTCTCCTTAGGATGCATCACGCAGTACAAACTTGGGCCGTTAGGGCTCCAGGACGAAATGGGACTTGCAAAACGACTCGGCTGCAAAACGATCGTGACGGGGGCGATCGGTCCCACAGACCGAAAAGGATTGGAACTGAAAAAAGCGGTTGCTGCATTTATTGAGCAAATGAAACCCCATGTCGCGGTCGCGGAAGAAACGGGCGTAGTCATCGCGATTGAGAATCACGCCAACAGTCTGATCGACTCCCCCGATTCTTTGCGTTATTTAGCGGAGCTGCGTACGTCCAAGCGCTTGGCGATCGCGCTGGCCCCATACCATTTGCCGCAAGACGAAAAGGTTTTGGCGTCGCTCATGCAAGATGTGATGCCTGCCATGGAAGTCTTTTATGCGTGGCAGCATGGGGATGGATGCATGAAGCAATTACCCAAAGAACAAGAGTTGCTTCAAATGCCTGGTCGCGGGAAACTGGATTTTGGCCCACTATTGAGCGTGCTCAAGTCGAATCGCTTTCAGGGTTGGACTTCTATCTTTATGCATCCCTTTCCAAGAGGCATACCGATTCTTGAGAAGACTGAGGATGTAACAGCCGAAGTCAATCGATCTCGAAATTACCTTGACGCTCTGCTTCGAAAGGTCTAGGCGAGCGGCGATGTAAAAACTACCAATCCTAACCCGATACGTAAGTGAGGGACCTGCGGAATTATCCCTCGCTTACGCATCGGGTTGGGATATCCCAATCTGCCGCTCGCCTTAGCAAAGGTACAAACCATGGAAATCGATCGACGACAATTTATGGCGAATTCTACGGCGGTATCTGCCGTGCTGCTTGCAGGCCGTGCTGCTTCCGCAGCGGGAGAATCCGAAACAACTTCACAACTTCAACCACAGGCCAATACCGTGTCCCAGCCCAAAGTCTTAATCATTATCGGCGACGCCACCGAAACCGTCGACACTCTGTATCCCTACTATCGCTTGATTGAGGGGGGCTACAAGCCGGTTGTCGCAGCTCCGGAGAAGCGGCGTTATCAGATGGTGTTGCATGAAGTCAAGCCGGGCTGGACGATCACCAAGGAATGGGAAGGGTATATGATCGATGCCGATATCGCCTTCAAAGACATCAAACCGGAAGAGTACGCAGGCATCTTCTTTAGCGGCGGCCGAGCTCCGGAATACATTCGCGAGGACGAGGATTTGCTGCGCATCACGCGCTGGTTCTGGGAAAACAAGAAACCTTGTGCCAGCGTGTGCCATGGAGTCGAGATCCCCGCTCGAGCCGGAATTGTCAAAGGTTTGCGAATGGCCACGGTAGCCAAATGCAAGTTTGATTTGGAGGTCTGCGGTGGTATTTACGTCAATGAGGCGTGTGTCATTGATCGGCACATGTTCAGTGGTCGAACGTACCACGATCATGGCGCCTACATTGGACCTTGGATAAAAGCCTTGGATGAATCGGTACGGGAGAATACGTAGTGGTCTTTTCGTTTAGGTGTGGCTCGGCACGCCGAGGGGGTGATTTTATTATTGTCGCCTTTCGCTCCGCGAAAGTGTGCCTGGTAAACGCACTTTTGCGGAGCAAAAGGCGACAATTGTGGACGAGCAAGGCCCTTCGCTCGTTAAGTTCCGGCTAAACCTGAGCGAGGGCCTCGCTCAGCCACAAAGACCAAGGTTGAAGCATTGGAACAGAATAGCCAACTTATGATTGCTCGATATTTGACAAGTCTGTTTTTCGTGTGCGCTGGTGCTATATGCGATGTGTCGTGCGCCGATGTGCTCTTCGAACGGGATGTGCTTCCAATGCTCCACGAACATTGCATCCAGTGCCATGGCCCCGACTCCCAGGAATCCAAGCTTCGTTTGGATACAATGGTTGCTGCGCTGCGAGGAGGCAATTCAGGCGAGCCGGTGATCGTGCCTGGCAATAGCCAACGCAGCCATTTGATGGAACGCATTTCTAACCAAGATGCTAAGCTTCGGATGCCGCCGGATGCCGCACCGCTTCCGGCCGAGGCAGTTGATCTTCTGCGTACCTGGATCAATACCGAGTCCCTATGGAAGGCTCCCCGCCATGAACTCTCCGATATGACGGTCGATCACTGGTCCTTTCAGCCAGTGAAACGGCCTCACCTTCCGGAAACGACTTTTGCCAATCCGATCGATGCGTTCGTTGAAAATAAGCTGAGCGATGCGGGTTTGAAAATGTCGGCGGCGGCAGACAAACGCAGGTTGATCCGACGCCTCTATCTGGTGATGCACGGACTGGCTCCTACCCAACAGCAGGTCGAATCGTTCGTTCGCGATGACAGGCCCGACGCATGGGACCGGTTGGTAGATCAAGTCCTTGAGAGCCCTCGCTACGGCGAGCGCTTGGCGTCGCACTGGCTGGACTTGGTCCGGTTCGGTGAAACCAATGGTTTTGAGACGAACCGAGAACGAACCAACGCTTATCCGTATCGCGATTGGGTCATCAACGCATTCAACACGGACAAGCCGTACGATCAGTTCATTCAACAGCAGATCGCAGGGGACGCCTTGGGAGAACCGATTGGCACAGGTTTTTTAGTGGCTGGCCCCAACGATATCGTCAAAGGCCAGGATGCATTGCTAGGGCTCATGCAGCGTCAAGATGAGTTGGCCGACATCGTGAATACGACTGGAACGGCGTTTCTAGGTTTGACTACGGGTTGCGCTCGCTGCCACAATCACAAATTCGATCCGATATCGCAATCTGACTACTACGCCATGCAGGCTGTCTTTGCTGGAGTCGAACATGCTGATCGAGCGATGCCACTGCGTCCCGAGGCCAAAGCAAAGTCAGAATCGATTGAAACGCAGATTCAAGAACTGCGTGCGTCACTTTCGAAATACACGAGGACGAGCGGCAATCGCGAGCCTGTCAATGCTGTCGAAAATATCGAAAAAATTTCGCCAGCGGAAGCGAAATTTGTCCGCTTCACGATTGCTGAAACGAACAGCGGCGAACCTTGTATCGACGAACTGCAAGTGTTTTCGGGAAAGCAAAACGTCGCCCTGAGTTCGAGTGGAGCGATCGCTTCCTCGTCAGGCAATTTGGAGCATCCACTTCATAGGCTTGTGCATTTGAACGATGGCCAATTCGGCAACCCGCAAAGTTGGATAGCCAGTACCGTTGCTGGAAGTTGGGCTCAGATCGAACTTCCCCAGCCCTCCAAAGTCGACCGCATCGTTTGGAGTCGGGATCAACGAGGGCGATATGCTGATCGGGTAGCGACCGAATACAAAATTGAGCTTTCATCGGATGGATCGCATTGGAACGTGGTTGCTAGTTCAGCCGATCGACTGCCGCTGGTCAAAGGCAAGGCTCTTGAGAATCCGTACGACCTGAGTGGCCTTCTGGAGGACGAAATGAATTTGGCAAAGCAGTCGTTGAAGCGCATTCAATCGCTCGGCAAGGAAAAGGAGGAGCTCGTAGCATCCACCAAAGTCTATACGGGGACTTTTTTTCAACCGCCAGCCACCCATCGAATGTATCGCGGCGACCCCACCACCCCGCGTGAACAAGTGGCACCGGGCGCGATTGATACGCTCACGCACTTGAAATTAACAAGCGATGCACCTGAGCAGCAGCGGCGGGTTGCCATGGCGAATTGGATCGCCAGTTCCGATAATCCTCTAACGGCTCGCGTGATAGTCAATCGACTTTGGCAGTTCCATTTCGGGGTGGGAATTGTCGATACCCCTTCCGACTTTGGAAGGAATGGCACACCTCCAAGCCACCCGAGGTTATTGGACTGGCTGGCAAGTGAATTGGTGGATCAAGGTTGGTCGATTAAGAAAATGCATCGGTTGATTTTGAATTCAATGACTTGGAAACAAGATAGCCGTCCGAGTGAAGAAGCCATGCGGGTGGATGCGGCATCGCGTTTGTTATGGCGATTTCCACCACGGCGTTTGGAAGCGGAGGGGATTCGAGATTGCATCTTAGCTGCATCTGGCAAGCTGGATTTGTCCCTGGGCGGGCCGGGCTTCAGCGCATTTGAAGTAGCCATGGAGAATGTCCGTCACTACTTTCCAAAGAAGGACTACGGGCCAGCGGATTGGCGGCGGATGATCTACATGACCAAGGTTCGACAGGAAAAAGACTCGATCTTCGGCGTTTTTGATTGCCCAGATGGCAGTCAAGTGACACCCAAACGCAGTCGCTCGACCACACCACTGCAAGCGTTGAATTTGTTGAACAGTCGCTTTGTGATGCAGCAAGCGGGATTCTTTCACGACCGTTTGAATCTCGAATGCGAATCGACGGATGAGAAAATTGTTCTGGCGTATGAACTTTGCTTTGGTCGAAACGCAGATGAGCAAGAGTTGGCGCAAGCACGGAAGTTCGTAATGGAACAGGGTTGGCTTCCGTTTGCGCGAGCGTTGTTCAATGCCAATGAGTTTGTGTTTATTCCCTAGTCCAATGTGGCGCGGCGGTTCCCGCCGTGATGAACTTCATGCTTGATCGACGCCGATTCCTTGGGCAGACTTCCAATGGCTTAAGTGGCATTGCGCTAGCCAGTTTATTGCATCGAGATGGTCTGTTGGCGGCCGACAAAAAACCGCTTCGTCCACAGATCGATCCGGCACGGCCGTTCGCGACGCGGCCATCGCACTTCGAGCCCAAGGCAAAGAATGTTCTCATGATTTTTTGCGCAGGGGCCTGCAGTCAGCTCGATACCTTTGACTACAAACCGGAACTGATCAAACGCCATGGCGAGCCTATGCCCGGCTCGGACGGGCTCGTGACATTTCAAGGCAAGCAAGGGAATCTTACAAAAAGTCCTTGGGAGTTTAAGCCGCGTGGAGAATGTGGCAAGATGATTTCGGATTTGGTACCGAAGCTGGGCGAACTGGCCGACGAGATGTGTTTTATCCATTCGCTTACTGGTAAGACCAATACGCATGGTCCGGGCGAAAACTTCATGTCGACCGGATTCACGCTGGATGGATTTCCCAGCATGGGGGCTTGGGTAACTTGGGCTCTGGGGACGGACAATCAGGAGCTGCCTTCGTATGTCGCGATTCCAGATCCGCGAGGGACGCCTCAGTCAAGCGTCAACAATTGGGGATGTGGTTTCCTTCCGGCTGCCTATCAAGGAACGGATTTCAACGCAGCCCAGCCGCTTCGAAATCTCGAAAGACCCTCTGGCATTACCTCCGAGACCGATCGAGCGACGCGGGATTTTCTCCAGCAACTGAATCGCAAGCACTTGGCTGAATTCCCCGGTGATAGCGAGCTTGCGGCTAGGATATCCAGCTACGAACTTGCCGCTCGCATGCAGTTGAGTGTTCCCGAGGTGACCGATCTTTCCAGCGAGACAACGGGCACTTTGACGATGTACGGTGCCGATGATGCTTCGAACGACTTGAAAGCCAAGTTCGCACGCAACTGCATCTTGGCTCGAAGGCTTATTGAGAAGGGGGTGCGTTTTGTGCAGTTGTTTAACGGGGCTTATCAAACTGGTGGTGAGGGGGTAAGCAATTGGGACGGACACAAACAACTTCATGAACAGTACAGCAAACATGGACCGGTACTAGATCAACCAACGGCTGCTTTGCTTCGCGACCTCAAGCAACGGGGTTTGCTCAAGGACACGTTGGTGGTTTGGTGTACAGAGTTTGGTCGAATGCCTACGTTTCAAGCGGGAGCCAGTGGCCGAGATCATAACCCGGCTGGTTTCACGGCTTGGTTGGCTGGCGCAGGTGTCAAAGCGCCGTTTACCTATGGTGCGACGGATGAGTTTGGTTACAGGGCAGTTGAAGGGATCGCAACCGTATACGATTTCCATGCAACGATTCTGAACTTGCTCGGTTTGGATCATGAACGATTAACGTATTACCACAACGGTATCGAACGACGTTTGACGGATGTCCACGGGCAGGTCATTCGCGATGTACTAGCATGAGTAAGGTCTTTGTTTTGCCTATGGATTTGAAAGTGGCGAGGTAAGCACCACCACCAACGTTCTTTTCGTTTAACCGCGTGCCCACCGGGCCGCGAACACTAGGTAACGCGGGGCGAACTTTGGGTAACGCGGGGCGATGCCCACGCGGTTAAACGAAGTAATATCAGACGAGTGAAGGGCCTCGCTCGTCCACATCTATTCCACGTTGGCCCATTGACGATTCTTGGCGCTGGCCAGAACTGCATCGCAAACCTTTTGAGTCTCAAGTGCATCGCGGAAGGAAGGATGGGCTTGCTCGCCTGTCTCGAGGCTCTTCAGGAAATCGGCAACTTGGTGAATGAATGAGTGTTCGTACCCTATTTGCAAGCCTGGTACCCACCAATTCCCCATGTAAGGCTGATTGCCATCGGAAACGTGAATGCTCCTCCAACCTCGCACGATCGACTCATCCGCATGATCGAAATACTTCAGACGATGCAGATCATGCAAATCCCAAGCGATACTCGCATGCTCACCGTTGATTTCAAGAGTGTACAAAGCCTTGTGACCGCGAGCGTATCGAGTCGATTCAAACAACCCTAAAGATCCGTTGCCAAAATGGCAAAAGAATGAGCAAGCGTCGTCGATACCTACTGGCTGCTTCGTCCCGGTTTCCGAATGCATTCGTTCCTTCACAAACGTTTCCGTTACCGCCGAGACGTCTCGGATCGATCCGTTGAGCCAAAGGGCGGTATCGATACAGTGAGCCAGCAAATCGCCGGTCACGCCGCTTCCCGCCGCTTCGACATCCAATCGCCAAGTCCCTGCTCCCCCTTGAGGAACGTCTGCATTGATGGTCCAGTCCTGTAGGAAATTCGCTCGATAGTGGAAGATGCGACCTAGCTTACCGGAATCGATAATCTGCTTGGCCAGGGTCACTGCCGGAACACGGCGATAGTTGTACCAAACCATGTTGGCCACGCCGGCTTTTTCAACCGCTTGGCACATCTCTTCCCCTTCGGCCGCATTCATCGCCAAAGGTTTCTCGCACAAGATCATCTTGCCTGCTTTGGCTGCCGCGATCGCAATGTCTTTGTGAATGTTGTTCGGCGTGCAGATATCGACCGCATCGATATCCTTTCGCTCGAGCAATTTGCGCCAATCCGTTTCGATTGATTCGTAGCCCCAGTTCGCAGCAAACGACTTGGCTTTTTCAGCGTTGCGTGCGCACAGTGCCTTCATGACCGGCTTGATTTCACTAGGGAAAAAATGATTCGCTTGGGCATAAGCATTCGAGTGTGCTTTGCCCATGAATCCATAACCGATCATGCCAATGCGTAGTTCTTTCATCTTTTTTTTATTGTTCTGGTTTGAGGGAGAGTGTTGAGATTCAGTGTGGAACTGCACACCGTGCAGTCAATTGATCGCACAACGGCTTAGGTTCGGCACAGTAATAAGTGTCGTAGATTGTCGTGGTTCGC
>JANMLD010000346.1:0-1891 GCA_031372345.1 Pirellula sp.
GGATGCCTAAAGGTTCGTCAGTTACAAAGTCAGTGATGAAGGATTTTGAGTTCAACGTCACACTCGATCCGATGTTGTTTAGCTTCGATGCTCCTCAAGGCTATCAATCGTCAACCGCCGCGAAGCTGCCGGAGTTGCTGCAGTTCGAAGAGAGCTTAGTCGAAGCACTCAAAGGCTATACCGAGCTGAGTGGTGGTAGGTTCCCGAAGAGCATTTCTGATTGGGGCGAATGGGCAGTTGTTTGCGGTGAGCGCAACGCTTTTACTAAGTGTATAATCTCTGTTTCGAGTGTGTCATCGCCATAATCAAGCCATGGATTGGGAAATCCGTCTCAACAAAGTGCTTTGCATGTGCAATTGGGAAAACGACTCGGCCTGGGGAGCGATATCGACAGTCATTTAAGTCTATTCACCTCGTCAAAGTGGTATTTCGCCGAGATGTTAGGATTTTTTGTAAGTAAAACGCGATTCGCCCGACTTAACTCCTTAACACAATTCGTCCCCTTACACGAAGGAGATTTCATGCCTGATTGGTCAGAACTAATCGACAATCATGGGCCATTGGTTTGGTCCACGATTCGTCGGTTGATTGGCAATCGCGATGATGCGTCGGATTGTTTTCAGGAAGTGTTCTCGGCCGCCTTGGAACTTTCCCGAAAGCAAAAGGTCCTCAGTTGGACCGCCACGCTTCGACATCTCGCATCGGTTAAGGCAATCGACTGTCTTAGACGACGATATCGCGACAGACAAATTCAACACAGCGACTACCTAGGGGAAATAGCGGACTCACATTCCGCTCCCCCTCAAGAACGGCTCGACTCAACCGAGTTAGCCAGCGCGTTGCGAGCGGCGCTCGCGACAATCGAACCGCGCCAAGCACAGATATTTTCCATGATCTGTTTGGACGCTATGACTTACGACGAGGCGGCAATGGCGATCGGGATTACCGAGTCGCACGTCGGAGTCTTGCTCAATCGAGCACGCTCGGCCCTAAAGCAACAGTTGCATTCGTATGCACCAGTGACAACAAACAAATCAGAAACAGGAGCTCGTTTCTATGCAAAACGTAAATAACTATGACGAGTTGCTCGATAGAGCAAGTCAAGCGGTACTCGACGACGCACCTGGCGATTTCCCCCCCAACGAATTGGTTTTGGCCACAAAAACGTTGATGGAGCAGTCTCAGCAAGTTGGCAACTTCTCCCTTGCCCCCGACCGTCAACGCAAAGTCGGGCGTTGGAGCATTGCCGCGTTAGCCGTCGCCGCTTCGCTGTTGGCCATCGTTGTGCCGTTCTTCTCGTCGTCCAATGCATTTGCGCAAGTGGTAAGTAACATTCGGAAGCTCGCCACGGCCAAATTCACAATTGAGAACCTTGGTCCGAGCAACTTGAATGCTGTTGCCAGCGTGAAAGCCCCCGACCGTTTCCGACTTGATTTCCAGGCTCCAGGACAACCTGTCAATATCACTAACGGAGCGGCAGGGGAGCTGATTGCGTTCGACTCGAATTCAAACCAGGTCTCCGTAAACGAGATACCCAAGGTGAACTCGAATTTTGATATTCTGCAGCTTCTACAAAAGCCAGACTTGAACGCTGTGCTGAGCAAGGATGAAAATACGATTACTGGCACGCAGCTCTTCGACATTCACGACGGTCAAGGAAAAGTTTGGGTCGACGTTGAAACACAACTTCCTAAACGGATTGAAATGACTCCACCGTCAGGAATGGGAACAACGCCAGTTGTTTGCCGTGACTTCGAGTGGGATGTTCCACTGGATGATGGCTTATTCGCCATGCCGGTCGGCAAAGAAGTTGTACGCAGTTCCTTGCTTGCCAGCCCGAAGGAAGCAGAGCTGGTTGCTGCGTTTGCAATTCGTCAGGCATTCTCTCAAG
>JANMLD010000389.1:0-9129 GCA_031372345.1 Pirellula sp.
AGCGCCGTATCAGCTAAAAGCGGTGCATCGTTGACGGCCGTTACCGAGACATCAACGACATCCGTAGCCGAGCTGAAAGCTGTAATGCCACCATTGGTGCTGGTATCAACCTTGGTACCAGCCGTGCCGCTTGTTTGATCCCAACCGCGAACGGTTAAAGCCGAAGTTGATGTGCCGTTGTAGTTCGAGCCCGGAGCGAAGTACAATCGGGTGTTGGCATTGTCAGCGAGTAGCAAGGAAGAAGTGGCGTTGACGGTACCGACTGCAGTCCATGTGGTACCGTTATTGGTCGTGTAATACCAAGTGCCATTGGTTTCGACGCTGGCTGTAATCGCGATTCCCTTAACTGCCCCGCTATCGACGTCGCTGACTCCGCCAGTGAAGGAACTGAGCAATAAACCGACCACACCGGAAGGAACACCCGCATCTTCGGCCACGGTAAGGCTCAGAGCTGTATCAGCAAGAACCGGTGCATCATTAACGGGCGTCACCGAAACATCGACCACGTCGGTGGCTGAACTGAATGCAGTAATTCCACCATTGGTGCTGGTATCGACCTTCGTACCAGCCGATCCGCTGGTCTGATCCCAACCGCGTACGGTCAAGGCTGAGTTTGAAGTTCCGTTGTAGTTCGAGCCCGGAGCGAAATACAGGCGGGTGTTGGCATTGTCAGCTAGCAGCAACGAAGAAGTGGCATTGACCGTTCCGACTGCAGTCCATGTGGTACCGTTATTGGTCGTGTAGTACCAAGTACCATTGGTTTCGACACTGGCCGTAATGGCTATCCCCTTTACCGCTCCGCTATCGACATCGCTGACACCGCCAGTGAAGGAACTGATAAGCGAACCGACCACACCACTCGGAACTCCAGCATCTTCAGCGACAATGATGCTGAGCGCCGTATCAGCTAAGACCGGCGCGTCATTTACAGCCGTTACCGAGACATCAACCACATCGGTAGCCGAGCTGAAAGCCGTAATCCCGCCGTTGCTGCTGGTATCGACCTTCGCACCAGCCGATCCGCTTGTTTGATCCCAGCCGCGAACGGTTAAAACCGAAGTCGATGTTCCGTTGTAATTTAAGCCCGGAGCGAAGTACAAGCGTGAGTTGGCATTGTCAGCGAGTAGCAGCGAAGAGGTCGCATTAACCGTACCAACCGCTGTCCAAGTTGTTCCGTTATTGGTCGTGTAATACCAAGTCCCATTGGTTTCGACGCTGGCCGTTATCGCTACTCCCTTGACTGCACCGCTATCAACGTCACTAACCCCGCCGGTAAAAGAACTGATCAAAGAACCGACGACACCCGATGGTACGCCTGCGTCTTCGGCCACTGTAATGCTGAGCGCAGTATCGGCAAGAACAGGTGCATCGTTGACGGCGGTGACCGAGACGTCGACCACGTCCGTAGCCGAACTGAAAGCGGTAATACCACCGTTGGTGCTGGTATCGACCTTGGTACCGGCGGAGCCGCTGGTCTGATCCCAACCGCGTACGGTCAAAGCTGACGTCGAGGTGCCGTTGTAGTTCGATCCGGGCGCAAAGTACAATCGGGTGTTGGCATTGTCAGCGAGCAGCAAGGAAGAGGTCGCATTAACGGTACCAACAGCTGTCCAAGTTGTTCCGTTATTAGTCGTGTAATACCAAGTCCCATTGGTTTCGACGCTGGCTGTTATCGCAACTCCCTTGACTGCACCGCTATCGATGTCGCTTACGCCGCCAGTGAAGGAACTGATCAAAGACCCGACGACACCCGATGGAACGCCTGCGTCTTCGGCAACGGTGATACTGAGCGCCGTATCGGCTAAGACCGGTGCATCGTTGACAGCCGTTACCGAGACATCAACAACGTCAGTTGCAGAGCTGAACGCGGTAATCCCGCCGTTAGTGCTGGTATCGACCTTGGTGCCAGCGGAGCCGCTTGTTTGATCCCAGCCGCGGACGGTTAAAGCCGAAGTCGATGTGCCGTTGTAGTTCGAGCCTGGTGCGAAGTACAAGCGGTTATTGGCGTTGTCCGCTAGTAGCAGCGAAGAGGTCGCATTAACCGTACCAACCGCTGTCCAAGCTGTACCATTATTCGTTGTGTAGTACCAAGTGCCATTGGTTTCGACGCTGGCTGTAATCGCGATCCCCTTAACGGCTCCGCTATCGACATCGCTCACTCCGCCCGTAAAGGAGCTGATCAGCGAACCAACGACACCCGACGGTACACCTGCATCTTCAGCAACGGTGATGCTCAAAGCGGTATCGGCTAAGACGGGCGCGTCATTGACGGCTGAGACGGAAACGTCGATGACATCGGTAGCGGAGCTGAAGGCCGTGATGCCTCCAATGGTGCTGGCATCGACTTTCGTACCGGCGGAGCCGCTGGTGCGATCCCAACCGCGAATGGTCAATGCAGAAGTTGAGGTGCCGTTGTAGTTCGAGCCCGGTGCAAAGTACAAACGCGTATTGACATTGTCGGCCAAAAGCAATGCTGAGTTGGAGGCGACGGTACCGACGGCCGTCCAACTTGTGCCGTTATTGGTGGTGTAATACCAAATGCCGTTGGTTTCATTGCTCGCCGTAACAGCGATGCCTTTTACTGCCCCGCTATCGACGTCGCTAACACCACCGGTAAACGAACTGACCAATGAACCGACGACACCAGTTGGTACGCCTGCATCTTCGGCGACGGTTATGCTGAGCGCTGTGTCGGCGAGCACTGGAGCGTCGTTGACTGCGGTCACGGTGAGTAGAATAAACTCACTGATAGAGTTCGACCCACCATTCGCGGTACCACCTGAATCCGTTACATTGTATTGAAAGGCTGTCGTGCCGTTTCCATTTGCTGTCGTCTTGAGTTGCATGCCTTGGATCTCGGCCAAGGTGTATGAACTCAACGTGACCAGCGTCGTTCCATCTGCAAGGTACACATTTGCGATAGAGCTGGAAGGTAAGGCCGTGATAGAATAGGTTATGGTTTGTCCGCTCTCGTCTGCACCACCGCCGGGACCATAAGCAACACCGCTCAAGCCCAGCGACGTGAGCCCGGAATCTTCGGGCACAGTCAAATTATTAACGGAGCCAGCCGTTCTTACCGGCGCGTCATTAACAGCCGTGATGGAAACATCGATGACATCGGTGGATGAGCTGAAGGCCGTGATGCCTCCGTTGGTGCTGGCATCGACTTTCGTACCGGCGGAGCCGCTGGTCTGATCCCAACCACGTATCGTCAATGCCGAAGTCGATGTGCCGTTGTAGTTTGATCCAGGTGCGAAGTACAAACGCGTATTGGCATTATCGGCTAATAGCAATGCGGAGTTGGAAGCGACCGTTCCGACGGCAGTCCAAGTTGTCCCGTTGTTGGTGGTGTAATACCATGTGCCGTTGGTTTCATTGCTAGCCGTAACAGCGATGCCTTTCACAGCCCCGCTATCGACGTCGCTAACACCAATGGTAAGCGAACTGACCAATGAACCGACCACACCCGATGGTACACCAGCATCTTCAGCAACGGTGATGCTCAAAGCGGTATCGGCTAAGACGGGCGCGTCATTGACGGCTGTGACGGAAACGTCGATGACATCGGTAGCGGAGCTGATGGCCGTGATGCCTCCAATGGTGCTGGCATCGACTTTCGTACCGGCGGAGCCGCTCGTTTGATCCCAGCCACGTATAGTCAATGCCGAAGTGGACGTGCCGTTGTAATTCAATCCCGGCGCGAAGTACAAACGCGTGTTGGCATTATCGGCGAGCAAGAGTGCAGAGTTGGAGGCGACCGTTCCGACGGCAGTCCAAGTTGTGCCGTTATTGGTGGTGTAATACCAAATGCCGTACGTTTCATTGCTCGCCGTAACAGCGATGCCCTTCACTGCACCGCTATCGACGTCGCTAACACCACCGGTAAACGAACTGACCAATGATCCGACAGTACCCGATGGTACACCTGCATCTTCGGCGACGGTTATGCTCAGGGCCGTATCGGCTAACGCGGGAGCATCGTTAATGCCTGCGATGATCACCGTTACGGTGGCAGTGTCCGAGTTGCCCGTGCCATCGGATACGGTATAGGTAAAGGAATCGGTAGCGGTTGCGGCAGCAGTCAAATAGTTGAACGCGCCGTTGGGATTGTACGTAAACGAGCCTGTCGATGACACTGTCAGCGAAGCTCCGGAAGCCAATGAAAAGGCCGAACCGACATTAGCGCCGCTGCCATTGACCTGTGTGACAGTCAACGTATTGCTTTCGCCGTCGATATCATTGCTGAGAATACCTGAACCAGCGGTGATGCTGAGAATGGTGTTTTGATTGGTGGTGTGGCCGACCCATTGTGGGCCTGCAGTTCCAGCCCCGCCGTCCACCAGTGTGCCCGTATTGGCGTTGGCGGTCAGGTCCGACGTCGTGGTACCCGAACCCTCGTTGAATCGCCAGTAACCTTGCAAACCTGTTTCATTTCCAACCAGCGGCTGATCGATATTCGCACGAATTTCGGTTTGGGTTCTCACCACATTCCAAACTCGAACTTCGTCAATGCTACCCGCGAAGTATTGACCGCTGGGACTGTTCGTACGACCGCCCACTCGAAAATCATTCAAGGCCGAGTAGCTATCACCGATTGCGCCGGAACCATAATAGGTCTCTACGAGGTTGCCGTTGACATAGGTGTTCACGACACCACTGCTATAGGTTACCGAGATGTGAGTCCATTGATTCAGAGCAAGCGTGTAGTTGGTGTCGTGCCATGCCCAGCCAGGGTTGGTGTTCGTAAAGGCCCAACGCAATTTACCTGTTGAATCCAATCCAACTTCATACTCCCCTTCTTTATTGAGTAGGATCGAAGATGAGACCGGGTACGCGGTGGGTTTCACCCAGGCTTCCATCGTGATTGTATTAGTCACTGCCAGACTGGCACCGCTTCCTAGGTTTACGTAATCATCGGTACCATCGAAGGTCAATGCGTAATGATCATTAACGGCGATCGGCGCATCGGCGACGGCTGCGATCGAGACCAGCTTTTGCGAGGTATTGCTCGTGCCTCCATCGCCATCGGTGATAACATAGTTAACCGTTCTGGTTGCAGTCGATGGATCATCGGAAATGTTCAAATAAGCCACATGCTGCGCGACGTCTTGCGCGATTGTAGGCGTGCTGTTGGCGTTAAAGTTGATCAGCAGTGGCGACGTACCAATGCCTCCACTAAACGTTGCGACTAGAGTACCACCGTAGTAAACACCCGTTCCAAGCAACGTTACTGCCCCACTCGGAGCGATCGTCAGGCGATCGTTCGTCGTTCCATTGGCAGACACAGTGACTGTCAGGGTGCCACCACTAAAATCTGCCGAATCGATATCAGTAATCGTCAGAGCCGAATCGATCAACGTCGGGTTCGCGTTTTCGGTGTAGGCAGTAGTACCTCCTGAAGAGCCTGTCACCGGAGCGTCGTTAACGGCTGTAACTGAAACATCGACGACATCGGTTGCCGAGCTGAAAGCGGTAATTCCACCGTTAGTGCTCGTGTCGACCTTCGTACCAACTGTGCCGCTGGTCTGATCCCAACCACGAACGGTCAATGCGGACGTCGATGTACCGTTGTAGTTTGAGCCCGGCGCAAAGTACAAGCGGGTATTCGCATTGTCTGCTAGCAACAGTGCTGAGTTGGAAGCGACCGTACCAACGGCTGTCCAAGTCGTTCCATTATTTGTCGTGTAGTACCAAATGCCATTCGTTTCAACGCTGGCCGTGATCGCGATACCCTTTACGGCGCCGCTATCGACATCGCTGACACCGCCAGTAAACGAGCTAATCAGCGAGCCGACCACACCACTCGGAAGGCCTGCATCTTCGGCGACGGTCAGGCTGAGTGCGGTATCGGCAAAGACAGGTGCATCATTCACGGCCGTCACTGTCAGTGCGGCGCTTTCAGTCGCGGAACTAAAAGCGGTGAATCCGCCATTGGTCGAAGTGCTTACGAGGGATCCGTTGGTGCCGCTGGTTTGATCCCAGGCGCAAAACGTGATGGCATCGGCGATGGTACCGTTGTAGTTGGAGTTCGCCTGAAAGTAGACTCGTGTATTGGCGTCACTTGCCAATAGTCTAGCCGATGCGGCGTTAACGCTTCCAAGTGCCGTCCAATTGGATCCGCCGTTGGTTGAGAACCACCAGCTACCGTTAGTGGTGTTGGCGGCGGTGATAGCAACTCCCAGTTGAGCTCCCCAGTTGCGATCATAGATATTGTCGTTCCCGCCGCTAACCAGCGAGAAATCCACCAGGTTGGAAATCAATGTTCCCACGGCACCCGACGGTGCTCCCGCGTCTTCGAGGATCGTATTCAGCGTCGGCGACATGGCGTTATTTAGCGTCGGAGCGCTGTTGTAGACGTCGACAAACGTTAATGCATCCGAATTTTCTCCGCCGGCAGTAATCCCTACATCGGCTCCTCGAAATAAAATCGCCGCGCTACCGCTCGAACTCGCCCCGGTGGCCGTCAACGTCATTGTGAACAGATCGTAAGCGGTATAGGTTTGGTTGTTCGTGCCGACCGTATCGCCACCGTTCAATCCGACTACCAATTGTCCCTGCGTCAAGCTAACTCCACCGAGCGTTGTGTTCTGCTGAACCAATTCGAGTGCGTAGATCTGCTGGCCTATACCGATTCCGGTCGCAGAGCCATCGACGAACAAAGAGAGAGTTCCCGCCGTTGAAGTACCGGTATTGGTTGTCTGGAAGCGCTGGATGTCTTTGTCGTAAGTACCACTTGATAACACAACCAGAAAGTCGCCAGCGTTTAGCGTCGTGCCGCCGACGGTCATCTGTGTTTCGACCAATGCGAAATCACGCGTGCTGTTTCCCGTTCCGCCAGGTCCACGCAGCAGGACGGTAAACGTTCCTGAGGAGTAGTCTCCGACCGTGGTTGGCCGGAAGACCACAATATCCTGACTCTGTACCGACACCCCGCCCAGCGTTTCATTTGCGGCTGTTGACAATAGGACATCGCCTCGCTGAACCGTGAACGGGGTGCCGGTCCCGATGGTGACTGTGGTGTTCACCCAATACAAGCCGTTGATGTCCGCATTGCCATCGCTGGCAAAACTGTCGATATCAAACACCTGCGAAAAGCTACCAGCTGTGGTGCCTGATCCCAACGCCAGACTGGGCGCAGTTAGCCTGGCAATTTGCCCATCGTTATAGTTAAATCCAGACGTCGTCGTGGCACTCGTTTTTGAAGAAAGCCATAGTCCGATGTCCGGTCGGATTTCCACGTTGGCAGAGAATTCGGAGGTTTCGACGGCTACCAAGCCAGCAGTCAAGCGGGTCGTTGTCGACGATAGAAAGCTGTTTGCCGTGAAGCTTCCCGAAAGCGTTGTGCTAAACGTTGCGTCGCCAGAACCATTCGTCAAGACGTTAATGAACCCGACGTAGGTTTGGCCTTCGCCGTAACCAGAGGAGTCACCGGTAACGCTTGAGAAAAACTCAACACGGTAGTTTGTATTCGCGGCACTATTGAGCGAGCCCGACACGCGAATCGTATAGGGATCGTCTACGACGACGTTATTGATGACCGCATAATTCTGCAGATTGTTGGCGCCGGTATCTGCATCGCCGCTGTCGTTTGCGGTCACGCCGTTGTCGGCCAAGTCGATCCCTAGTCCACCATTCCCGGAGATTCGATTCTGTAAAAATACATTACCGGTCGAAGATGTACCGACGATAATCCCGTCGTTGGTATTGGCGATCGCGGTTGATGCGTCGGCGGACATGCCGATGATGTTGCCGGACACGTTATGGTTACTACCTGCGCTGAGGTTTACTCCCGCATTTCCACCGCTCGCGATCACGTTTCCTTGCCCGGCACTCAAGCCCCCGATCAGATTTCCGGTACCTCCGTTTACCAGGATCGAGCTGCCTGACCCGCCCCCGATACCCGCAGCTCCCGATGCATTGGTACCAACGTAATTTCCATAAACCGCGTTGGTGCTACCCGCGATGGTGATGTTATTGGACGTATTTCCGCTGATGATGTTACGGTCGGATGCGGTGGAGCCACCGATCGTGTTCCCGGTGGATGTCGATTCAACATAGATCCCTACCGCATTCCCCTGGGCTGAGGCCCCGGTCGAGTTGGTGCCGATGTAGTTACCTGCGATCGTAACGTTGTCGGCTCCATTGAGATAGATACCATTGGTTGCAAAGCGATTGATGACCAGTCCGCGAATGACGGAGTTGTCAGCGTTTTCGCCCAAGTCCAGACCGTACTCAGTGGCGACTGCAAAGCCAGCGCCGTTGATTTCGATCAGCGGTGCTCCCGCATAACCGGTCTGAGTCGTCGCATTGATCGTTACGGTATCAGTTATTTGAGGAAGAACGGCGGTCAAGTTGATCGTTTGGTAACCTGAGCTGATGCTGAAGGAGATTGTATCGGCGCCGCCGTTCGCATTGGCATCGAGGATGGCTTGACGCAACGAACCTGCACCGCTGTCGTTCGTGTTGGTGACCGTGTAGACGGCAAGCAAACCGCCATAGCTTTCTTGCAGATTGAGACTAAAGGCGTTGAGCGTTTCGATTTCGCCCAATTGCATTTCGAAGGTCCAGTTGCCACCACGGCTTAGATCACCGGTTTTGTCGGTGGATGCGGCGACGTCGGCGCTGGTTACAGCCGCGATGGTTTCAAGCAGCGATTGGCCTGCGGTGCCTTCCGCCACATCGCAACCGTAGATGAGAATGTCGCCGTTTTCACTTAAGGCCATGCCCCATTGCTGCAGGTCGGAGAGGTGTTCTTGTACGTTGCTGGCCGATAGCCATGAGCCGCCGAGTTGGATTAAGCCGTCTGTGCCGTGTGAAACGAAATGGATCGCACTCAGGTCACGGTATTGCGATAAGGCACTGTTGATCTGGTCAAAGCCGTCTTCGGTACCGTAGAGTACGACTACTGATATTGACCGCCCTTGAGCGTTTGCTTGCGATTCGATGTCAGCGATGAGTGCGTCCGCGTCTTGCAAACCGGCTTGGACGAAGACGATTTCGTAGTGCAGGCTGCCAGCCTGCGATGTGCCGGATGATTCAAACGCTAGCCCCGCCCCCCCAGTGTAGAACAGTTCTCCGAACTGTTCGGGCGCTGCGTTCGCGTCGAGACTAATCTGTGCGTCTTGTGAG
>JANMLD010000428.1:0-8727 GCA_031372345.1 Pirellula sp.
AGGCCGTGTATGAATGGGCTAAGGAAAAATTGGGCAAAACCGTTCAAGCCGCTAGGATGGCGTTCTATCGACAGTCCAATCCGCGCAACAAAACCGGGCAAAACGAAACTGCTATTGCATGACCAAGATTCATCATCCCAGCCTCGCTCTCCCGTTGAATTCAAACGCACATGCATCGAAAACATGTTTGCAGGATTAGGCTTCAAAATCATTTTAACTTCTCAGGGCTTTGGCAGGGGCAACCACTCCGATACAATTTACGGATGTTTCTCTCCCAACCTTCCAAAAGCGGTGCAACGTATGAAGTGTTTACGCAACTACCTTTCCCGTTCCAAACAAGCGTGTGCTACAGGTTGTGTGGTCCTCGTATCACTTTTGTTTTCCTCCGAAAACGCTCACTCCAACGAATCAAAAATGCAGATCGAATCAGCCTCCTACGGCAAAACGACGGACGGACAAAAAGTCACACTCTATACACTGACGAATGGAAGTGGCAATACCGTCCAAATGATTGACTATGGCGCGATCGTTGTTTCCATCAATGTTCCTGACCGAAACGGCAAAAAGACCAATGTGACCGCAGGCTTTTCATCGATCGACGGGTATTTGCAGCGTCACCCCTATTTTGGCTCGACCGTTGGTCGGTATTGCAATCGAATCGCCAAGGGCACTTTTTCCATCGACGGCACCAGTTACAAGTTGGCGATCAACAATGGTCCAAATCATTTGCATGGTGGCACAGTAGGCTTTGATAAACTCATGTGGAAAGCAACCGAAATGAAGTCGGAAGCGAGTGTGGGACTCCGATTCTCCTTGGTCAGCCCGGATGGCCAGGAAGGCTACCCAGGCAAACTAAGTGTTACGGCTGAGTACACTTGGGACAATGACAATAAATTGGCCATCCGTTTTTCGGCGACGACCGATAAGGCAACCCATCTCAATTTGACGAATCATGCCTACTTCAATTTGTCAGGCGCAAACAGTGGCACGATTTACAAGCATGAGCTGACACTCCCGTGCAGTAAGTATTTGCCGGTGGATGAAAACATGATACCGCTCGGGCAACTTGCATCCGTAGGCAATTCGCCCTTGGACTTTACGTCCAAACGAGCCATTGGAGAAAAAATCGCCGAGTTGAAGCAAACCAATGGCTATGACCATTGCTTTGTGGTCGACGGTGCCGCAGGTAAGCTTCGGCCAGCGGCAAGTGTGGTGGACCCTGCAAGTGGTCGAACAATGGAGGTCCTGACGACTCAACCCGGGATTCAGTTGTATTCCGGGAATTTCCTGAGCGGAGAGGCGGACAACGCTGGGTTTAAGAAGCATGAAGCCTTTTGTCTGGAAACGCAGCATTTTCCTGACACCCCAAACCAGACTTCCTTCCCAACCACCCTGCTAAAACCAGGCCAAACATTCGAGGAAACAACGACATTCAAGTTTGGGGTGACCAAATAGGCTGTCCTGTGGTCGAGCGTGGCCCTTCGCTCGTAAATTTCCTGCAAAACATCGTGGTCGAGCGAGGCCCTTTGCTCGTAAATTTCCTGCTAAACCTGAGCGAGAGCCTCGCTCAGCCACGAAAACTGTCGATTGATTATTTTTTTATTTCTAGCGGAAACAGTGTACGATCGTCGCGTAATTGGCTAGATTGGTAGGTTACACACACACTCGCTGGTTTTCGACAGTCCTTGCAAACGGAAGCCTTCGTTTTCAAGGACTCCTTTTCCACGTCGTCTCCAAAACGTCCGTCGTTCCGAAAACGTTAGTTGAGTTGTACCTATGACTCGTCCAAATCCCAAGAACTCGTCTGGCAAGTTCAAGACATCTGGTCGTTCGAGAAAACTTCGTTTCGATATTTTAGAAGACAGACGATTGCTCGCTGGCATTGATGTTTTTGTCTTCGATGATTCGGATGGGTCTCGATATTTCAATTCTTCTAATGACGTTGCCCTCTCCGATAGGGCTGTCTACGTCGACTTAGATAACAACGGCAAATTCGCTTCTTCGGAACCATGGACCGTCAGCGATAGCCGAGGGATTGCAAGATTCCCCAATCTCGAACCCGGCCTTTATTCAGTGCGCTTGCTCGGAACAAATAATACCGTCGTTCAGACCTTTCCGACAAGTCCGGCGAATCAGGGCGTTTGGTCGGACGCTTTGAATATCACGAAGGTTCTTAGTGTAGATTCGCGTGGGGCGACTTGGGGTATTTCTGGCAGCAAGCTTGTACTCGTCAACATTGCAACGAATGAAACGATCCAATCCATCGGTTTTGGGACATCTACCGTCATTGACGCGGTCTTGGAACAGTCCTCGAACGGCAGTGACTCGAGTGGTTATGTCCTTTCGAGGAACCAAGATCAATCCCAAGTCCTCTGGCGCGTAACCTCAACCCGGAGCGGAACAAAGCAAGCCACCAACGTGGATGTTGCGTCGGCGACCGACCTCGTTGCGGTTGGCGAAAAGGTCTTGGTTCTAGGTGGTGGGAGCCTAAAGGAAATCTCGTTATCGAATTCGGCGAATGCCAGTGAAGCAGTTCTTCTCAAGAATACTGGCGTTGCGGGCCTTCCTCCAAATGCAGTTGTCAACGCGGCTGGCCCAAATCGCTTCTTAGTTTTCGAGAATGGGGCTTCGAACCGCCTGTCGCTGTATCAGTTTCGCGACGGAATCAATCAGTTGGTTGGGAAACGCTCTTTCCCGTCGCAAGTACTTTCCTGGGATGTTTCCAGTGATGGAGCCAACATCGCTGTTTCAACTCAAGACGATTTTTTGATTTTGAGCCCTGAACCAGGCTTGCCCTCCAAGGCTGTTCTGCAAGACGCAGTCGGTCCATTTGTGTTCGACCCCATTCGAAATCTGTTGATCACGGGAACAGAGTCCAATCCGACGCGACTCACGGGATGGAGCACGTCGAATTGGGGCAAGAGCTTTTCGGTTCCTGTTGCTAGTGGGGAGACGCTGACGGGAGTCAACGCTTCGCTTCACTTAAACGCAATGGGAACTCAGTTGGTCGGCACTCAAGGCGGGAAGCTCTATCAACAGAACATTGCGACCGCCGCCGCGGCGATCGCCACGGTTGCTGGTAGCGGAATAACGCAGGTTCAAATTGGGGTGCGATCCATTGGTGCGAATCGCAAACCCGATCTAAGCAGCTTGGAGACACTTTTTGTCGATGAAGATGGCCAAATCAGCATAGACACTGCTCGAATACAGACTCGATCCTCAGATTTGGACGGGGATTCTTTGGTTTATCTGATTCGCACGAATCCAACCAACGGGACAATCGACTGGAGTCAGGATGCTTCCGGTATCTATCTGCCGTTGGCCAATGCAAATGGTCAGGACGCGATCACCATCCAAGCGTACGATGGTCGCGATTGGTCGAGTCCCCAGTTGCTGCCGATTGTGATCAACCCTATCAATGACGCCCCTTCTGGAATTGCACTGTCAGTCGACTCGATCCCAGAGAATCCAGAAATTGGAGCAGCGTTGCTGACGTTGCGTGCACTCGACCCTGACACGGTTGCCAACTACGAATATCAAGTCAACGATGCTAGGTTTAGCGCTGTCGGCGGCATCCTGAGACTCGTTAATGGATCGATCAATTTTGAAGAGGAACCACGGATCGTTTTGGCCGTAACCGCTATCGATCGACTGAACCCTCAAGATTTCATCACTCGATCGTTGACACTTGACGTTCTTGATGTAAACGAAGCTCCGACTGGTGTTTTATCGGCTGGCCGAAGCTCGGTTCCCGAATTGATCGACGACGTGGATCTGGGCCGAATCACTGTTATCGACCAGGATGCGAATGAACAGTACTCCTGGACCATAAGCGATAATCGATTTGAAGTCGTGAACGGAAAGTTACGGCTTTCGAAGGGGAGTACATTAGACTTCGAGCGGGAACCATCGCTGGCTTTGAGATTGAGGGCGCAAGACGGACGTGGACAGTTCGAAATTGAAACTTCATGGACTGTTTCGGTAACCGACCAAGACGATGAACCCATTGGGCTCGCGCTGACTCGCTCTGCAACCATTCGTGAAAACGAACCAGGTCGGAGCATTGGAACTGTCACGGTTCTCGATCCAGACCTTGGTGAAGTCTATTCGTTCAGTGTCGACGATAACCGATTTGAGGTAGTGCGAGGAACGATCAAACTAAAAACGGGTATTAGCGTCAGCTACGTCGAGCCTGGTTTTATCGATTTGACGGTCGCTGCCACCTCCCTTCGCACAGGCAGTCGCGTCAGTGGAAAACTACGTTTGAATATCGAACGGGACATAACCCCTTACCACAACGATGTGAATCCATACGATGTGAATGGAGACGGGGTTCTAACGCCGCTTGATCCACTGGTCCTGATCAATTACATCAACGACAAGGGAATTGGTCCGATCTCGGCACCAGGCGAAGGGGAGGATTCCATACCCGATCTCGACGTTGATGGTGATGGCGAGGTTTCTCCAATTGATATCCTGATCCTAATCAACAAGTTAAACGAACAAAATGGACAACATGGAGAGGATGTGCTGGAACTGAATGTGCATCCGCCGGTAATTGGTGGTGCGGGTGAGGGTGAAGGATCCCTTGGGACGGATTCAGCGGACGAGTTGATTTTGCCCAAGCCGGGTACGTTGGTTGGAAAAGACCTGAGTGACGCGTCTTTAACGAGTTACCTGTCCGATCTTTCCCAAGAGGCCGAACTCCGAAAATTGCGTCGTGGATAACGTGCGATTTTCGCTCCAAGAGTTCCCCGGTTTTGTGGCTGAGCGAGGCCCTCGCTCAGGTTTCTTTGGCCCGGGTTTGACAGAACCTAACGAGCGAAGGGCCTCGCTCGTCCACAAGTCACCTCAAGAGCTATTTTCGCGTTACTAATCGAATCACAAACGCGTCGTCAAACTCCGATGTCTGCGACAATGTTCGGAATTCAATGCGTCGATCGAATACATAGCCGAATTCCAAGCAAGCCAGATTGCCATCCGAGTTGCGCTGCTCAAAGCCTAATACGAATTGCAATTCGCGGTACGTCAGCACATCGTTATCGTTGTTTGGGAACTCGATATCCCAGGTGCCACCACCAAGTCGACCGGCAAGGTAAATCTTGGATTGGTTGTCGATAGAATAATCAATGCGAGGTCTTGGGAAAACGAGATCGAAACGCATGTCTGGCATGGCTTGGGGACGCCACGAAATCCCGCCCACTGGCAATAATTTGATGTCGTCACGACTGAGGTAGTCCACCCCGAAAACGACATCAAACTCTGGCTTGAGGTGGAGCATGCCGACAGCATGTCCAGGAAATCGAACGCCGTCTTTGGCACTGTCTTCGAAATCGCTAAAGACCCCGATGCTTGACGCGAGGTCGTAGCTCATGAAGTCTTTGATGCGGCCACGTTTCTGGTACCCCAACGAGAAATCGTACAAGCGAGGGGGAAGCGGGACCACGTTGGGCCCCGACAATAGGTGAAGATTGAAGGCCGTTGTAAACCCGGATTTGTACCCTCTCCCCAAATAGGGTGTCGATTCAAAAGACACCCATCCAAACTGATCCCCACCACCAGGCAAATAACTTAGCGATGCCTCATCGGACCGGTAGTTTAGGTAAGGCTCTTGGGAAAAATAGGAAAGTCTGGGCAATTTCCAATCGGAAGGTGATTCCGGATCGAATTTTAGCTCGGCACCGGTATCCGATTCGCCGTTTGGTGATTCACGATATTCTCGGAGCGATCCTGGAGCACCCGCTTTTCCTTCAATCGAGACCAACTTGCCTAAACTTCGGATCCTGGGCAAATCCTCTGGATTACCGAACGAATCGCCAGCCTGATAATGGCCGGGCGACAAAGTTTCCATCTCCTGGCCAACGGATAGAACGTTGGAAGTCAGGAGGATGGCGAAGGCCAATAGGCTACTATTCTGGGCAAATTGAGACCTGGATGGGAATGACTTTTTCGAATTTTCCGACATGCGCTACCTCGAAGATAAGCTATCGGGTTTACGCTGCCGTTTCTAGAGACATTTCAACGAGTTCGAATTGCGATGGTACCTTGAAAATCACTCGTTTCCGTAATACAACAGTGCTCTTAAGCGAGCGGTGATGTCAAAACTACCAATCACAACCGATACGTAAGTGAGGGATCTGCGAAATCATCCCTCGCTCACGCTTCGGGTTGGGATACTCGACTCTGTCGCTCGCCTAAGTATCGGATTGCGGAGTGGGTGTTGCCCAAAACGGACCAAATCCGACCTACATCATTTTTCTGAATATCGAAATAAGAGTTGCTGAATGGCTGGAACAGGTTTGGATGATGGATTGGTCGCTTCCGACAATGTGGCAAAAATCTTAGGGCAAGCGCTTGAGGCAGGCGATGGTTTGCTGAGATTGACGCCCGCATGGGTTCCTCGAAGCTTTTTGCATCCGGGACGTCGGATCAAATTGTTCCCAGGCGACCTATACGCGTTCGGAGCCAATCGAGGTGGAATCGATGAACGCTGGTTTTCCAGCACAACGCAGGCAGCCAACGAAGGTCGCGTATGGCACGAGGGACTTAGTTTTTGTTTGTTTGAGGGCAAGAAGTTTTTGCTCAAGGATGCCGTAGCGGAACTTGGCACAAAGTTGGTTGGCGATGCGATCTATAAAAAGTACTCGCGTTGGCCGGTGTATTCTAAGTTCTTTGACAACATGGGCCCCATTCCTCACCACATGCATCAATCGCAAAAAGATGCCAAGTTGGTGGGCCAGGAAGGCAAACCGGAAAGCTACTATTTCCCGCCTCAATACAACAACGTCGACAACAATTTTTCGTACACGTTTATGGGCTTGGAACCAGGAACGACCAAACAAGACTTGCGGCGATGCTTGGAGAATTGGAACAAGGGGGACAACGGCATCCTCGATTTATCGCGCGCCTACCGACTCAAACGAGGAACCGGATGGTTGATTCCGCCAGGAGTACTCCATGCACCGGGCTCGCTCTGCACGTATGAGCCACAGTGGGGCAGCGATGTGTTCGGAATGTACCAGTCGATTGTCGAGGGACGCTACGTTCCGTGGTCATTGTTGGTCAAGGACATGCCGCCGGAAAAACACCAGGACCTTGATTTTATTATTGGGCAGTTGGACTGGGACAAGAATGTCGATACGCATTTCAAAGACAGCAACTACATTGAACCGGTGACCGACAAACAAACCAGCGGCGTTGGCTTCACCGACAAGTGGATTGTGTATGGCACGATCGATGACCAGCAACTCTTTAGCGCTAAGGAATTGACCGTAGAGCCTGGTGCTCGATGCACCATCAAGGACAATGCCGCGAGTGGTTGGATTACAGTACAAGGCAAAGGACGCATTGGCAAACTTGCACTCCAGACACCAGCCATGATTCGATTCGGACAGAATACCGAGGATGAAGTATTCATCAGCCACGATGCCGCGTCGCGGGGTGTTGAAATCGAGAATACGGGTAGTGAGCCGTTGGTCGGACTTCGGTACTTTGGTCCCGACGCGCACGCTAATATGCCGCTCAACGGCGCTTGGAAAACCCAGTCGTAAAAATCATTGTTCTGCGAATCCATTTTAACAAATAATTGCACCGGAGTTAGCATGCCTAGTAAGTCCTCTCCAAAACTTCACAACGCGATGTGGCCAGGTCTGGTTGGAAAAGGGGATGGCCCTGGCCAAGAACCCCCGATCAGTCTCGAGCGAATGCTTGAATTAACAGCAGCGGCGACCGTCAACGGACAGAAATTTGACGGCATCGACTATTTCTTGTTCCTTCCGCACACCGATCCGAATGCGAGCGATGAGGAGCTGAATCGGATTGCGGACCTGATCGCCAGCCATTCGTTTTCGGTTGGATCGCTAGTTGCCCCGGTTTGGCCAGGTACGGTGGGGGATTCCGCTATGGGAGACGCCGCCGCCAAGGAAAAATTCCTTTCGGCGGTTCGAATGGCCTGTCGTATCGCTGGCGTTTTTGACAAACACGGGATTCGCAAATATGGAGTCATCCGGATCGATAGCGCCGAATTTGGAATTGAGAAGTGGCGACAGGACAAGAAAGCCAACACGCAGTTGATTGTCGATACGTTCAAAGAAGCGGCCACGATTGCCAAAGATCATGGGCAACGACTAGCAGCCGAAGGCGAAATTTGCTGGGCCGGTATGCATAGTTGGAAGGATATGCTGGATGTACTCGAAGGGGTTGGCATGCCAGAAGTGCTCGGATTCCAGGCGGATCTGGCACACACTTATTTGTATTTAATGGGCTACAACGCTCCTGAGCATGCCTTGCTCCAATCAGGCTATACCGAAGCCGAATTCTATGCCGCCTATGAGAAGATGACGGACAAACTCAGGCCTTGGACGATTGATTTTCACGTTGCTCAGAACGATGGGCAGGTACACGGTGCGGGTGCGCACGACAAGACGGGAAAACATTGTCCGGCGGATGATCCAAACGGCAAGCTGGACATTGTTCGGTGTGCCGGCTATTGGTTGAAGGATGCTCCGTCGCGGGGGATTAAGCACATTTGCTGGGATGGTTGCATGTTCCCTAATGCAACGCTTGAAACCCCCGCAACTTGGAACTCAATTCTCGACACGATGATTCGCGTTCGAGATGCGCACGGATGGTAGCACAAAGTGTAGAACGGCACTCCGTGCCGTTGTGCGACCCTAAGCAGTTGTGCGGCCCCTAAGGATCGGCGCAGAATTGATTGTCGTGGTTCGC
>JANMLD010000435.1:0-1408 GCA_031372345.1 Pirellula sp.
CGTCTTTTCCCGTGTCTCATACATTTCTCGGTACTCCGTTTTTAAATGGATAGTCTCAACTGAGGAAATTACCAATTGGAATGCTTCTTCCGGAAACAATTCCCGAAGTTCTTCCGCTGTGTAAAGCTGCGAGTTTTGGAACAGGAACGCCCACCGCTCGATTGGCGTTGCTGCCGATAGCCTTTCCCTGACCAGATTATACTTCGGCAATTCGAGCAAGTGAATCTCTATCGTATCTTTTAGAACTCGGCCAGTTTGTCGGTCTTCCAGCCGAAATCGATGGTGGGCCGTCCGGTTTCGCAATCCTCCCCCCGAGGGAGGATATCTTTCGTTAAGGATTCCTGAGAAATAAACCGGACGATATCGATGGCGGGGGTGCCAACCGCCATTTCAACTCTACCACTCGGAAGCGTCCGCGAAATCGAGTCTATCCGCCCATGCCCAAAGTTGGCATTCGCGCGGCCAAGCCAAACGAAATCTGGCATATTGATACCTCCATAGTGCGATTGCTCGATGGTCGTCGAGCATACATGCATGCGATCATCGACAACTTCTCGCGGCGGATTCTCGCGTGGTGCGTCGGTGGAACATTCGATCCGGCTGCCACAGCATTGCTTCTACAGCAAGCGGCGACCGGGCTACCAACTGATTCGGTTCCACAAGTTTACATGGACAGTGGAGTCGAAAACACCAACTCCGCCGTCACGGCTCTAGTAGAGTCAGGAACCCTCAAACGTATTTTGGCTCAAGTCGACGTGGTCTTTTCCAACAGCATGATCGAAGCGTGGTGGCGAATGCTCAAGCATCAGTGGTTGTATCTGAACGAACTCGACTCCGTTGAAACGTTGCGAAAGCTTGTGGCGCTCTATGTCGAGCAGCATAACACCCACGTGCCTCACTCGGCGTTCAAAGGGTGGCAGACCCCTGACGAAATGTATTTTTCTAAGGGTGCCGAAATGCCAGAACAACTCCAAGCGGCACGAATTGTTGCAAGGCACGCAAGGCGAGAATCGAATCTCGCTCAACGTTGCAATGCATGTACTCCCGAAACGCAAATTGTCCAAATCGATCCAAAGAAAACGGATACCACCTAACGGAAACTACAGCAGCAAAAGACGACGAGCACAAAAACCAACTGTCTAAGCCTCCGCAACTACACACAACACCAACTTCACACACACCATTCGAAAGGAATTCCGAGCAAGAAGATCCCCAACTCGAACAGATAAATGGGCCTTTCACGCCAATCTCGCCCCCAGTCGTGCATCAGCAAGACTAATTGACGAGTTCTAGTACGTAATTCTCCAGATTGTCATGGCAAGGAGCACGGCACTCAATCGAAGCGAATTGAGCTGCGTCCCCTTTTTTGCTTTCGGTCCTGACCCCAACGAAGTTAATAATCGAGCTT
>JANMLD010000274.1:0-3771 GCA_031372345.1 Pirellula sp.
AAATCATGCCCTGCATGGCACCCCTACCACTTTAAATTTTGAGCTTCTATCGCCCTTTCGATACCGCAAATAAATGCCGCCTTTCGCCCCGCCAATGTGCGCGGCTAAAACGCACTTTCGCGGAGCGAAAGGCGACATTTAGTTGCGATAGCGATCTGGCGATAGACGCTCAATATTGAACGTCGTAGGCTTGCCATGCAGGACTTGATTTACGAGTTCGCCTGTGATGGGACCTAAGCTGATCCCCATCATGGCATGCCCCGTCGCAATCGTAAGATTTTTCCACGCGTTGGTTCGACCAATGTAGGGCAATCCGTCGGGTGAAACGGGTCGCAGTCCGCACCAAGGCTGGATGCCTTCAAAATGCTGGACGCGGAACCGAGGCATGTATTTTGGAATGCTCTTTACTATTCCATGAACACGCCGAGGATCAATGGACTGGTTGAGTTCGCCTATCTGCATCGTCCCACCAAATCGCAAGCCGCTTCCTATCGGAGTTACTGCCACCCGCGCTTCACAGAGTATCGAACATACGTTTGGGAGTTCGATTGGGTTAGGAAGAGTCAACGAATAACCTTTGCCAGGCTGCAAAGGCAGTTGCAGTTTCAATGACTTCACCAGTCCCTCGGACCAGACTCCACCGCACAATACAAACTCGCTGGCTTCGATTTCACCTTGTTTGGTTTCGAGGGCAACGATCGATTGTCCTTTTGTCCTCCAGCCTGTCACCAAGCAGTCGGACAAAATCGTTCCTCCGAGTTCAGTGATTTTCAACTTCAACGAATTCAGCAACTGAAAAGGGTCGAGGTGGCAATCTTTTGGATAATAAACGCTTCCCAAAATATCCATAGTTACGTTTGGGTCCAATTCACTTGTTTCTGCCGCTGTCAGCGTTTGGGCAGGCACCCCAAGTTCACGGGCGCGATGGGCAGTGTTCGACTCTTCGTTCATCGCATGTTCCGACTTGCAGAGCATGAGCAACCCTTTTTTCGCGAGCGAGCAGTCGATACCCGAATCACTCCATTGGGTGTATAGATCTCGCGAAGCAAAGCTCAAGTCGCGCAAGAGCGGTGCCGCTTGTCCAACCTGCGTCTCGGTAGCGGCTAGAAAGAACCGCAACCCCCATTTCATTAAATCCCAACTCAATCGAGGTTGGACGTGGAATGGAGATTCAGGGTCCATCATCCATTTGATCGCGTTTCCAAAGACGCCCGGGGCAGCAAGAGGAATGAAGTGACTCGGCACAATCATCCCAGCATTGCCGAGTGAACAATTGTCCCCGGCGTTGGAAATTCGATCGACAACGGTCACCTTTGCGCCTTCCCGCAACGCTGCGTAGGCTGTGGAAAGGCCGATAATGCCGCCACCAACGACAACTATTTTTTTTCGAGATTCTGCAGGCATGCGAGCTGTTTCAAACGCGAGTTTCGAATTGAACGCGAGGCATTCTAAACCAAGGTCGCATTATCTAAAACCGAGCATACGGGCTATTTTCTATTTGGACACAGCCGACATAGGCTAAAGTAGTAGGCACATTCCATGTGCCGTCCACTTACACATTCCATGTGCCGTCCACCTAGAATCGCAGTCAATTCTGATGAGCGGATGGCACGGCGGAGCGTGCCTGCTACTTATTTGGCCGCCTTTTCTGTGGCACGTTCGACCCGCCCAAAAAGATGGCCACCGACATCGTCATGTTTCCAGGTGCCCGCATACTTTTTGTCGTGAAAAACAACCCTGGCAGAAAACGTGCCCAAGCCCGGCAATGCGACGGAATCCATCACCATAACGGGAGTTTTGCCCACCCATTCGATGTTGATTTCTACAGGCAACTCAATGTCGCGGTCGCCATATTTGATCCGTGTGACGATTTCCCACAAGCTTTCGTATCCGTCCAGTTTCTTGGCGGTCTTGATTTCATAACGCTCTTCGTTGAGCTTGTCGAGCGGCTTTCCATCGACCGTGAAGACACCTGTCAGCACGGTTCCTGAAAGGTATTTCGAAAACTCATCGATAAGCGGTTTGTTGGAAGATTTGGGGGCTTGTGCAAGCCCAGATTTCGTAGAACCAGAGCCCAGAAAAGCCGAAATAACCGCACCGAAAGTAACCAATAAAAAACAGTATCCGAGACGATTTCTAATCATCATGATTGCGTTCCTATCTTTTGCCTTGAGTTAAGGGGTTCGAAGTATGGGAGAGCGAGGCTCCTGCCGAGCTGGCGCTGCCATGGTTCGGCAGGAGCCTCACCCTCCCGTCATTGAATTAGTATGGGTTTGGCAGGAGCCTCACCCTCCCGGCGAGCGGCTATATGAAATCTACCAATCATAACCCGATACGTAAGTGAGGGACCTGCGAAATTGTCCCTCGCTAACGCTTCGGGTTGGAATTCTGTAATTTGCCGCTCGTCTAAATGTTTTTTAGAAACTGAACGGCCAACGCGATTTCTTCGAGTGAATTTTGCGCATTTTCTCTTTCAACGACAAAGTACCCTGGGAAATGATATTCCTCAAGAATGGCAACGATTTCCGGGAATTCAGCCATTCCTCTACCGAGCGGAACTTCGGTCCCTCGCCCGCGAGCTTTGTCTTTGACCCCATCTTTTGCGTGAACCAGCATTACGTGTTTGGCCATGGACTGCAAATCAGCCAGGTCGAATCCATTGACCAGCAGATTGCCTGGATTGAGGGTAATGCCGACACAGCCATCCGGGAGGGAATTGACGAGGGAAGCAAGTCGGGATAGCGGTTCCGCCCCTGTTTCGCAACCAAGAAACGCACCCACGCGATGGCTGTAGGTACCCAGATCGCTTAAAACAGTTCGCATGAGCTGAAACGAAGGATCGTCAGTCGATTCAGGAATGACGCCGACTTGATTGACGACGACGTTCGCTCCAAGGTCATGAGCCATCTTCATGGCCTGTTTGGTACCATCGATGCGACGCTCTAATTCGTCTTCAACCTCGTAACCCCGTCGCGTGGGGTACCGCACCGATGCAACTCGCAAATTTAGATCTTCAAGTAATTTCCGAACTTGTCGGAGCGCTGTGCCGACAAGATCGGAAGGCTTCAGTTCGTAGCGAGCATCAATTTCGATCGCGTCAGCACCCATGCGCGCCGCTACGTGCAAAGCTTCTTTAAATGGCAACCTCAATCCAGTGAGTTGAACCCCTACACGCAGACCAGGCAAAATGCGACCTCTACTAAAAGCGTTTCGCCGATACCCGAAGGGCACCGCTCTATTTCTCGGACTCATTCTATACGCTTGGGCCGGCGCGTCTACGCAGGCTGACGACAACTCCATGGCCGAAAGCATAGCGGAATGGGATTTTGGGGCAAAAGAAGACGTTCGACGAGATGGTTGGCCGGATTCCTGGACTCGTCGAACCGGGCCGGATTACCCTAAGTTTGTACCTATTGCGATTCATCAAAACGCAAGGTCCGCCGACGATTTAGCTGGGATCGAGAACTTTCGCAGGCTTTCTTCGCAATTCTATGTTGCATGGCAACAGAGTAAGTGGCCGTGGCAAGTCATCCCTGAAAAAGTGCCACCGGCTATTGATACGTTTCTTGAGCGAACGTTATTGAACCCGTACCTTCGCATTCAAATGGACGGCGGTTCGGCTGAGATCACCTCTCCTCTTGTGCCGATCGATATCCATTCTATGTACTTCATGACAGCGTCGATTCATGCCGATTCGACCGATTACGAAGCCGTTGTTAAGCTGAGATTCCTAAACAGCAGTCGTAAAGTATTGTTCGAAATGCCCTCCAA
>JANMLD010000455.1:0-23933 GCA_031372345.1 Pirellula sp.
TCTTCCAGATCCGAAAACGCACGGTTCAATTCTGCCACCAGCCGATCCTGCTACTTGGCATTCATAAATCTTCGAAGGAGCTTTCGCAAAGTCGTCGAAGTATCCGCCACCTCGTTTCCATGGCCTGAGACATCCGCCAAGATAATGCGGGTTACGATCCCGCCAACGCACAGGGATAGATAGTGGACATCACCGCCGCGAGACTCCCCGAGATACGGGTAACTAAAGATCCATGCCTCCATCCCGGCGCTGGTGGTTTTGGTTTCCACCGACCGATTGCCACTCCAGACTTCCGTGCATTGAAGTTCATGGGAAGGGGTTTCATTCAAATGCTGCGATGGTTTTGGCACGGCAATTTAGTTTTGGTAAAATGTTGAATACTTGCTTACGATTTGCGTTGCTACGCTGTAAGCACGTAGGTCCGCATCTCCGAGACGGACATCTCAGCGTCTCCGAGATACGCAGTTACGTGATATGCTTCCAGATGCTGGACTTAACATAACCTGATTCGAAGAGCTTCGCACTCTCTCTTACTGCAGCTTGGCTCGGATTTTGACCGTCAGTGTTCACCAAATGGAAAAATTTAAGGATGATTCGACACCAGAAGTATGTAAGTAGGTATTCGTCACAGCTCCACAGCTTGGTTTGACACTTACAACAAGGGTTCTCGGCTTGCGATCAAACGGCCTACCGACAACACCTCTATCCATTTAAGCCTATTCCAAGTCCCAAATCAACCTTCTGTGAATTGTTTCGGCCTGTACGATTGAGACACACAAAAGTGCTAGAACAAGTCGTCCTTTCTGGAACAATCGCTGATAAGGTAGGAAAATGAAGGGTAGGAAGATGAGTTTCCAAAGAATTTTCCTACCCGTAATCTTCCTACCGAGTTTTCAATCCGATCGTATAGGTCGAATTGATTCAATAAGAAGAACTGCAGGTCAGCGGTATGGCCGATAAGAAACTTCGTGAAGAAATCGGATGTCACGCGGCGTTTAATTCGCGTTATTCGCGGTCAAGTTTAGGAACGAATGCACGCGCGAGAGATACATGCGATTGTTTTGTCATTTACCAAGCAATTCTTCTGCGGCCGTAGCCGCTATGTTGATGGCGACCCGGGCGCTTTCTTTGTGCAATGCCTCTTGAATCAAGTTGGACGCGATGCCATGGACACTTTTCTGGGAATGGATCGCCGTTCGGAAGGCTGTCAACATGTCTTGGGCATGCGTCATGCGATGATCGAGCTGGTTTCGTTCCTTTACCGTTAACGTGGCGTCTCGCTCTGGCGCGGCGCAAGCCTTTAAGCTCAGGCGCTCGGGCCAGTCGGCGTCTTTTTTCGCTAGAAAATCCGCGATCAAACGAGAGCAGCCGCCGAAACCACCCATGACAAGGATCGGCTTTTTCTGCTCCAGCGAAAAGACGACTTCTTCTAAAATCCCAGCCATCCAGCCTGAAGATCCTGCGATCTTGCCGGCCCAGACGACGCGTAGATCCACTTGCTCGGTCGAGTGGGCTCGCATGGCAGACAACGCATCAGCCTCTAAACGTTTGGCTCTGCCTGGTGGTATTACCGAATTCAGTTCCAATTCAGTACAAGACGGGGGCTTGATGTCGACGAAATTGCAGATGCCCACCAGCTTGGCCTTTTGCTCGTCGGTGATGTTCTTGTAATTCGGCCAAGCAGAATAGTTGACCAATGGCCATGTAATCGGTTTCGTGATGTCGACTTTGCGAGCGGAATCCTCGTCCCCCCAGCGATGAGCCGTGTCGATCAAGTACCGCGTTAAATCCTTGTCGGCCAATCCCATCGTTCCGCCAAACGCCAATCGATGTCCATCTTTCAAAAGCCGCATCGAAAGCCGCACCATCAATTCCTCGACGTGCTCCATTCCAATTCCGTTTACGGCGAGTTCGCTGTCGCTACCTCCTGCCGAAATCGCAACTAGAAGTCCTAGCTCGGTTTTTGCCACTGCATTGCCTCCTCAAAGCTGATCAGTTTTGTTTTGGGACTAAACGATAGGATCGTCGATTCCAATTCGGAAATCTCCGCAGTCGTCAGGCCATATCCGGGATAGACGATGCGTAAGATCTTCGATGAACTACGCGGCATCTTCTCCTCCATTTGTTGTCGTACGCTTGCCAGCGTCCATGAGTCAGGAACCCACGTAAGATAACACGCCGATGGTCGATCCGGGTCCTTTCTGGCAATCTCGATGGCGATCTTGCGATGGACCAGTCCAAGCATGACTTCGAGTGCCAGCCGATCCACAATGCGCTCGGTTGTACTCTTTGGCTCTAGCATGTCCCAACCGATGCTGGGCACGCCCTCGAGCATCGGAATGCTGCGTGCCCATTGATTTCCTGGGCGATGAACGGCGATGACCGGCTGCACCTTCCACACTTGCCCGGCACCACGACCGGTCAGCAGTTTCGGAGTGCGGGCTAAAGCCGCTTCCTTGCGACACCATGGGCGCGTTGGATAAGCATCGGTCACCGTGGCGACCATAGCTGCGGTATCACTCTTAGCCGCTTTTTCCATCGGTGACTTCCATTCGCCGCCGTGTGGCAAGTCATTCGCGTCATACCACGCTTCCATCTGACCAAAACTGCGTACGGCATCTCGGAGATACTCCGCGATCTGCCGACCATCCTTCTTTGCATGACTCAAAAAAACATTCAGTGGCGGCGGTTGGTTCAAACCTTCACTGCGAACCATTCGAGCGGTCGCCTCGGTCACAGCACGTCGTAGCGGCGCCGCCAATTGATCTTCACTTAAGTCCAATAACCTAATGGGATTGAAGCCCTCATAGACCGGGCCCATGCGATAAAAGCTTTCGTGCAGCGCGACTGGAAGCACGAGCGTGTGTGAGTCCACTTGCTTGTTCAATCGCATGCGACGCACGGTATTGGTCAAATCGACGATTGCCTTGCGCCAGGTTTTGTCGCCCACCAGGATTTGATCCACAAGCAAAACAACTACATTGAGCGAAGCACCTTCAAAATGAATTTCAGGCTGTATCGCCGAGTGAACCAAGTGGCGCCGATAGTAGACCGGCAGACCTGCCCCGCTCTGGTCACCAGAGAGATACCCGAGGCGAAAAAAATCGTACAAACTTCGCGCAAGCAAATTTGCCGATTTGCATTCTGGATGATGGACGACGTAGATGGCTACAGGTGATTTCATGGGGCGTGTCTCGTGGCTGTGCGAGGCCCTCGCTCAGGTCTCGGGGGTGTGCGAGGTGCGAGGCCCTCGCACCGGTTTGGATAGGATCCAGCGAGCGAAGGGCCTCGCTCGTCCACAATGAAAGGGTTTTGCTCCGTAAAACATTGTCGCCTTTTGCCCCATTGTCGCCTTTTGCTCCGCAAAAATGCGTTGACGAGGCGTACTTTCGCGGAGCGAAAGACGACACTAAATCATAGTCTGCGGGCGTGCTCGTTGCCCTCACAAATTGGCTTTAATTTCCTTGAGGCGTGCCGCCTCAGGTGTTCGTTTGTAGTATTCGTCGAGCGGATAGCAACCTGAGGCAAGCCCATTGCGCGGCGCCGTGGTGCAATCCGAAAAAGTACGACATACGAGTTTGCGCTCGCTCTTGCCCAGTTGAATCGCATCCATCAACTGCTTTGGATACGACAATACCATTCGGCCTAGCCCGATGAAATCGATTTTGCCCGTTCGAATTTGATGTTCACCTACGTTGGGCAAGAACTCCTGCAAGTACGAATAGCCCGATCCGACCATAAGTGTCCCGGGAAACTGGGCCTTTAATTGGGCTGCCACATTCAATTGCCGTGCCACCGATATCAACGGATCTTCATGAGGCTGATATCCATCCGATGGCGGATACGCTGCTGGCCGCAATATATGCGGCGTGTAATACGGACTGCCGGCCGAAAGGTTGATAAGAGTGACATCCAAGCTTGCGAGCAATTCGATGAGCCGGAGCACTTCAGTCAGGTCATGCTCCAACGGATCCGATTCGTCAATTCCAAAGCCCCAGACGTAGGGCACTAGATTGGAAAAATCGGTTGGCATTCCCTGCCCTTGTTTTCCCGCCAGCGCGGTCGCTTGGTTTGGAACGAAGGGGACTGTGTCAAAGGCACTCAATCGAACACCTATTCCTAGTCCAGGCGAGGATTGCTGTACGGCCTTAATGATCGAGGAAAGCAAGCGAGTTCGATTTTCGAAGGTGCCTCCGTACATCCCAGGTCGAGTCTTGGCACCTAGGAATTCATGGAGCAAGTATCCGTGACAGCACTTGATATCGACGAAGTCAGCCCCAATTTGTTGTGCGATCGTCGCGGCCTTGGCGTAGTCACCGACGAGTTCGTCCAGTTGTGCATCTGTCCAAACCATGGAGTCACTATCGACCGAAAACTTTTTGTCTAAGATCGGATGGCGATAGGCAACTCGTGGCTCCCAGCGTTTCTTGTCGTTGGGGCGGCAGAAACGACCGGAATGCGTAAGCTGAAATCCGATCACCAAATCGTCGACATGGTCGTAGGTCTCTCGGTGACTATGAATCAGTGTAGAACGTAGTTGCTCAATGGCCGCTTGGTTTTCTTTGAGTATCAGCAATTGGTTCGGGTTGGCACGTCCGTCCGGTCGGACCGCCATGGCTTCTCCGCCCCAAATCAATTTGGCTCCGCTCTCGCCGAATCGACCCCAGCGGCGAACCGTTGCCTCGCTAGTGCCGCCGGTGTTCGTCCCATCCCAACCCTCCATCGGCTGAATGGCGATTCGATTGCCGATGACTTTAGAACCCCAACGAACAGGCGTCAAAATCGGGGACTCGTCCCCTTGCATGAGCGGATCATCGATCGGTAAATCGATGCCCAGGCTCCGCACATGTGCTTGGAAATCGGAAACGGTCTTGAGCGAAGTCAGTTTGGTGAGTGTGTATGTCATCGTTGTATTTTGGGGAAGGATTGCTAGCATACAAAGCCCTTACGCTGGCAGTTTAGGCGAAATATTCCGATAAAGTAGACTTTTAGTTCAAGCGGATATGCAGTGGATGCCGAATTGGAGATAGGACGTCGATGTCCTTTAATCCCCTTTGGTTTTGACATTTGGATTGTTGATGATGAGTACATTTTCAAAAAACGCTAGCGTAGCATCGATCCAAACTGTCCGTTTTCGTGGAAACAGACAAGCATCCATTCTCGTTTGCCTTTGCTTGCTGTGTGTTTCTGCACTCTCCAGCGGTTGCTCGACGCTTTTGGGGAAGTCCAAGGGCCCACTGGACAATCTGGATACGAATGGGCTTAGACAAGCAGGCTACACTTTTGGGGAATACGGAGCGAACAAACCGTTGGCTCCAGATGGAGACAATCCCTCCATCGTGCTCGAAGTCAACAATGGCAAGCGACACTTCGAAAAAATACCAATGGTGCCGGGCCAATCTATCTTCATTGCGGACTTGATTCGCGACGCCAAACTGCAGAAGAAAATTGGTCGCATCAAAACCACCATCTTAAGGCCCAACGGAAAGAACTTGCCACCGGTGCGACTGGACGTCGACTTCGATGACGCTGGAAAGAGCGTGATGGAAGGCCAAAACTACTCGCTTCGGGCGGGCGATCATGTGGTTGTGAGGCAAGACGACCGCTCGATGTTCGCGGGAATGGTTCCCGACCTACCGTTCATGAAGCGGTAATCTTTTATGCAGATCGAACCCACGACGGGCAGCAACTTTCTCAGTATCGCGACAACGGTCTCAGGCGTCTTTTTGGTGATGGCCGTTGGCGCTTTTGCACGGTACATGAAATGGTTCACGAGTGAAGTCGATCGATCGCTTGCCGGCTTCACAACGAATGTGCTATTGCCTGCTTTTTTCTTTCATCGAGTCATGACCGACTCGAAGCTTTCGACCAATCTGTCGGCTTGGACGCCATCGCTGTATGGGGCTGCACTGACAGCGTTCGGTTTTGCGGTCTCCGTTGGCCTGGTTTGGTCCGTTGGACGTTGGTTTGGACTCAATAAACCATCCGAGCGGCGATCGTTTGCGTTATGCGCTGGCATCGCGAATTACGGATACATTGCATTTCCATTGGCCGAGGCGTTTTATCCGGGGTGTGTCGTGGCTTTGCTCGTTCACAACGTGGGAGTCGACATGGCACTTTGGAGCATTGGCTTGTTCATCATATCTGGGCAGGGCCTCAAGGAGTCTTGGCGCCGGATTGTGTTTAGTCCACCGTTGGTATCGGTGGTGGTAGCCCTGACCATACGACAGCTAGGCCTGCAAACTTATATTCCCAGGCCATTGATGCACATGAGCGATCAGTTAGGGCGCTGTTCGATTCCGATCGGTTTGGTTCTCAGCGGAGCGATCATCTATGACTACGCTGGACGGGTGAAGTTCGCAGAAGCCTGGCGAACCCTGGCCTTAGCATTGGCGGTGCGAGTTGTGATCTTGCCGATGGTTTTTTTGGCCGTTGCAAAATTCGGAACTTCGTCTCGCGACCTACAGGAAGTCCTTTTGTTGCAAGCTGCGATGCCGACGGCGACATTTCCGCTAGTGATGACGCGGCTCTACAACCAAAGCGTCGAAACCGCTTGGGTGGTCGTGGTGGGCACATCGATTTTGGGGTTGATTACAATCCCCGTATGGATGGTTGCAGGGGCCTACTGGCTAGGGTTCTAGTCAATTCTTTTTTCGTGTTTTTCGTGTTTTTCGTGGTTCGAAACCTCACGGCAGCAATGTGGCAGGGGCATGCCAGGACCTTGAAATCACTGTATTTCCAAGGTTTTGATGGCCCAGAAGTGCCCTTTTTCAGGAATTTCCTCTAGGCCTTTGTGGATTCGTTTGTCAAACTTACGGCCGAATCTAGTGAAGTTTTCGCAAAGGAAAGAGAAAAATGCAGTCCGAAGATGCTGATGACGAAGTGGAATCCCGATTGGACGATTTGGTCGACGCGATTGAAGCGGAAGACAAAACGGCCATTTTGGATTGGATTCGCGGTGAACAATTTACCCTTGTCTCGCTCAGCAATGACGAAGAGTCCCTTTCGGCCATGATTTTGGAGACCGAGGAATTCCCTGCACTCGTCGCCTTTCTGAGCTCCGAACATGCAGAGCAATTCGTGGATTCGATTTCCGACCAGATCGAAGGGGAAGAAGTCGATCTATTCGAAGTCGCTGGTGAGGACTTGCTGGCCCCGCTGTCGTCTGAGTTCGGACTGCTGATCAATCCAGAATCCGATGATGCGGTGATGATCGAGCCGAAACTTTTGCAAGTCGATGCCGAGTGATCCTTCCGTGTCCAAGCAAGTAGTTGCGCCTATGTCAAACAAGGCTCGTTATGTCCTGATTGTAACGGTCGAGGGCTTGGGTACGAATTTGGTTGGATGTTATGGTGGGGCCATCGGTCCTACCAAGAACCTGGATAGCTTTGCCTGCCGATCGATCGTCTTCGACCAGTTTTGGGCCGACACCCAGCGACCGGTCGACGTTTTAGAATCGATGTGGACGGGCAAGCATTTTGCTTCACGTGTCAACGATCAAGCAATCAATGACCCGGCAGCAGAAGGCAACAGGCTGTTGGATCGAGCGATGTTGATAACCGATTCCATCGAGATCGTCGAAGAGTCGACGCGAGGGGAGTTTGGCAGCGTGCTTTTGATCGAGGCGCAGGCGGATGAGGCGGATGAGTCTGACGAGGATGCTCCGACTCAGATCACCCGGCTGTTTGAAGCTGCGTTGGGACAGTGGGCGACGCAACTCGAAGATTTTCCTATTTTGTGGATCCATTCGCGCGGCTTGAACGGCGATTGGGATGCACCCTACGAATATCGATGTGTGATGTGCGATGAAGGGGATCCGGAACCTCCCTTTGGTACATCGCCAGGGCAATTGACCATCACCGAGGAGACGGATCCGGATGAAGTTTTCGGGCTCGCGTGCGCGATGGGAGCTCAAGCGATGGCTTTCGATGACGCTTGGTCGATGATCGAAGAGATCCTAGGAGAACTTGGAATCGCCGATGAATGCTTGCAAGTGTTGGCGGGCGTTCAAGGCTACCCCATAGGCGAGCATGGGTGTGTTGGTCATGGCGTTGGGGCGCTTTACGCCGAGACGCTTCATTTGCCTTTGGTGGTGCGACCGGGCGATCAGTTGGACGTTGGAGTGCGAGTGCCGTTTATCGTTCAGCCCAATTCCATCTGGAATACAGTGGTTGGATGGATGGGCGATCGTAACGAAGCGGTTCAATCCGATGCGATGTGCACCGACTTGGTATCGGACATTGAAGCGTTGCCAGCGGAAGACTGGCCGACGAAGAACCAGATGGCGTATTCTTGCTGTGAGGGCCAAGTGCATGTTGCGGTACCAGCCTGGAGTTGCAGATGGTCGACAGGCGAAGCGTCGGACGGTACGGAGACGAAGCGAGTGGAGTTGTTTGCCACCCCAGACGATCGCTGGCAGCAGAACGAAGTCTCTCAGCGAGCTATTGCCATCGTGGAGGAGTTGGCGGAGCGTCGCGACGCCTGGCTAAGGTGTTGTCTTGAGGAAGAATTGGTGGAATGGACGCCGCTTAGCAGCGAACTAACGCATCCCATTCGGTAGTGGTCAAGGGCGCTGCCGGGAAGGCACGACGATCGAAAGTATGGGACGTCACATTGCCGTAGTGGAGTCACCCGAATCAGAACAATGCCGAAGAACGCTATTTTCGACTGGTTGGCTTGCGGTTAAGATAACGGCATAATCGTCCGAGTGGTTGAAGTGTTATTGACGGGCTCATAGCTCAGTTGGACAGAGCAACGGATTTCTAATCCGTAGGTCGTAGGTTCGAGCCCTACTGGGCCTATTTTCGGGGTCATCACTACCCCCCCAGACACCATCAGAACCCTGCAAAACGCAGGGTTTTGTTGTTTCATCATTTCTACTGATGGTTCCTGTAGGGGTGCCAACGGGGGAACCGGCGGGGGTACGGGATTCAATTGCTTTGCCCCAATGCTCATCAGTCACTTGCAAATAATGCTTCTCGGCAACCTTCCCAGAATGGCCTAGCCACTTGTTCACAACATGATCGGGAAACACTTCTTGCAACTCCGTTCGGCAAGAGGATCGCAGGTTTACAAATAGCTTGGGCCACGGGGCAACGCCGGCACTCACCAGGATCCTCATCAATTGCGTTCTAAGGTTTGCCGATCCACCCCGATACCGACCAACGCAATAGACCGCACCTTCGGGGGCAGCTTGCCACGACTCTTCAAGGGCCTTTCGAACCTCAGGAAACATCGGTAGGAATCGCAATTCAGTTTTGAACGCATCAATCTTGAGTCTACTGGCCGCCCAATCGACATCGACCCAACGTAGCCCGAGAACTTCACTAGGGCATCGCAGGCCAGCGAACCGAGTCAACGCGAATATCAAACGCCAATCAACATCAGGGCAAGCCTCAGATACTTTTTTGGCAACGTCCCGAGTAATAAAGAACTGGCGTTCAGGGTTACATTCCGAACCGCCTTTCATTTCCGCAAATGGGCTACCCGTTAGCAATCGATCACGCACCGCATTCAAAAACATTGTCTTGGCTTTCTTTCCATGCTTTGACACCGTCGCAATCGCAAGCCCTTTTTCAGCCAGCATCCAACGCTTCCAACGGTCAGCATCCGCCAGGGTAATCGACCTTAGTGGATGCGACTCGCCAAAGAACTCAATCAATAGCCGCTTGGTTTGCATGTAGCACGTAATGGTATTCGGCTTTACGTCCGATCGGCTTTCAATGTACGCAGTCAAGAACGCACCCAATAGCCGCCCTGCATCCGTTGTTAGTTTTGCCGACTTAGGATCAGCAAGCCCCCACGCAGTTAAGTTTTCTCTAAGCTTGCCATCAGTTCCGTTCGCCCAGGCAATCGCATCCGCAGCCGCTCCCACGTTGTTTGACTTCGCTTGGGCTAGGTCATCGCAATATCGGGCGATGATATTGGCTAGCCGTTCCGTTTTCTTGCTCACGCCAGAAACGTATATTTCACGCCGCCGGGGGCCGACATAGAACCGCACTCGAAAGCCTTGCCGACCGTCAGAATCCAACTTTGTAATACTCGCCATTGCAATCAACTCCCATTCGTTGAACCCCATATGATTTAGAAAAGCCACGACGGCCAGTATGGGTAACTGGTTTTCGGCTCATGATTTCCTAGCCGTGGCATCCACAAGGATACCATCGACCGCCCACAATGAAAAACATTTCCTTACTTTGGCATCCCGGCCATGATTCCCGCCGCTTCCCGAACTCGATACCGGGCCGCATAAAACAGGATCGCCCGGGCAATGCTAGCCGCCGTTGCATGATCACGACCCAGGATGATTCGATGGCCTTGGGCAATCCAACTACAAAACGACGCTTGAACTTGCTTGGCCGATAGTTTGCTACGCCATTGGCCTAGCTCCAAGTCAGCCCAATTAGCCTCGATCACAATGGCCGACACGGGCCAGCCTCTCAACCGATCCAATTCCTTTTGAAACCTATCACGCTCGGCACCGCAGCAACCAACGAAGTCCGCCAGGCTCTTTCTTTCGATCGCAACAATCGATTCCAGCCCCTTTATCGAATAATCCCCAACGCTCAGCCCGTCCGTTTCCATTGCCATCGGGCTCAAGTCCCATGGGGTTTGCTCTCTCGAATCCACGACCGCCGTCAAATGCTCCATTTTCAAATCCATAGTAGGTTCATCCTTTCGCAATCAACCCGAACGATCGAACCGCTTGAAGTCCAGACCCAGGCCAACCGCTTGCAATCACAGCAACGCCAACCGGGCTCAACATCCTCGAGCAGCTCCGACCGACAGAATGGGCAGCTTGCCCCAGATCGCTCCGGGGTAGCCGCTTGTTCGCCAGTCAGCATCGCCAGCAAGCCATCTCGCTCGGCACGAACCCGGGCCAGTAGTTCATCGGTCAGGGCACCGCCGGGGGCATCGAACGCAAGCCGGCCATCCTCGATAAACAGGCTCACCCCGACCGCTTGCAATTCTCGAAACAGAATTTCAATTTCCCCCAAACCCTGCACAGAATCCACAGAATTACCGTTTTGGACATCATCCGGGCTATTGTGTGTATTGTGTGCAGGCTTTCCGGCAGTTTCGTTTTGCATCATACGAACCCCTTTTGACGGGCCGGGGGCTCGATCACGACAGTTGCCGCCGGGATCCTCGGGGCCAATTGTCCGCCAGCAATCGCCGGATTCACTGTAAACTTCGGGCTTGGTTTCCTTCCTGCACTATTCCGCTCAGTAGTCGCAATGGGCCGAATCCAACCACGATCGGTAAGCACATCCAGGGCAGCGTCCAGCTTGTCAGGCTCGCCATCGAACCGGCTCCGGGCATGAACATGGACATCACGCCGGGTAAACTCAGTCCGCTCGTTCTCACGGATCCAACGCAGCACATAGCCCGCATCATCCAGACCGCCGCCCGCCCCAGTCATCAGACCGATAACCGCCTCAGCATGGCAAACCGACCAACGGGCAATTCCGATAGCCGACTCGAGTACAAGCAAGCCTATGGGTACATTCCATGGCTCGACCGAATCCGTTTCCACCAAATGAAGGATCGCAGCTAGCCGGGCAGTCAGTCCACACAGCTTACCGCCCCAGTCTCTCAACTCACGCAGCCGCCCGCTATCGCCTAACCAGCCCTCTACCTCCACTTGCCAGGAATAGAAACAACTCGATGCCTCGGGGTTCATCGTTAGGAATCTAGGCCGTTCGCCATCGCTCTCGATCGCAGCCAACCGCCGCACCAACGCAGAATAGCTATCCGCCAAAGCACTAGCCACCGGGGCCGCATTTATACGCCGCTTGCCCAATCGAGTTTCTGGCACCGAATACAAGAACCGACCAATCAGACCTCGACCACGGAAACTAGGCCGCTCGGCCATTCCCCGGATTACTTCGGGCTGAATGGCATAGGCCAGGGTAAGGCAACACCGATCGACCACAATCGAACCCCGTGTTACTCGATCCACACGCAGATCATCGCCGGCATGGCCTTTCAAAAAGCAATCGAGATTCCCCACGCCCGAGGAATACCGACCAGCCATCACATCGAACAAACCACCCTCCGCACCGGCACAAATCAGCCGACCGCCTTGGGCCGCCAATTGCATCTCGACCGCCTCAGCCGTCGCATCATCAACCAGTAACTTGGGCAACGCCGCCACCGGCTCATTGGACAACTCCGCAGCCAAGTTTCCAGCAAGTTCAGCAGATTCGGGGCAGCTTTTATCGCATGCTTTTTTCTCAGCCTTTTTCATTTTGCTTTCCTTCACACGTCGGGCCGATGACAACCTAGCAACCTCAGGGGCCGCCATTTCCATCAAATCCCGTTCAATCTCTCGCAATGGTCGAAACGCAGCCGAGAAAACAGCAGACTTACGGTTTGCGGGCTCGAGTAGGCAAGCAACATACAAATTGATCGGCTCGACCCAACCACGCCCCGCCACTACCTCGACACGTCGGGCAACAGCCCCCGCACACGCCGCCATCGCAAGCAGCCCAGGTAAGTCCGATGGCACTTGGCAAGCCTCAGCCGTGGCACTAACCCACGCCCGTAAAGGCTCGGGCAAGACAAGTACCGGAAACGCAGGCAGGCTTGCCCTATCAACGCTCGCAGGCTCGGGCCATGGATCATCAGGGCCGTTTACCGTAGGCAGATTCTCACGATCGATTTTCAACAATTCACGTTGTATTGTCATCAAGTCCAACGCAGGCACCGCCGCATGAACCGCACTGGCAAAACGATCACGCTCAGCATCCGACCATAGATCAATCACATCAGCCGCCACGACATCATCACCAATGGTCGCTTCAATTTTTGCTCGACCGTCCGGGGCTTTCGATACTTTCAGTCTTAGCTCGCTCATCAGATCGCCCCTCCATGAATGGTCATCTGTCGCACCGGGGCAACATCACCAGCGGCCACAATCGCATCCTTACCCGCACCTCCAACAACCCAGGCTCTCGAATCCTTGCAACCGCCCAACGGGGTCACGATGACAACCGGGGCCACGATCACTAAGGCATCCGCTACACGCTCGGCACCGGCAGCTCCAGGGCCATCAGCATCGGCCATAATTTGCAGATACTCAGGCCGCATCCGTCTGCACATCGCAACCAGCAGATCGATTCCACCTCCGGCACTCGGCACGCCAACCGCATGAAGTCCCACCGCCAACATGGCCGCCGTATCGGTAGGCCCCTCGCATATGATTAACCTTTCGGGCCGTTCGATGGTTAGCAAGTCCGGGACATAGAACAGGCCAGCCCGAGAACCCTTAACCGCCCATTTAGCAGCCGTCTTGGGGCATCGCAGCCGAACCCCAATAATTTCGCCGGTAGCATTACGCATAGGCCATGTAGTTGCTTGATGTTCCACGGACCAGCCAACGCCCAACCGCTCAAGAGGATCCACCGGCAGCCCTATCAGTTCAGCCGCTCGTAGCAAATACGATGGCCGCATATTTCGCCGCCATACCTCAGCCATCAGTTTGAAACGCACAGGGTCAACCGTTTGTTCAGGTATCGATAGCCGCCGCTCGATAGGCCTAGCCGCCGCCGGGGTATGATCGCCATCAGTCACGCCCAGGTAACTCGACAGCCATCGAATGGCATCACGGGCATCGACGCCCAACCACCAACGCAGAGTAGCGATACCATCACCGCTCCGGGGTTCGGTAGTGGCATTGAAACACGATCGACACAACACCGCGCCACGTTGTGCCAAATCAATCATCGGGCTATACCGATCCGACCCGCCGCATTTAGGACAGGGCCGCCCTCGCTTCCCATCCAAATCACTTGCCGGTATTCCAGCCGCTTGCAATATCTCAAGCCATCGCCCGGAAGCTAGTTTCTTCAAGTCCGCTACGGTATGATTTTCTTGCTGAATGTTCCTCAGGGGGTATCGATTACTTGCCATGATCGCCGCCCCCTTTTTTATTTGCGTTCAATCGCTCGATGAACTGCCTAAGGGATTCAACCTTCGCTCGGGCTTTCTTCCGATCCACCAAACGCCATCGACGCAACAAACCACGATGACGACTTCGGCGCTTGGAGTTCTCCGCGCCAACCGATTCAATCAATCCTTCACGGCAAAGCCCTAAGGTAATTTGCCCCCGCCACTTTCCAGAATCCTCGAATGGTTCCGAAAGTTTTGCCGTGGCATCATCCAAGGTTCCATTGCCATCATTAGCGGTAAGCAACGCAGCCAGCAAAGCAACTTGCCCCTTTAGGATCTTGGAATTGTTGGGTTCATCGCCAACGGGGGTTCGGTACTCGATAGCAAACTCAAAGTAGGTTTGAATGTCGATCATTCGTCACCCCCTTTATCGTTTTGCAACGCAAGCAACCCAGCCCGAGGGTATCGCCGCAATCGGCCTAGTTTCACCGAGGGGATTTCGCCAGACTTAGTAAGCCGTTCAATTGTCGGTACGCTACAAGCAAGCAACGCAGCCGCCCCGAGGGCATCAAGATGAACGTCTCCAGTAGCACGACTAGCTAGCCGCTCGGCAATCGCATCGGCTAATTGTTGAATTTCGATGGGGGTCAAACTCACTTGGTCACCCCCTCAGTTGTTCGTCTAGCTTCAATTGCATTGAGTTCAAGCTGAACCATCTCAATCGATTCAGTCCTGTACAGTCTGACTTGCCCAGCATAGGCAGCCGGCTCGATGTGCGTTCTCGTCGCCAAAATATGGCGTACTCTATGGATCGGGACTTTGCATTCGTCCGCAATCCTGCCGATCGTAATTAGTTTCGGTGGCATGACGCCTACCTCCTAGATATAACCAGGCCAACCATACGGGCCTTACAACATCAGGAATAAAGACGCATGCTTTTTCAGCATACTTTCCTTCTAAGAGCTCAAAAAAATCGTGTTCCCTTTGAAATTGCAAAGCGGAAATTTTCGGGAAAATCAGAAATAAGGCATGCTTTCAAGTATGTAGCCTACATACTTTTAGACGTTGGCCCGATTTCCGGCTCGTCGACCGTTGCGATGGACGCTATCGACCTCACAATCTTTCGTTTGCTCGTCAATCAGCCGATCCAACTCTTCTTTATTTGGAACAATCGCGATTGAGCTTGCAGCATGGACGCCAATTGATTTGGGTGCACGCTGCTTTGGACCGTACTTTTCTTTATGGAGCTTCCATACCGCTTTAAATGCTACGGATCGACAATCACATTTCATCGCGTCCGCTAATTTCGCTTTAGAAGGGAACTTCTTTTTCGAAATTAGCTCACGGCCAATTTTCACCAATTCTTCTTGGCGTTCCTTGGTGTTGTGTGGCTTTTTAACCTCGTTCTCCTTAGGGTCAGCCGTCTTTGTTTGCTTATCATTCAATCGGCTCTTGGAACACTCACCACAGAGCGGACGATCAAAACTACTTGGTTCCGTTTGACGACTACATCCGCGGCAGAGAATCGGCCATTGCATCGCAACACGAATTAGCACATATGCCGACTTTGCTCCAGTTAAGTCCGGTAAAGGTGTAAGCTCCAATAGTTCCTTTGCAACTTGGGAAGGTGAAACGCCTTTCTGGATCTCAACCAGCAATTGCAAAACGATCTTTACCGCATTCGCTTGTTGCTCACTTGTCGATCCATGGTAGTACAAAGGATCGAACCGCCGATACGCCTCAATAAGGTTGTTCAATAAGTCTCTTTGGCCAATTAGCTCAACTAGCCTTTGTAATGCTGTTGCAATCTCTGCTTCAGGATCGTAGGCCTTATCATTCAGCTTGCCATCAATATGCAATCGACAGTTTTCCCAAGTCGCTTGCCAATGATTCCATGCACTTGCATACTCATAAAAAAGGGCCGTTCGCTTTTGCTGTTCATAGAACTGTTGCTCCGCCTCACTTCTCCGACTTTCGCCATTGGCCGCAGCTATTTTCGCAAATCCCCAATCGATTCACGGATGAAAGACCAGCCGTCTCAATGTTGTGCTCGGCAATCACTCGCTTAACCGTCGCAAATTCCCAAACCAGTCCACGCTTTAGCTCGGAAAAATCATCACGACGATAACCAAACTCATTCCAAATTCGACTGTCATTCGCTAATTTCCATTCGACACTCATGGGCGAATCGATCGATTCCGAGAGACGCATAAATAGACCTTGAAGCCGATCAAATAAACCGAGGGCTTGGTATGCAAATGTCGTTGCTTGTTCCGGAACAAAACGATCTTGGTACGCCACAGTCCGATGCACCAAATCAACCAAGTCCGGGGCATTCATTAGATTCTGAATTTCGGTCCGACGTTCAATCAGCTTTTGCAACGCAAAGGAATAAGACTGGCCAACTCTCTCGATTTCGTTTTCAACACGGAACCGGACCGTACTCGATGGTTCCAGTAACGCCAAAATCGTCATTTGCTCGATTTCGTAAAGACGTTTCAAATCCGCCAACATTACCATCGCAAGAACTCTCCATTTTTGAATGAAGGGCCAGCCAACCCAAGGTAACGCATGGAGACGCATTACCGAGGGCCGACCGTTCGCAGGGGATCAGCCCGCTACCCGATGCAAGAATTCTAAGGCTCGACGATGGAAAAGCCTAGTCAATCCACAACAGCCCCCTACCCCAACGCACACTACCGGACGGACGGACTATATGTGTGGGTATTTGAGATGTTTTCGACCGCATACCCATTCGCAACATCGGGAAGGACCCAAAGCACCCGGGCCTCCAAGCACACCGGCCCCCAAACCCCCGAGAAACACGGGTACACGCACTAACTCTTTCTACCGGAAATGAGATGTTTTCGCCCGCATGGCCGCAATCCTCAGCCGGAAGGACCCATTGTACCGGGGGGGATATCGTTTTCTAGCCGATAGGACCTAGGCGACCGCTCGCACCCACGCATGAAAAAAGTCCCTTAATTGGCACTTTTGGCCATTCGTCGTTTCGGCAAGGAGAAGCGTAAATTAGAAATTGAGTTCCCCTAGCTGTTGGCCGCAGGAGGTAACGGAAAGTACCTTTCCAGACTACTCTTTGGGGAATAAGCTTTTGGTCGAGTTGTATCGACGCTAAAGCGTTTGAGAGAATGGAAAAGATAGCCGACAAAAATTGGTCGCCAAGGTTTTTCCGCAAGACCCAGGTCTGCCAGCCCCCGGTACCCGTATTTGGAAAGAAATTCGTGATCTTGTTTTTTTTGGAAGATTTCCTCTAGTCTTGCGATTCGAGGGTAACTTTCTGCAAGGCATTCCTCGTCAATCTCAGGCATCTCTGCGGACAGATCAATAATCTCGATCCCAGCTGTTTCATAGCAGTCGATTACCAAGCCGGCACAGCTATAGCGCCAGTAAATTGGCCGATTCAATTCTGACAGTACTGGTTTCTTGTGTGGGAACAGGATGTACTCGCGAAAAGGGCGCAGTCCCTGGACGTTAATTACATCTCGCTTTAACTTCTCGACGTTGGCACGCCAATGCTTCATCGAATTCAACTCGTCTACATCCAATGAAATATCCGAAACCACATCAGCCCGAATCGCGTTGCTTTGTGATCCTTCGATCGACGGTCCAGCTAGCGGCGGACACATGTGAAACACTGGAATCACAGCGCCCTCACGAATCTCACAGGTATCTTCGTTTAATGCAGCGTGAGCTACGAAGTGAGACGTCTCGTCAGCATCTTCACCGACAACGGCAAAGGATCGTACTGTCCATGGATAATTCCCGATAACTCGTTTAGTTTCGAATTGTCGCGTTTGATTTGGTTGGCCAGACAAGCAGTTACTCCAGAAACGTCGTCAATTCATGAATCGATTGCTTGGCAATGGCTGCACTTTGATCCCATTGGTCGGCCACTTGAGTTAGTGATCGCCTAAGGATTTTTGAAAACCAACCAAGTCTTAGCCGTGCGACTTGTTCTAACCGAGGTTTCAATTGATCGCTTTTAAGACAAGCTAAAGCGACAACGGAAGCTTCAGCAATCGCTGTGTTTTCACCTGGAATAAGGACATCTCGATCAATGAATTTGATGGCAAGCTCGTTGACCCGGTTGGCCAGCAAACGATTGCAATTGTCCTTGGAAGGGAATACTGAAAAAACCGTTTTGATAGCGTGCAATCCAACCAATCTAGTGTCGACCGAGCCTGTATTTTCAAGCAAAGGAAGCAATTCTGATGCCTGATCTTCCGGCAACAGGGATGCGACACGGCGAATAGCACTAAACACAACCCTTTCAAACGCAGCTTCATTTCGATTCCTAAATTCAAATGCTATATTGAGTAGCCGTTTCCAAACCAGATCTTGGTCTGTTGGGTTGGCGAATCGCAACTCTTCCGCTGCATAGACAACGTACGGAATCCATTTCTCGTCCATTGTCGTTGAACGAAGAAGTTCCAGTATATGATCGGTTGCCAACGCCGAATCCGAATGTACAAGGTCCATCAAAGCCGTCGCTCTTTGAATCACAGGCAACTTTTCGTTAAGGAAAACGAAGCGTGCGGGAGCGACTTGGCTTTGAGGAAAGGGTCTGGAATTAGTGGCAATAACGCATGACGGATACTCAGACTGTGCATCGTGAGGGTAAACACCATCTACCCGTCCGTGAAGCAAATTGTTTTCCTCATCGAATGCAAAAAACCTTTTACCGTCCTGTGGGGATTTTTCGTAAATCACCGAATGTGCCGGTTTGGCAAATTGCATACCCTTGCCGAAGTACAGGTAATCACAGATTGCTTGTAGATTTTTTGAGCCATCCGGCATAAGTCGCTCAAAAACTGACTCAAGATCAATTTCGTTGTCGTAGTCAACCGCTTGCGACTTTTTACTTGTGGTCATTCTGAATCTGCTGTTAGTTCGTTTGACATGGTCAATTTTGTATTAGGCATTGCTTTGAGGAAATCATCTCGAATCGCTCGCTTTAATTCAACAAATTTTTGCTTCGCTTTTTCCAAAGTATCCGTCATTGAGTCGAGGTCCTGTTCAGTTAGAACTGCTTCTGTCGATATTGGCAGGCCATCCACTTGTTTTACTACCAGTTTTAGCCATGTAAGTGGGAGCATTCCTTCGATCGTTTTTCGGGCCTGATCAAACACAGGCCGAATGTCACAAATGAGCTCAAAGCTTTGGAATTCGTTCCCAACTTTTCCAGAGAGATCCTCTGCTTTTGCTTGTCGAAGGTAGCCAGGATAACTAAAAAGCGCCTGAGTTACTCGTTTTGAGAACGTCGCTAAATCTGCCTTGGGGACGATTTTCCCGTCAGGATCTTCGGAAGAGAGCCACTTCGTAATGAGCCCTAGGAAACTCTCAATTGGCATCCCTGTGTTTCGGAGGCGTTCGTGGTAAACGTCTATAAATCTTGCGATTTTCGATGCTTTATCAGCGTCGATTATCATCGAAAAAAGCCGACAAAGTTCCGATTTATCAACGAAACCATTGAAATTCTCGAGAGATGCGATGATGGCTGAGAATCCGTCCGCGTCCAATTCCAACAGATAGGCAGCATCTCGAACCGCACTCTCGGAAATGTTCCCAATTGGAAACATGCCTCGCAAGTAAAGAACGTTGTCTTTCATCAATGTTTTCGTTAAAGGTTGTCAGATTTTTTGCGTTTGGTGTTGGCCTTACCAATTCAATACTATAGGCAACTGTAGCGAGCCAGAGCAAATTCGTTTATGCCATTGCTCACAGCACCGGATTCCAATGCACTGTCCGACAGATGAGTATAACTGACACTAAATGAACGTCAATTTGGTAACGGAACCGCAAATTTGGCCAAATTCGCTAAAAACAGTTTGTTGGTCAAGGTCCTTTTTCAGTTCTCAAACGCCACTTAGTTCTGCCCATATGGCCGGTAGCTCGCTGATGGCCACTGATCACAAGCCCCTCTAACACCATCAGAACTTCTTATCTTCTAGCCATTCGTCGTTTCAACATCGCCCGCAACACGTCGTTTTCGTCATCAACCACCGGGGAAATGGCCAATCGTTTTCTATCGCCTGGGTTCAGACCAAACGACGCTGATAGCCGATGCACTTGGGCGACCGTGTTTAGGTACACTCGGGCCGCTCGATGGTCGCTTGGATCACAACGGCATGTTTCGGCCAGGCCGTCCGCCATTGCCAGTAGCTCGGCCAGGATCCGCAGTTCATGGCAATCGATTTTCCGCAGGCTTCCCGCCGGTAGTTGCTCGATGAGCTCATCCCATTTCTTGCCGACCGACTCGGGCAAGTCCGGTTTACTTGGTCCGCCATCGACCGCCGTTCGGTCCGCACCATCGTTCCACCGATCGCCACCCGATCGCCCAGCTACTCCAACCATGTTCATTCTCCCAAAAAGTTATTTGACCACTTATTCCACGCAAGCCTTACACGCTATCGCTAGCCCTCAAAACACTCAATTATTGGTCCCCCGGGTCGCGTAGTTCATCCGACGAAGTTGGGCCAGTCTTCCGAAACTCCAGGTGATTACCGTAATTCTATTTCCGGAATTTGATTGCCCCTGGTTGAATGGTGCAATAGGATGATAGCCCTCCGAAACAAATTCTCTTCATTGAGTCCAGCCTAAAAGATGATCGAATTCAACTGCCCTGATTGTAACAAGCAAATCCGAGTTAAGCCTGAGCTTGCAGGCAGAACTGGGAAGTGCCCTGGATGTGGGCAGAAAATACTAGTTCCTTCACCGTCTGTTTTGAAAGATGTACCAACACAATTAACGGTCAAACCAAAAACGATCGCGCAACCAACCAGACAGGTCCCCGAGGTCACCCTTCCCCAGTTTCCACAATCCCTTCAAACCGCCCCGAATGTCTCGACAGTAGTACAGCCAAAAGCACATCCGACAAACGCAATTCAGGTCAATGTTCACAATTCACATGCATCGAATAGCCTTGGAATCTCGTCCTTGATACTGGGAATCCTTTCTTTCTTTGTTTGCTGGATACCCTTTATCGGTTTTGGTTTAAGCGGGCTTGGTTTGCTTCTTGGTATTGCCGGGATTGTTATGTCGGTATTTCGAAAGGGAACCGGTATCGGCTATTCAATCGCTGGCGCTGCAGTCAACTCCATCGCCCTCTGTTTCGGTATCATCTTCATCACAGTCTTTGCAAGCACAATGGCAAGTGTTGATGGCACTATGAAACGCCTTAAAGCCGAACGGGACAAGGTACCACAACAGGCCAGCCCAGTTACGCCAGGTGCTATGAACCAAGGCGTCGCAATTCAAGACCCAGCCTCAGACATTCCAATCGTTGACCCATCTGCAACCGCGAATGCTAAGCCCACTATTGTATTCAACCCCGCTGCCGAACCACTACAACTCGGGAATGTTCAATTAAGAATTACAGAAGCGAAGTTGGGCAAAGTTGACCTTACTCAGATGTTCTCAAAGAACGATTCGGAATCTAAAGAGGAACTGTTGACCGTACGAGTTCAAATTACTAACACAAGTACCACGAAGAAACTCGACTACCGTGGATGGATGGCAAGCCTATCTTCCATGTCTGGAATAACCGCCAAGCTTACAGACGAGAATGACAACAGGTACAAAGTCATAGACTTCTCAAGCTCCGTGCGCGTCAAGGGGGCGAGTACAAACGACTCGATTTACCCTGGAAAATCTTTGGACGACGCAATCGTATTTGAAGTGCCTGTTGAAAATGCAAAGCAACTATTCTTGACTTTGGCAGGTAAAGGTTGTCAACAAGATGGTGAATTCCGCTTTGAGATTCCCAGAGCCATGATTAAGCGATAGGAGTTGGCAGGCAGCGGGTCCCAACCCCCCAAAAAAACATCTTCGAAAATGTGCCGTCTACAGGGACCGCACCCCACAGGATATCGACCCCCTACCTCTTGATGGTTCCCGCATGGTCAACCTTTATTGAGTGTATTCTGTGGACGGTTTCCAACGCTCTCAAAATTGCGGTTTAGCTCCCGCATCAATCGCAGGCCCTCCATTGTGTCGCCACGCTCTAGGGCACCGTTCAGCCGATTGTGTATCTCGACCGCTTTAGGATCGACGCCGGGGGCATTGGCGGATTGTTCTAGCCATGCCGGCACTCGATAGGCTTGATGGCTCATGGTGCCACCTTCAACCACCCACGGGCCACCGCCAGCAGATCACGACGGGCCGACTCGTTCAATTCAGCCCATATGGCAAGTAGCTCGATGGCCCCTGATGGGGGAACCGGCGGGGGTACGGAATTGTTTTCGTTTGAATTATGTGGGATATTGGAGTTTATTCGATTCCTACTGGGCCTATTTTCGGGGTCATCCCTACCCCCCCAGACACCATCAGAACCCTGCAAAACGCAGGGTTTTCTTGTTGACATTTCTTCCGATGGATGTGTTCAAATGCTGATTCAGTCACACGAACCGAATTCTTGCTCCCCTCTCCCGGGCCATCTGGGGAGAGGAGTCGAATCGCGCGGGGCCGCTCTCGGGGTTATGTGGATTTGAATCCCGTGCGGGCGGGAGTTGCTGAACCGGAAAATTGTAGGACGATCACGTTATGAGCATTTCTTTTCGCAATTCGGCTGCCTTCGGTAAGAGAATTGAATTCTACGTGGTGGGGCTGATGCTCAAGGAGGGACTCGATGTTTACTTGCCCTTGGTTGATGATGATGCCGTCGACGCAGTTGTCAAACGCCCCGATGGTAGGTTTGTAGAGATTCAAATCAAAGCCAGATCGAAGAATGCAAAGTTTGGTGATGCCGCATTATTTGCCGCACTCACCCACGAAATCCGTGACAATTACTGGTTCGTGTTTTATTCGGAACGAATGGATACTATTTGGATACTTTCCTCCCGCGAGTTTGTGACGAATTCCCATCAAAACAAGCAGGGGGCCAACAAAGACAAACGAACTCTCTGGTTCAACGGCAAGAACACCAGAGCACAAACTGAGCATGTAAAACCTCAGTATCAGAAGTACATTGCCAACGACTTCCGCCAAATCCTCGAAGAAGACCCCGACGCATAATCAACGATGGACAATGATGAAACGCCTAAGTCCGAGATCATCCTATATCAAACCGAAGATGGTAGGACGCGCATTCAGTGCCGATTTGAGAACGAGACAATTTGGCTTACGCAGGCTCTGATCGCGGAACTATTCCAAGTCACTCCGCAGAACGTAACGCTGCATTTAAAATCGATTTACGAAGATGGCGAACTCGACGAGTTGGCAACTTGTAAGGATTACTTACAAGTTCGATCCGAAGTCGGACGCGAAGTATCTCGCAAGCTCCGACACTACAATCTTGCCGCCACTGGTAAAACGGCTCCCGAGCTCATCGCCGGTCGAGCCGACGCGACGCAGCCCAACATGGGTTTAACGACCTGGAAAGGCAATGTCGTTAGCAAAGGGAACGCCAAATACTTCCCAACGCAGACTCTGTATCGTGAGAATCAGCAGATGAAAAAGCCCGACAGGAATACGAACGATTCAGCGAACGCCAGCGCTCAGCAATCGAAGTCCAAGCGGAACAAGACCTCATGCGTGACTCGAAGACACGGCAAAGAAGTTACCGAAGAATTTGGACAGATGATAAATGACAATTGAAAGTGAATCACCATATTCTCAGCCATCCATTGAGATTCTTGAACGCGTTGACAGTGGTTTGTACGGAAGCGTGTATCGCGCTATTCAGCAACCTTTCGGCAGGCAGGTTGCAGTCAAGATCATTAAGCCTGATATGCCCAACGTCGCGGATGCTTTGGCGCATGGCAAACTCCTTGCTCGCGCAAATCATCCTGCGATCGTGACGGTTTATGGAATTGAGCACGTTTGCATTCCCGGTAGTGAAGCAACAGTCCCTGCGATCATCATGGAATGGGTGGAGGGCGAAAAATTTCGACCTGTACGATTGAAATTGCGAAAAGTTGAAATGCTAGCGTGATTCGCTTGTGATATCGTAGCGTTTTTGTGGTTCGTCACGACTCTATCTTGAGGATCAAAACGATGGCTCGAAACTTGGAAGTATCGAT
>JANMLD010000491.1:0-38448 GCA_031372345.1 Pirellula sp.
GCTGGCATCGTTCGTATCACCGAACGATGACCCAACTTGCGACGGACAAAACAGTTCGTGCGCCCTTCGATGGCCGATTGCTGGAATCGAATGGTTCGTCGTGCAAAGTCGATCGCAATGGCGAGTGGTTTTTTGTCCAAATGAAGGACCCTGACGGAAGCCCAGATGATGCCACCGCCGTCTCGTCACAAGTGAATTTGCCCGTGGTGATGACCACCGGTTCGCACCATCTTCAAGCCTATTGGGTACCCAGTCAGCATGGCAATAAGGTCAGACTATTTCCATGGGTGTACCACATCGATTCCGATCGTTGGATTCCCAACGGGGATTCCTTTATTCTGCCCCCCGAATTCAGTCGTCTCCCGCCTGACTCCAAACAATATGGGCAGGTTTGGAACAACAATTGTATTGTTTGCCACAGCGTAGCCGGTGACGTTGGTTACGAATCTGGAAATTGGCAAAGCCGCGTTGCAGAACTTGGGATTTCATGTGAAGCATGCCACGGTCCGGGTGCAGCTCACATCGCTCAACATCAGAATCCTTTGACGCGATACACTCAACATTTGAGCGGCAACGCCGATCCCACGATCGTAAATCCTGCCAGACTGTCGCCACACAAGTCATCGGAGGTTTGTGGGCAATGCCATGTCGCATTCGACGAGCAAGCACCGACGCAATACAACAAGTATCGAGCGGGTGGAGACTATGAAAGTGCTTTCAAGCTGGCCGACAGCCATAATCCAGAGGATATCCGTTTCTGGCGGGATGGGACGATGCGTGTGGGCGGTCGCGAGTTTTCCGGAATGAAAGAATCCGCATGTTATCTAAAAGGTGGCATGTCCTGCTTGTCCTGTCATTCGATGCATTCAAGCGAACCCAATAAGCAGATGCGAACGGACATGCAAAATGATCAAGTGTGTTTGCAGTGCCATGAGACGTTGGCAGGCGACATTTCCCAGCACACGCATCATACCGTCGATTCGGCGGGGAGCCGATGCTACAATTGCCACATGCCGTACACCAGCTACGCGCTCTTCACCGCGATCCGTAGTCACCGAGTCGATTCGCCCAGCGTTGCATCGAGCTTGGCGACGGGAAGACCTGTCGCGTGCAATCAATGCCATGTCGACCAGTCTCTAGGCTGGACGGCCGACACCATGGAGAAATGGTATGGGACGCCGCGACCGGATTTGGACACAGAGCAGTGCGAAGTGGCTGCTTCGGTCCTTTGGATGCTTCGAGGGGATGCGGTACAGAGATCCTTGGCTGCATGGTCGCATGGTTGGGAACCAGCCAGGATCGCTGCGGGTGAGGGATGGCAAACACCTTTCTTGGCGCAATTGCTTGACGACCCCTACTCCGTCACCCGGTACATAGCTCAACAGTCATTGGCGAAACTGGGCGTGAAATTAAGTGAATACAATTCGCTCATTTCGCCGGACGAAAGATCCCCAATGGCCCCTTCGCTTCAAAAGGGGACATATCGACCCCATTCGAATGCAGGAGGGCTTAAGCCACTATTGGATGCCCAACATGGTTTGAACGTGGAAGTGCTTCAGAAATTCTTGATGCAACGAGACGACCGCCCGGTAACGCTTTACGAATAGTTCCTCACTTAGTTCCACACTTTCCGCCAATTCAACTGGATCGGACATGACTTTGACGAAATCGAACGCAACACCATTGGATGCTGGCGCACGACTGGCGAGTAGGCACATGCGTTTCGGTTGGTGGTCGTTGGCGGTTTTTGTCGGTCTAGGCATTACGTTGGAAACGCTGCACGGTTTCAAAATCGTTTGGTACCTTGGAGTGAATGCAGAAACGCGGCGGCTCATGTGGACTTTGGCACACAGCCACGGGACGTTGCTGTCGGTCTTGCAAATCGTATTCGCCCTGACGGTACCCAAGTTATCCGCCAAGACCAGCAGCGGCCAAGTACGGGCATCGATATGCCTTTTAGGAGCGGGTTTACTCATGCCGTTGGGTTTTTTTCTAGGGGGGCTGTTTTGCTATTCCGGCGATCCAGGAATAGGTATTTTGCTTGTTCCGCCTGGCGGACTCCTCTTGCTGATCGGAGTCACGTCCGTTGCATGGTGCGTTCATACGGATTTCCACTAAGGCGACCGGCAGCCTGGATCATACCGGGCGGGAGAGGCTCCTGCCGAACCAACACCAAGCTCGGCAGGAGCCTCGCTCTCCAATGAAACCCTTCGCAGGAAGTGCATCAAGACGGCGGGTAGTTTAATCGCGAGACCTGTTCTGCTACACTGAGCTCTAAGATTCTTGGTTTTTCGCAAGTTTGTACCGCGTTTTTTATAATCCTCCCCACCTCAATTCTAAGGAAATCATCTTGTCTGATACAAACAACTCTTTAACCCCAGAGGGAAGTAGTGTAGCCACGGTCACTACGCCGAGGGTTCCATTGTCCCAAGGCCGTTGGATAGTCGCGATACTCGCAACGGGCATCATTGCATGGTTGGGGTTTTCGTTTCCCCCGAAGGTATGGCGAGTTCCCGATGAGCTTGCAGGCGTTGGTGCACTTAGCCCAAAAGCGGATCAAGACAAACTGGCCGTAGTCAACAACGAAAATATGTGGAAAAACACTTTGCTGAAATTCGGCTTAGCTGGCTCGGCCTTTGGACTCATTGGATTTTTCGTGTTCGGGGATGCTCGCAATGGAATCGGTGCCGCTGTCACTTCGCTAATTTGCGGAGTCATTGCGGGCTTGGCTGCCGGAGCCATAGGTCTATTGACGCGGCGCTATTTGGACCTCGATCATCCGATCCCGATGATCTCTGAGCAGACAAGACCTCTTTTTTGCGATATGGTTGTCTTTGCCATTCTGAGTGTCATCTTGTTGATACCTATTTCGATACAACTGTTGTTTCAAGCCAGTTCCTCCGAACGCGGAAAGGCGTATTCGTTACCGGCTGCGGGAATTCTGACTGGTATTCTTGTACCAGTTTCAGGGGCAATGGTTTTGCCCGGTTACACCAACACTAGTGTGTTTCCGCCCGCTCCAGCAGGACTGACGGCGATTTGGTTTGCAGTCCTTGCCTTGCTAACATTGATCTTGGTTGTTTTCATGGGAAAGAGAACAAGTTCAAATCCTTACAAGACCAACTGATCGTCTTACCTAGGAAGTGTTATGGGCAAGTTTTTGCGACTAGTCATGCTAATGCCGAGCCTGTTGGTTTACGCCGGCTGCAGCGATAAGAAGCAAGCGAGTGACCCACTTGCGGACGCAGCCAAAGCGAAAATTTCCGAGATTGCTGCTAGCCCCGTTGCTACCGTTGAAGCCCAAGCCTCGTCCCCAAGCGATGGCATCCATCCAATCGATCAAGTTCCGCAGGGCATTCAATTCCGACAAGCCTCTGCGGCCGTGGACCGCGGTGACTTTACAACAGCAGAACGCATTGGTTCCGAGCTCGCAACGGATGCGCAGTTCGGAGTGTTGTCCACGGCCATTCGTGGCCTGATCCTGGCGAAACAAGGGAAGTTCGACGAAGCCATACGCATCGCCGAAGAAATTTCGACCGTACCGGTGATGCAATGCGAAGCCTATGTGATTGCGGGTGAGGTGTTTCAGCGTCAAAACCGACTGAAGGAAGCCTTGGGTGCATTCCAAAACGCCCTTGAATTGAACCCTCGGCATGTGCGGGCCAATCTTTGGCTGGGTGCAATCTACTATGACACGGGTGCCATGCGGCTAGCAAGCGACCACTTGCGTAAAGCTGCAGAACTGGATCCAGTCGATGTGAATTCGCTCTTGTTGTCTGCTAAGATTTTTAAGGAATACGAGCAATACGACGAAGCCATTCGCGACTATCGTGAATTGCTGAATCGCGACTTGAAGCCGGATGTGAAACAGCTCGTACGTGTTAATTTGGCGGAATGCTTCGTCGCACTTCGGGATTTGGACGAAGCTCGCAATACCCTCAAAGATTGCCTGGAGTCTCCAAGTGTTCTTGCGACCCGAAGTGCCATCGAAGAATTTGCAGGAGATAATGCAACAGCCTTGTCTTTAGCTCAATCTGTTTTGAAACAGGTGCCAACGGATCGAGCCACGGGCTTAATTGCAGGTCGAATTCTCTTGGTGCAGCGAGACTGGAACAACGCCCTGCCCCTTCTTGAGCGAATGACAAAATCGCTACCCTACGATCATGAGCCTCGCTTGCTTTACGGACGAGCCTTGGTCGGATCCGGAGAAAAAGATCGCGGTGAACAAGAGATTCGAAAAGCGACAGAGCTAAAGGACTTGTTTCTTAAATTTGCAGACCTGCATCAGGAAGCGATCAAACGCCCGCAGGATGCTGCACTTCGAGTGGAAATAGGTCGCCTCGCCGAACAACTTGGAAAACAAGGCTTAGCTCGGAATTGGTACCGTGCGGCCTTGGGGCTCGACGAGAAGAATGCCGATGCGGCAGCTGCCTTAAAACGAATGAGCAGTGCGCCCTAGAGCCCACCCCTGTAAACATGTTTACATCGACTTTGGCCAGCCAATTCATTACTCGGGAGGGTGAGGCTCCTGCCGAACCAATGCGACGCCAGCTCGGCAGGAGCCTCGCTCTCCCGTTGGTCTTCATACGATTAGGCATTGCAAAGATGTTTACAGGGGTGCCTAGAGCCTCCCAGGCGGGCGTGGCACGCCCAGAGCGAAGCGGTGCGTGTGGTGGATTGTGGCAATTGTTTCGAGCGACTCACACGCCCTTCGTACCTCAGGGACGTGCCACACGTACTTCAGTGTTTCCACTACTTTTGCCACCAAAAAGTCAATCGTGGTAATTTAGACGAAGCACTATTGGGAGGGTCCGTTTCAAAGAGTTGAACCCCTACCGCAAAGTCCATCTTGCCATCCGCATTGAAATCGGCTGCTTCCAGCGCTGGATACCGCGGTGTCCCTCGCTCCAACACGTGAACTTGGAACTGAAGATCCGTTGTTTGTTCAAGCAAAACGATCGAAGCAGGTGACCGATCATTCAACGAAGTCGGATAGACAATCGTGGGCAGATTCGCCACGACAAGAATATCGAGGTCCGAATCACCATCGATGTCGGTTGCAACCGCTCGATAGGCGCCTGGCAAGTCCAGCAAGCGATGAAGGCGAAACTCGAGGTTCCCAACATTCTCAAGCCACTGGAGACCATGCGAACGATTAGCAAAATTGTTGTCAAAAGTATCCCCGTTCACGTATAAGATATCTTGATCCCCATCTTGATCGAGATCCACCAACTCAATCCCAACCGAGCCGAAAGTTAAATCGCCACCGGTCGCAGCCCGATGCCTGTCGAATTTTCGACCTTGATTGACAAAAAGTTCGACACACTCGAATTCTTGGCTGAGAACGGTTGCAAAGTCCATAGCACCGTCACCGTTCCAATCGTTCGCCAAAACTTGCATCGCGCCAGGACGGATGTCGATCACGTTTTGAGCGAAATGAACCGTCCGTTGATCGTGTATTTGATTGGTAAACAGTCGAATGCTGCCAGTCTGCCGATGCCCAAATTCGGCAATTAGTAAGTCGAGCTTTCCATCGCTGGAAAAATCAGCAACCGCAACATCCGCCACGCGCCCTAGTTTTTCAGCGATGGTGATCGATTCAAAATCACGGGTCGCAGCATCGCGTTTAAGCCATACGGCTCTTCCTAAGGCGTGATCGTATGGATTGAAACTGCCTAGGTCGGCAACCACAAGATCCGTTCGTCCGTCGTCGTTCAAATCGCAGGGTGTCACCCTGGCTGGGACCCCCACACGATCGATCAACGTTCGAGTCGTTTTCTTCGGTACCGGTGTCACCGAATTGACGCTCCCTTCCCTCATGTCTGTTACGACCAGCCGCCGATCTCCTTCCGGTTGAAACTCGACCCAGCGGATCGAGGATACGGCCGGGGTAACATAATTTCCGTCCTTCCAATCGAAGCTCTCCCGATCAAAACGGGCGAGCCAATCGGAATCCAGGGATGGAGGCTCAGGAAATGCAAATTGGACCGGTGATCGCTGGCGATAATACTTGAGAACTTCCTCGAGGGGAGGTGGATGCAAGTCGGTTCTTCCCGAGCGTGCGTAAAACTCAAAGCCCTTATGAATTTCGTCATACCACACTTCACGGACAAAACTTGTCGGATTGGGGAGTTCATGACAATCCCCGCAAAACCTTTGGATCGCAATCGGCGTAGGCAATTCGGCATCGCTTCGGGCTTCCGCGGGTTCGGACAAATGTGCCAACTCCTTCCCTATCGAAGCTCCAGACTTTTTGCTTCCGTCGCAGCCGGAAAACGCTAGCGCCATTGAAAGTAAAATCGAGAGTCTTGGCCAAGACATCGAGGGTTGACCTATGTTCTGAAAAAAGGCGAAGGACTTCATCTCGCGGAAATAGCTCCATCGTCCCATTTTTCTTTTTCCTTAACAAGCTCTGCCGTTTACGCGAGCGGCAGAATGAAATCTACCCGCCGAGTCTTGTTATGGGAGAGCGAGGCTCCTGCCGAGCTGGCGCCGCCATGGTTCGGCAGAAACCTAACCCTCCCGAGTAATGAATTGGTTCGGGAAAGTCGACGTGACATGTTTACAAGGAGTAACTTCACGGCCTGCCTTTCCGGAAAGGGCCACCGCAAGCCCTAGAGAAAGTTGAAGCTAGAGTACAATGACTAAGTCGTCCTAGGTTAGATTGCAGAGGATCCCGAGGTGAACGAGTGAAACGCATTCTCTTTTCGGTGGCCGCGGTGATTGCGGCAGCGACTTGTCTCGTGCTGCTATCGGGACGGAGAGATTCCCTGAATTCGATCCAAGCTAGCTACACGGAAGGGGATTTGTCGAAGACCCTCGCCTTGATTGGTGACGTTCCCGAGAAGTCGCTTACGGCAGAGCTACACCTATTGGCTGCAAATTGCTATCGGCAGCTTGGTCAAGGAACACAGTTCCGCGAACAAATTGAAAAAGCTCAACGCCTAGTGCAATCGAAAGACGGCGTCGAACTAGCCATCGCGATGTACAAGATCCAGCATGGCCAGCTCGATGTTTCACCACAACAGATGGTCGACTTGCTCCAAAATGCAGGGGCTATTCAAGCGGACGCATACAGCGTCGTGGTGCAATGGGCTTTTGCAACCGAGAAACTCACCGTCGCCAACGAGTTGATCGACCACTGGCGCGCCAAGCAGCCCAATTCCGCGCAGTTGCAATACCTTGCCGCTGTCCATTTAAACCTATCCGGTTTGAAGGAGGACGCAGCCGCTGGTTTAATCGATACGATCGAACGGCACCCGCGTCACGAACTGTCATGGCTTGCGTTGGCCGAAGTATTCACTAGGCCACCTAACGTCCGCTTTCAACAGAGTGAACTGCTACTCGAACGCTTTGCCTCGCGTTTTCCGCACAACACCGAAGTGGAATTGCGACTGGCCAAGATCCGGCGGCGACTCGGGCATGCTCGGGCTTCGCAACACGCGTTGTCAGCCGCGAAAACCGACGGTGAACTCTTGGAAAGAGCCAACGTCGCATTCGACTTGGGCAACTACCGAGACTCCGTCGATGCCTTCAAATCTGCGAATCTATCCACAACGAATGATTTCAAAAAACTCATCGACACTGCGTTTACGAACTCGCTGCAGGGACAAGGCGAAGCAGGTAGTTTGCTTACCGACCGTGTCAGTTTGGGAGCGACCGCCCTGGCCCTCGCTGGCGATTCAACAGCGTCCCAATCGGTATTTGAACTAGCTGCAAATCGAACCGCAAGGCTCCGGCGGATACAAGACTTGAGAGCCAAACAAGCAGTGATGCCAGGCGACCAGTCGTTGGTGCGTGAAATGAACTCGGTCACTGCGATTTCCGAATTGTCGCCTTCGAATTTGTCAGCGCACATGGATCCAATCGCCAATACACCAGGAAATGAACTCTACCAAACGCATTGTGCGAATTGCCATGGAACCAACGGAGACGGCTTTGGGAGAGCAGCCAGCAATTTATTCCCGCCCCCACGTCGTTTTCGCGATGAACCGATGCGAATGATTTCGTCCAAGAATGGTGTGGCCAGCGATGCCGATTTGGCGCAATCCATTCGGCGTGGTCAGGCAGGAACGTCGATGCCCGCTTTCAAGCAGTTTTCCGATTCCGAGGTTGATTCGCTGGTCGGAGTATTGCGAGAATTCATGGGCGCAGGACTTCTCGCAAGATTTAAGAACGAGTTTTCGTCCGACGAAGGGGCCGACAGTTTGGCCGAGTCACAATGGGTCGTGGCTAGGTCGCAAGCCAGCGAGCCAATTGCCATTCCCGACCTTTCTAACCTCAGGGGACTAGCAGCTCGCGGACGCGAGGTATTTCGCGAGGCGGGCTGTGTTGGCTGCCATGAAGTTCCGGGCGAAGCCAATCGAGCCAAAAACCGGTTGTTTGATTCGTTGGGACGTCCTCTTTATCCGCCAAACCTCGGTCTCGATGCGTTTCACGGAGGCGACGAACCCGAAGCGATCTACAAGCGAATCACTTTGGGAATTCCAGGAACACCCCATCCAGCACTTGCGCCTGTTCTAGAACGAGACCTGGTAAGTTTGGTTGCGTACATCAATTCCCTACGTACGGTGCAACCAGACGTTAGCTCCAACAATGCACGAAGCAAAAGGGCAATGCCCCCGAGTTTTACTCGGGGGATATTTACCGTTCCTCTAAAATAGATGGTCGGAACCCCTGGAGTGAAGCGTAAAGCCTGGGGCTTACCGCGAGACGGCTAGTCAATTGGACTCTTCTTAGCTGTGTAGCCCAAACAATGGGCGGTCACTCCGGTAGGTTGTTTCGGGACCTGATTCCACAGGAATTCAAGGGATTCCTAGTCTACAAAGCCTGCGCTAGAGCCAAATCAGCGTGCTCCGGACATCTTTCGATAGTCTTTATCGCGGAAGACCAACAATGGATCTATGCCGACGGCGAGAAACTCATTGACTTCCTCGGCACCTCCAGTGATCTTCAATCGAACCTTAAATTGAGGATGTTCGCTGCCAGCGACTTCGTCGAGTATTTCATAGGATTCGATTCTCTTGCCTAATTGCCAGCGTTCATCGAACATGTTGATCTCAGGCTTGCCCGCTATTGGCCCCAAAGGAACGCCGGATTTCCAAGTTTTCAAAGCCGTATCGATCGCCCTCCGTGCAACTTGTTTTGGAGGCTCGTAGCGACTTGGCGAATTTCCACTATTACAACCCGCAATGAAAAACAACGCTAGAACAACTCTCAAAACCAGAGTACTCGTTTTGCAGGTCATGACGTCAAATCCTTCATTTGTGAGTGTTTGTATTGAAGCCAACGGCGTTTACGCACTTTGTAGAACAGTACTGGAATCAGTAAGTCGACGACCTCGTCGGCTATCAAGATACCACCAAGAACTGGAGCGGCCATGGGACGAATAACATCTGCGCCTATGCCAGTGCTCCACATGATCGGCATCAGGCCTAAGATCATCGTTGTTTCCGTTAACAACTTGGGGCGTAACCGATGAACTGCTCCGTCGATGACGGTCGCTTTGAGTTCTGTTAGCGACATGGCTTCTAAACCCCCTGCATCCGCCAATGCTTGTCGAAGATAGACCAACATAACCATACTGGTGGAAGCTGCCATGCCGAAGCACGCGATATACCCGACGCAAACCGCCAACGAAAACGGAAACCCCATGAGCCACTGGCACAGCGTTGCACCTGCCAACGCTCCTGGAATGGATAGCAACATGAGCATCGCATCGGTGATATCCCAAAACACTCCAAACAACAGATGCCAGATTGCGATCATACAGCATGGAATTATCCATAGCATTGCAAAACGTGTTTTGGTCGCATGCTCAAACTGCCCCGTCCACTCCAAAGTAATTCCATCTGGCAACTGGACGTTCGCGATTTCACGCTTGGCCTCTTGCACCCATTGGCTCACATCCCGATCGCGAACGTTGAGACGCACATAATTGCGAAGTTGACCATTTTCACTCTTGATCGTCGCCGGTCCATCGCGATGATGCTGCGAAACGAATTCTCGAAGGGCGTAACTTCTCAAGCATTCCTTGCTCGCCGCGTTCCCGCTTGACACCCTAAAAGGAATCGACGCATCCAACAACCCTTTTCCAATGTCTTTTGAGGGCAACACAGTCAATCGAACGGGAATGGAAAGAGAGCTTACGGAATCGAATGGAATGACATAGCCGCGCGTGGCTGTATCAATCGCGAGGCGTATTTCGGTCAAGTCTAGCCGGTACTCGCCGGCCCGATCGCGATCGACAACAAAGTCGGTATAGTGTTTATCGCGTATTGGATCACATAGCACATTTGACGCTCCCGGAACCCGTCGCAGTACTTCAGCAAGTACTTCGGAAGCATTTACGACCGACTCTAGATTGCCACCAAGAACCCGCACGCCTACCTCGGAGTTGACTCCCGTGGCAAGCATGTCAATTCTATTTTGGATTGGGCGCGTCCACACGTTTGCCCAGCCCGGCATTTGAAGTGACCTATCGAGTTCACCCGACGGCCCCGACAACGATTCCTCAGTATGCGACCAAAGCCATACTTGACGAGAGAAATGATTCGATAGTTTTTCCATCAACGCATCATAAACGCGATGCGGGGTGATGATCGGCAGCTTAGAAATCGATGGCATTCCCGTATGGCTACCATCATCATGTTGAGCATTCATCGTGGAATTTGTGTGGCGTGCCGCCAGCACTTGATCCCATGTATCCGCAAAGTCTGCGTCGACTATCGTACATCGCTCACACAATTCGGTGACCACGATTTGCGTCCAACTGCGACCGGCCCGATTCACGAGCAACTGATTTTCGCCTGCAATGAATTCAGTCCATCGTCGTTTTGAGATCGATTTCAATTTAGTAAGCAACGTAGGGTGTAACTTTGCGTGGGAGATCACCGCGGATGCATTCTTTTGGTCGAGGCCAAGCGATAACTCTCCGGAGGCAACATTGCACAGTTGCCGAAGAACAATTTGAATGGAATTAGCATCGAGTTGCTGCGACAGCCTCAACTGGTCCGTCCATTCCACCTCAGATACGAGGGTGCGCAATTGAAGATCACTCACCTGGGAATCAACAACTCGCTCGGCATACCATTGATTTGCGAGCGTTTGTGCCGCAGCCAACATCAATTCCTGTGATAACTTCTTCTCAAATGGTTGAAGAAGCTGCCAGCAAAACTCGCGCTGAACCGAATCGAAGCGTTGTAAGCTCGCATCGACGATGGGATCGATGAGTTGCGCTTCATCCCCAGAAAGCTCAATCAGTCCAGCCCCTACCATTTCACGAACGACGTGTTCCGCGTGTCGCCTGGCATCCGTGCGCAACAGTCGGCGGCGAGGCCATGCATCGTGTGAACGAAACTCAATCATTGTTTCGATCATGTCCATGGGTGCAGGATCGAATGCGGTGTCCGCCCGCCCTGCCTTGCCTGTTACCATGCGCACTTCTGGAAATCGGCACAAGATCATATTGCGAGCCTTTAGATCATCTATTGCTTGCGATGCCGTCATTCTAGGGATGGTGATCGGCATGTCCATCACCATTCCTTCATCCAAGGGCATGCGAAGCGCAAGCCGTATCGGTTTGACGGTTGCTTGCATCGTCAAAGCCAGTCCGATCAATCCAAGCGAAAGAAACAATCCTAAGGCCCGGCGATTCGTAAACCACCAAATTGACCCAACCGATGCCACGGTACTAATTCGCAGGAGCCAATCGTGCCCCGTGACAGCCGTTGCCGCGATCAGAATGCCGCCCAACATCCAAAATAGCGGCCAAGGTTGCTCGAATAAATAGTGAAGGCAAGGTCTATATACACGACTGATCGATCGCAAAATAGAACTTTCATCCTCGCATCGTAGACGACCTCGTATGAAAAAACTTGAAAGTGCCGGAACAACGGTAATGGCAAGTGCCATCACGGATATGAGCGTGAGTGATTTAGTCCACACAAGGGGGCGATACATTTTGCCATCGATACCTTCCAGAGCAAGAATGGGCAAGAACGACACTAACATGATCAATATGGCAAATAAAGCAGGCCTCGCCACGCGTACGGTGGCTTCTGCTACCAACTCACTTGTGTCCCCAACGACAGGAAGATCGCCGAATTGCTTTTGGAGATGGTGCATTATGTTATCGACAATGACAATCGAGGAGTCGACAAGTACACCGATGGAGATCGCAATTCCCGCGAGCGACATAAGGTTTACGTTTAGCGTTGAGCCAACGCGAGTGATCATTGACATACCAATAAAGGCTCCAAGCACAGATAGCGGCACGGTCAAACCAATTACGATGGAAGTACGCAAATGGCGCATCAGGAGCCATATGCCTAACGCAGTCACCAACACGGCTTCGACGAGCGTTCGCGATAACGTTGCCACTGTACCCCGTATTAACCGTGATCGATCGTAACACGGACTCAGTCGTAGATGGTTGGGGAGTTCATCCCCTAACGTGCGAATTGCATCGAGTACAAGTTCTGTCACCCTTAAAGGATTCTCACCTGCCTGGAGGTGAACGATGCCCGCCACCAACTCGCTACCGTCCTTCTCAAAAACGCCCAATCGCGGAGTTGGCTGCAGAGTCAAGCGACATAGATCACTCAATGGATTGAATGTTCCATTTGGCAATTCGATTGGGTATTCTGCAAGCTCTCGCGAACTGTCGGGGCTTGCCGAATGCAACGCGCTAAGGGGCTTGCGATCGCGAAGTTCCCTCGGAATCGAACGGAGTTGCGACTCCAATTCTCCGATAGACAATCCAACTCGCAATAGAGAATCAGGATTTGCTGCCACTAGAATTTCTGGTTGCATACCTCCAACACTCGAGACCTCCGCAACGCCTGATATTCGACTTAACCTCGGGCCGACGACTTCTTGCTGCCAACGTCTAAGTTCGACAAGATCGGTATCAATTCCACTGAGGGTATACCAGACAATTTGTCCAGTCGGAATCCCTTCCGACGCGAGTTGAGGCAATACCCCAGACGGGAGCGTTAGGGCTTGCGCGGACAAGACCATATTTACGCGTCTACGAGCTTCATCAAAACTGACAGTATCATCGAAAATGCAATGAATCAGCGAAAACCCAACATCGCTCGAACCGCGCACGCATCGCAGTTCATGGATGTCGCTCAGTGTTTTCGACAATGGCTGCGTTACCCTCGCCTCTATTTCCGGAGGATCGTGGTCTGGCCAGGGCGTATATACCAACACTTGATTGTCGGACAAATCCGGCAACGCATCGATCGGTGTTATCCAAGCAATCCATGTCCCGAAAATCGCCCACACTGCGGCCGCAATCAGAACTGCAACACGCCAGCGGATCATCAAGAGCACAAAGTTTTTTAGCATGATTCGAAACTACTTCGGAGTTCGTTCATTGCTAAGTTTGATTTCTAGTTCTCGCAGGTACTTGGCAGACTCTTTCTCGAGGCTGCCTCTGCAACCTTCACAGCAGATGGCTATTTTTCGTCCGCCAATGGAAACGAAGAGGGGTGTTCCCATGGAACCGAGCGGCTCGAGCGTCACCGGGCAATACCGCTGAAGCTCGACGATTGACCTATCGTTTGGATTTAAATCAGCAAGGGACCGGTCATGCGATGCAGGTCGTTTGGCAATCGGCGGTGACGTTTCCGCACTCAATCTATCGCTGGCCCCAAAGTATTGAGTTGTGAGATTGGGATTCAATCGACTCTCTGCATCAATCAAAAGTGTTCCCATGGCAACTACGCGTTGGCCAGCCTTGACCTCTCCATCGAGTAATTCGTAACAATCGTCGATGCGATCCCCAATCGACACTTTCACTCCATCGATCATCCCGGGTACTCGCTCGACGTAAATCAACGTCTCATCCTCGCGATGAACGATGGAAGTCATAGGGACCCAGAGTGAACGCCTTTCTGCATCGTTTAACGCACTGCGTTCCTCGATCGGAACTGTACGAACTCCCGCGAGAGCGATTCTGTACGGGGAGATTTGCATGCGAGCGATTACGCCGGTCGGCAAAAGGATGGCATCCCCCTTCCTGCGTGTGATCAAATCCATATTGCAAATGGGGCAAATTGCAGGCCACACCGACACGACGCCCGGATCCATCGGACAAAAGTATTCATTGTTCGCAGACACCGCCGAGCCCATGTGGGGAGGATTGAGCCGAACCAGAATGCTGCTCCAGCTGCTGGACAACCACGGCCAAAAAAAGGCAATCGAGGCCAATATTCCGACCAACAGGATGAATCGCAACCGGATCTGAATCGCTTGCAGGACGATCCACCAAACGGGTAAGTCCGTCCCTGGCTCGACTCTTAAGTTGTCAGACATAGTTCTTTATTCCGATCCCGTATCACTTCTTGTTGTCTGACTTGTATTTTTCCGACATGTGATGATCCCAATGCATTAACAGCTCATAGTCCTCGCGACGAAATATCCACAGTGGGTCAATTCCCACGACGATATATTCGGCTTTCAAACGCTCCGACGGATAAGCAAGTTCGAGTTCAACCGCATAGGTTCTTCCGGAAAGCCCTGGTGTCTCGCCAAGGATTCGAAAATCGATCAGCTTCTGGGCTTCTTTGCGATTAGAGTCCGTCACGAAGATCATTGGTTTGGAATCGGCAATCTCACCAGCTGCCCCCCCCTCGCGCCATGTTTCCAGAGCACGCGATAAAGCCATCTGTGCGATTTCTTTGGTGGGAACGAAGTTCGGAGTGGCCTGATAACAACCAGTAGACGCAACGCTCAAAAGCAATAGCATCCAAAATCCGAACTTCGACCCAATCGAAATAATTCTAGCAGTTGGGCCCATGTCAGTTATCCAACGATACGACTTCCGAGCCAGCTCGACTCCCGATAGCTCGCCAAACCGTCAAATCGATACCGTTTGCGATGAATCGAATGGACGTGTCTCCCATCATGGTCTGCACACCCCCAGTATGACGACTGTTGGCAGAGATCTGCATCGCCATGTTCGTCATCGTCCCAGGAAATCCTGTTCCTCCGCATGAATTGCTGTTGGGAGTTGCTACGTGGTTGTATTGAGTGCAACAGTTTTCCCCCATCACCCAACTATACCCCCACTTGCTTGACAGCGGTGTTGCCGTCGCGGTGTTGATGGTCGAGCACGCGCTATAGGTAGCATTCAACGACGTTTGGTGCGAAATTACGAACAAATCAGTGCGCTGATCCGGTCTGCCTTGCCCACGAATTTTCTCGCTAAAAAAAACGGTATTGCTCATTCCATCTGTAACGGCCGCGGGCTTGACTTTGCTCAAGTAGTAAAATATCCCGGTTTGAACTTCACTGGGTGAAGAGTCCGACGGTCCACCCGCGGTGTCGCTTCGATCGCAAAGCCATCCGCCTTGGTTGCCGACATAATTGTTCTGAGCCGTCCATACGTCGGTTGGCGAGAAATCGGAGGGACATAAAAAACCCGCAACAGGTGTTCGGCTGCCAACTGCGTTCTGTCCATTTGCATTCGTATAAGCAGGCATGAATGCAAGTACACCACCCATACCAGGGGTTTCCGGTGGGTAGTTAAAATCGAGCGAGTTGTACAATGCAGACTGCTCCATGTAAGGCAGGATCATTGCATGCTGTGACCATCGCGCGTAAACGGGAGCCCCCGGATAACTTGGGCCTTTGCCAAACGGCAACACACGGTGAGCACTGACATAGTTTTCGATGGCAAGTCCAATCTGTCGCATATTGTTGCTGCACTGCATTCGCCGCGCCGCTTCGCGTGCAGCCTGGACAGCTGGCAACAGTAAGCCCACCAAGACTCCGATGATGGCAATAACGACAAGAAGTTCGACCAAAGTGAATGCGTACCGCTGAAATGATTTAAGTCGCATGATTCCCCCGGAAAAGTAAAACAAGAATGAATAGTTGAATTGGCTATCTAACCAAGATGAGAAGCCATGTATCGTCGAATCGCGCAATTTAGATGTTATTCAGAGCATACGGACGTATTTCCGAACGACACTCTCAATTGCGTGGGATGAACACGATAATGCTAGACATTCAAGCCAATCGGGGGACGGTCAACCAAGTCAAAAAAACCCTTCATCCTCCAACCACAATGCATGCGGAATTGGGACGAGATGGTCGCTGGGGCGATTTCAATCATCAACATCGGAATGGCGATCAAGATCGATTGACGCAATGAACTCGGAGCGACTAACGGCTGAGGTATTGACTTCGCCGGTGCCGAGCGACAAGCCGCACTGTTGCAAGGCAAACTAGGACTTCGCGAGCCAAATTGAGGATTCGCGTTTGCATCGACTTTGACGGCGGATGGTGTCGGACCATGAACCTTAACAGAGAGCTGCAAATGAGAACCACATTGTCCAAAAGCGATATTGGCTGGGCAGATTCCAACCAAGGCAAAGCAAATAGCTACGGCCGCAATAACAAAAATGCGTTGGGACCGAGCGATCGTGCTTTTATCGCGAATGGTTTGCATCCTTGACTATTTCAGCGAAAATACTGTCTGGTTGTTCGGAATTTGCCACTTATTAAGTTTAACCCCCTCCCGATCTAGCGTCAAGCTTTTGCGAGACTCGCATCGGTTATGGCGAGATCGAATTTGCTTGCAGCCACCTGGAAATCTCCTCGGCGGCAACTGGATTGGTTCGCTTGGCGATCGAAATCGCGTGATTGGCGACGCTGGCTGCAGACTTCGTTTCACCCCAAACCGGCTCCTCTCCATCTACCCAACCTCGCCCTCGATGCTTTTCACGGAGGCGACGAACCCGACGCAATTTATAGTCGAATCAGGTTAGGGATTCCAGGAACGCCCCATCCAGCAGTCGCTCCTGCGAAAGACGGGGACATTGAAAGTTTGGTTGCGTACATCGTCCCTTTGCGTATGGTGCAGCCAGAAATTAGCATCAACAATGCGAGAGGCAAACGAGCGCGGGCTTATTAATTATTAATGCCCCCGAGTTTAACTCGAGTTTAACTCGGGGGATAATTACCATCACTCTAGATTACATGGAGAGAACCCCGGCGCGAAGCGAGACAAGCCACCAGTTCAACGCGAGGGATCGTTACCATTACTCTAAAAGGACAGGTCGAACCCCAACCGACAAGCACAAAACAAGGATATTTCAAACCGTCTCGTAAGTCAATTTGCGGTTGGAACTGAGTGTCTTGGAGGGATTCGACAGAGCTATCAGCGCACAATCGAATCGATCGTTCGCAAAGACTGCGGTTCCATCTGCAATACATCGACGATCGTTCCGTTGGGGGATAACACCAGCAATCCCGTTTTTGGAATCTGCGGCGCAACGCTCTCCAAAATTGCCAGCGGATAACATAAACCAAACTTTAGTTGAATGTTTTCAAGCATTTTGATCTCCTCGTCTCGCGATACAGAACCCGCCTTTGCGGCTACTGCAAGCTGCAACTGTTCACTCCATCGATAGTTGCTTAACCGTGTCGCTGCCACCAAAAGCACTTTAGTAGCATCAACATTTTGATACCAACGATGCAACAATCTTAGTTGTCGCAGATTTTCATCGGAATTGGCGGACCAGAAAAAAACAACGAGGTAGCGATCCTTTGACAGTGTGCTGAGTTCCGTTCTTGCCCGCGCATCTGCTTGCATCCGGAAATCAACGATCCTGGCAAACCGAACTCCTTTGCCATCGCTTCCAATGATCCTCATCGTTTCTTCGGATTTCTTCACCGCACGGGTCAATAACCCGGCCATCCGTTTGAAATTGTCTTGCTCAACTTCGCTTAAGCTCGTTCGGTAGCGTTCAAAGCCGGACATCATTCGCGTCAATTGCGGCTGCGCTTTGGTGGGCGAATTCATTGCCATGGCCAGGATGGTTGATCTTTCGAATCGAAGAAAAGTTGCAAATTCTGTCGAACTGGACTCCGCCGCCGCAAGTGCGACGGTAATCTGTTCGATGAGTTGATCGACGTATTCCGGAAGAACCCGAACCATATTTTGGCTTGCAATCATCGCAATGCTGGCAAGTCGTGAACGATAAAAAGTCGTTGACGAAAAATCGATGGAACCCAGCGCTTGCCTTTCCTCTTCGAGCACTGATTTCGCTTCTTCAAATCGGTCTAACCAAACCAGTCGCTCGACGGTGGTTCGTAACACGCTTTCGTAGGCAGGCGAGGGCTCATTTAGAAATAAGCTTCTTAGCCGTACCAGCAAACTCCGAGACAGTTCATCCGTCGGCGACACCGCGCCCGCGGATTGTTCGATACGAAGCAATTCGTCGACTCCTTGGGCAGCGACCAGTGCATGGTATGCATTTAAGGATGGGGAATCGATTAACTGACGGAGCTTGCTCTTGATGCGAAAAGCCCCGCGGTCCGAATTCCGCTCAGCCCGTGCGACGGCCATCCCTAACTTTACATGCAGGGCAAGCAAATCCAAAGATTCTCGATTCTGGACTAATTGCTTGTCAATCCATTGTTCCGCCTCAACAAATTTTTTTTCCGCAATCAGTTTCAGCAAAACTGGCGCTGATTCCTGTGCAGTGACCATCACAAATGCGAATGCACAAAACCAACCAAAGGCAAACATGAAGACTGCCTGAGACCGAAAAGAAAAATGCACTCGCTTATCCCTTTGTCCAACAGGTTTTAGTGTAGCTCGGCACTCCGTGCCGAGAATCAGGCAAACGACCGCGACTCAAGAATTATGAATTATCGCGCGGATTATTACTATCAGCCTTGAGTTGCAGCATAGTCTTCCAGCCTGCAGTAGTTCATTCGTTTGACTGGAAACCAATGCAACTTATTTCACGCACGATGCTAAGTCGACCGAGTCAAGTGGCGCAATGCGACACCGGACTTTTCGTCAATTCAAAATGGCGTCAGCAACAAAATGAGACGATCACCCGCTGAATTCAGCGACGCATGAAACGTATAGGTACCGGTTGTCATCACATCTGGGTCGCCTAGGGTCTCCGCAGTCATCGCCAGACCTCGGTGAAACTCGTCATTCGTCAGCCAGGTGTAGCTGTGGCTGCCCAATGAAACTTGGCCGAAAAGTTTCTCCCATCGATCGTTGTACTCCGCTGGATCTACCGAGGCGTGGAACTCTTCCGACACCATAAAGTCGGTGTAGATGAATGTTCCCTGCAACAGACTAGTGTCCACTGTAAAACCGTATAGAAACTCTCGTTGCGCAAAAGTTAGTCCATCCGGCAAAACCATTCCCCAACGGTGTACGGACGTTTCTGTTAGTTCTCGGAGCGCATGGCCTGCAGGGTCTTCGCCCTCACCTTGGCCGAAGCACGCGCTCTGCAGAAGAACTGAAAGACACGCACACATAGCAAAAGCCCAAAATTTGCAATACATAATGATCATCTCCCTCAAATTTTTGTTTTTTGAAACCAGTTAACGGACTGTCCTGCTTTGATATCGTTCATTTCATCCACTTCTCTACCAATAGAAAGGTGGCGAAGTCGTGGTGTGGCTCGGAGTCGTTCCTTTAAGGAATCTGCTCTCAAAATTGGTGCCCCACATGTTGGGTGGCATGAAAGTAAACTCGGACGTGCTCAATGGTATAGAAGAATGTCGTTTAAAACCGCTTTCCAACTGATAGTCCCTATCGATGATCGACGCCGTGCGAGATGATCGACGCCGTGCGAGATCCTTGAAAGGTCTTGACCCGATATGCCTTGTACGACATTCCGTAAACCCAATCGGTTACACGAAATTCCTCGACGAAATCACCTGTACTATTCGAGGGACGAGTCGGCTTGAAAGGTGTTTTTACTCCAAGGTCATTCATTTTGCCTTGCCCAGTGATCTTAACCCAATCCGTCCCACCCGTCATAAATGGAGTCTCAATGCTCGCTGGCGCGATCCTGGCGAGTGAACCACCAGACAACGTTAACGCAACGTTGTTGATTCCAAGTGCAGGATTATTAATGATCACTTCTACTACGAGCGGAAACGTTGGATCGATAATGGTCGGAGGACCTGCCGGGGTGACTGTGCCTCCCGCGCGTCTCGGTCCGATGGTTTGCAACAATCCGTTAAAGATCACAACGGAAGGTGTTGCGCTATCCGACACCTTTAGATTCGCAGTAGTTGCCGGATTCGCAAAAGCCGGATGATTAACTGTTACATCCACTATTACGGAGTATTTTATGCCAGCGGGAACACGAGCCCCTTTGACGAAACACGAATCGAACAACACGCTGCCTTGAGTAGCCTGAGCATTTGCTTTACTCGCCAAGCCAGGAAACGGTCCAAGTATTACGACCGCGCACCAAAATAATGCAAGGAGGCCTAAAGCATGCCGAACACGGTCTGAGGTCTGAGGTCTGAGGTCTGAGGTCTGCATTTTCACTCCTGCTGTGAAACGCATGTGCAAGAACTATTACGTTGGCTATCGGATCATTAGAGTCGTTCTTACGGAAGAAAACAACCCAATTAGAAGAAAAATGGGCTTTTTATTTTTGCTCGCAAATTGGCTTCGAGCTTTTGCCTTTGTAGAGCCGCAAGCCAATGGAGGTAGGTGGCCTGTGCGAATTCCCTTGTTCACGGCGAGACAGAGCTACGTGAGAAAGACAGGTGAAATATCACGGCACGGAGTGCCGTGCTACACTGATTACGGCACGATCGAATTGGACTGCAGCCAATTGGAGATTTCGGCTGCCGCTGATGGATTGGTTCTCTTCGCGATCGAAATCGCGTGATTGGCGACGCTGGCTGCAGACTTCATTTCACCCAAACCGACTTGCACTTCGGCCAACATCATCAGCTCTCGCAACCCTTGATAACTGGTTAGTTCACAGAGTCGCTTGGCATGAACCAACGCTTCTGCAAGCTTGCCATCTGCGGCCAACAATCCGCACAACGCTCGGTGTGCATCGACTTGCTTGGGATCTATCGTTGCAGAGAGTTTTAGGTGCTCAATTGCCTCCATTGGGCGACCCGCTTTGATCAAGACTTGCCCCCAAAACAACTGAATCTTCGAGTTGTAAGGCTCAATCGCGTCCGCGTCACGATAGTGTTTGACAGCCGATTCGAAATCGCCTGAAACCAGAGCCAATCGCGCAAGCATCGAATGGCCATACTGATCGTCTGGGTCCAATTCAATAGATCGACGCAAACTCTCTCTAGCCCGATCGAGATTGCCTGCTTTCGCAAAAAGCGTTCCCAACCGCCCATGCGTTTCGGCCAGCGATGGCTTCATTTGCAACAATTGCTCAAACGACTCGATAGCTTGCGTATCCTGGTTCTGGGCCATCAGTCGCTTTCCGCGAGCTAGTAACGAATCAAACTGGGACTGTTTTTCGGCCATACGACGCACTTCGGACCGCGTCGTAACATTGTCTGGATCAATCCGCAACGACTCGCGAAGCGCTGCGATGGCAGCCATGAAACGTTGCTGCGACTCGCTCTTTTCTGCCTCAGCAGCCCAATGGTCAACCAGCCACGCTTTATTCTCCTGCACAGCCGTAGATGCCTCGGCCGATTTGGAAAGGAATTCCAAAAGAACTTCGTGCGTCGCGACCGGGTCAATCGAGATGTTGTGTTGCGACCGACGAATCGGGGGAACATACGAATCCTCCGCCAAGTCGAAATTCACGTTCACTTTGACGTACTTGCGCATATGGCACTCGACGCATTTATCGCGAACGCCCACGGGCAAACGCGGCTGCTCTGGGCACGCGCTAGCGCTATGGCAATGCAAACAACTATCCTGGAAGTTATTGCCAACCGGCGAACCGGTCAAATGCGGGTCGTGGCATGTGATGCAAGTCATCTCGCTCTTTTGAAAACACTTGGATTTACGCAGGTTCCCGATTTGGTTAGCAACATGGTCATCCTCTGTATAGGGAGGCTCCACTGTTCGATAATGCTTTTCCAGTTCTTCGCCAGGGCGATACGAGAGTGCCGGTCCTTTGTGACGAATGGCGTTGCCGTGGCATTGCGTGCAGACCTCGATCAGACGCTCCCGCGGTAGTCCACCAGGATAGAGTATGCCGTGGGACTTTACTTCAGCTGGATGTTCCTGATGAAACGTGACATGCTCCTTGCCTGGACCATGGCAACGTTCGCAAGTGACACCCATGATCATGTCCTGGCGTCGATACACATTGGCCGTTCCGGGTAAATGCTGGAACCAAGTGTTATGGCATTCGAAACATCGAAGTGTTAGTTGCCTTGCTCGGTCCCCCACCGCTTCCCGATCAAATCCGCTGGCCCCCCAACAGTCGGTGGCGTAAACCCACGCAATCGGAAGCTCCCACATCGAATCGTCCGGACGCCATGACAAATAGACTTCATCCGAAATGGGATTGGCTCCATAGATCAAATCTATGGAAGATTCGATGCGACGCGTTCCATTTCCAAATGGCTCAATCGTGGCTTGTACCAATTTGGAATCCCGCTTTTGCGTCTCAAACTCAACCGGATCGCTGTCCCGCTTGAATCGACCATTCTCAGGTAGGAAACCACGCGGAAGCGAGGACAAGTCGGGCGAACGACAAGTGCGGAAGTGACTTGTAGGCAAGCATTCTGCAACGCGATCCTTATGACACTCAGCACAGGCCAGCGGTCCGACATATCCAGGATTCGGAATGTTCGGCGGAACATAGCTGGTAATTTGAAGCGGCGGCACTTTGGATGGTGCCGATTGCGCTTTTTCAGTCGTTGGCGACTTTGTACTGTTCGACTGCGGCGGCGGAGTGATTGGTTTGGTCGCTTGGTTGCAGGCCGAAAAAAACAAAACGACTATGATCAGGCAAACGGGACTACGGTGACATCGGTTCAACAATGGTGAACTCGCCAGCGTCGCTTGAAACCACATAGTCATTCTCCTTTCCCGATGGCCAAACTACCTGAATGTGTTGCTGAGCTCCTGGCGTTAGAGCGGTTAGCCAAATCGCCGGATCGGAGCTCGATAGGTAGCTGCCGCCTCCATTGTGCATCAAGATGCGTTTGTCCGATAGTCGGACCACCGCGCCAATGGCGTTTCTATTCGAGGCGGTACCGATCAAATGCAATTTGATGGCCGGGTTTGAAACTTTGCAATGCCCTCGCAAAACCGATACAGGCTCCTCGAGGTGCGAAACCACAAGATCCAGAACTCCGTCACCATCTAAGTCTGCGGTCGCAAGTCCCCGACCACTGTGGCTCATTGCAAAGTAGTCTTGAGAAGAGTGAACACGCGAAAAGCGACCACCCTTGTTTTCGAGCAGCACAGGTAGCTGCTTGAAGGGGGAGTTCGGCGATGCATAAGACACATGACCGTTGGAGACCACCAAGTCCAGATCTCCGTCCTGATCGTAATCGATTGCGACGGTTCCGAAACCGACGAAGTCCCCGCCGATACTTGCCAGTCCCATGGCCCGACTCACATGCGTGAATAATCCTCCCCCATCGTTTCGATATAGCCCAAATAGCTCACGCTCAAAATTGACTGTCCAAATATCAGGCAGTCCATCCTGATCGGCATCAAAAACCAAAGTCCCCATACTCCCGGTGCTGACCCCACGCTCATCGCCAGCGACGCCGGCCATCACGGCCGATTCCTGGAAATGGCCAGTCCCATCATTGATGTAAAGAAAATTGTCTGTCGTGTCATTAGCGACATAAATGTCGACGTCTCCATCAAGGTCGATATCACTGGCAACGACCCCCAGCCCCTTGCCAGCATCCAAGAGTCCAATACTGCGGTCTTCGCGGCGAAATCCTCCCGCCCCATCCCCAAAGAAGATCGCATCGCCAACGGCCGCAAAATCACGGGGAGCGCATACCTCGCGCGGTACGACGGCACCTGCGCAACTCGGATGATGCTTCCACGACCAATTCACGTAATGAGCCACGTAGAGGTCAAGTGCCCCGTCTCGATCGAAATCTGCCCATGCCAAACTACTGCTCCATGGGAACTCAGGATGCGTCACGAGCAACGGAAAAGGCGAGAACGTGCCGTCCCCTTGATTGTGCAGGATTTGAACTCCTCCATATCCGCTGATGGCCACATCATCGAAGCCGTCGTTGTCCAGGTCGGCTGGAAAAATGCCATGCGTAAAACACTCTCTTGCACTTGTTCCTGCAGCTTGAGTCACCTCTTCGAATCGCATTTCTCCAAGATTTCGAAAAAGCCCACACGGGAGTGACGAGACCGTCTTGTTGGCCAGGGTTCCACCGCCGGCAAAGAGCAAATCGGGACGTCCGTCCTTGTCAAAGTCGATCACTCCAACGCCGCCACCTAGCGACTCGATGATAGCAAACTCGCCATCGGAGCGGCCCGAACTGAACTCAAAATGGATGCCCGTCGTTTTTATCTCCTCAAACCAGGCCTGCTGTCCAGATTCTTCCTTAGTCAAATTCTTTTTTTCGGATCGCAGTTTGTCCGAAGCAGTAGGAGTTGCATCCACGCGATTAATGGATTCGTTCGGACCCGAATTCGCAGTGGGTTTTTGGCATCCTGCGAATAGGCTTACCATCAAACCCAACGAAAAAAGCAAACTCACCCATTCCGAAAAACTGTTGGATTTCATCCTGACTAATACGCTTCCTGTGTTTCGTTATTGCTCTTGGATCACCACGATGTTTTGCCCAGGTGTGACACTCAAGGAGTCCGTAGTAGAACCATCTGGCCAATGGACGTCCAGAACAACATCACCCGCGGCTAATTCCGCTGGCCATGCAAAATGAAGTCGGGACTGGCTATGCGACAAGTAACTGCCTCCCCCATAAAGCTGTCGAACCATGGATCGCGATCCTGCACGTAATTCTACCGTGGATCCTATCGGCGTCCTCGACGCGGTTTTTCCGATCAATTGCACCGACAGCCAACGCTTGTCCGCTACGTGCAAATTCTCGATCAGCGACGGCGGACCAAACAGACTCGTCCCCACCATATCTAGATCCCCATCGTTATCGAGGTCGGCCGTGGCCAATCCTCGACCCACCGTTGGGTCTGAGAAGTAGGAACCACTTGGTACGCACGTCGTCAAACTTTGGCCCGCTTCATTTTGCAAATAAACCGGTAAAGAACGCATGTCACCGTTATCAGGATGGTAGTGAACATGACCAGAGGTAAACACGATGTCCTCGTCTCCATCGCCATCGAAATCGGCCGCAACGACTCCAAAACCGACCCGTTTCAAATCGGCTCGGTTGAGCCCCACCTTGCGACTCGCGTAGTGAAACAAGCCCTCTCCAGCATTGAGATAAAGCCCCATCTTTTCGTTTTCGAAATTCGTAACGAACAAATCGAATTGCCGATCCAAGTTGAAATCGAATAACGCCAAACCCATGCTCCCGTTGGCAACCCCCTCATCATCGACCGCAGCACCCGAAGCGAAAGCATGCTCCGCATATCCCTCGCCCCTTCGCGAAAAAAGAAAATTCGCGATCAAATCATTTGCAACGTACAGGCCTACGCCTTCGCCTCGGCGAAACTCGGCGGCGACGACCCCCAGTGTTTTGGATGGCTGATCGGCTTGAACCATGTCGGTCCGGAGCTGAAATGCGCCGTCGCCATGGCTCAACAAAACCCGATTTTGAGATCCTCCGAAGGCATTCGGCGAGCACACATCTGGCTCTCCGTTTCGATCTCGACACACCTGGTTCCTGCCAAAATCCCAATCGACGTAGGACCCGAGGTATAGGTCCAGATCGTGATCGCCATTCAAATCAATCCAAGTCGCTGCGGTTACCCAACTTGCTTTAGCCGAGCCGTCGAGCACCAACGATTCGTGAAACGTTCCATCTCCTTGATTGCGCAGGAGAACAACGCCTCCATAACCGTAGACCAAAACATCTTCGAACCCATCCTGATCGTAATCGGCAGCGGTCAAACCATGGGAGTAAATTCGCGTGGTGTCGACACGGGCTTCTGGCGAGACGTTGGAAAATCCCCAATCCCCTCTACCCCGCAACAATTGGCAATTGACCCCACCCGCACTTTTCGAGGAAGCGTCGAGAGTACCTCCGCCTGCGAACAACAAATCACCATGCCCATCATTGTCGTAGTCGATGCATCCTACTCCGCCCCCGACGATCTCCAGGATACTATTTAAGCCTGCGTCGCGGCCATTCCTAAACTCGCAAGCCTCAACCGCTTCGCACTCGCGTTTTTGAAACTGGGCATGAGACTGCGGGGCATTTTTCGTTGGACTGAAAGGCTGCGGAGCTGTCGGCTTGCTCGCGACCCCACAACCTAAAGCGAGCGACAGACTGAATACTACCTGCCAAGGGTTCCAACGGGAATGCGGGTTCCAACGGGAGTGCGGGTTCCAACGGGAGTGCGAGGCTCCTGCCGAGCTTGGCTTTGGTTCGGCAGGAGCCTCACCCCACCCCTGTAAACATCTTTGCCAACTAAATCGATTAAAAAACAACGGGAGAGCGAGGCTCCTGCCGAGCTGGCGTCGCAATGGTTCGGCAGGAGCCTCACCCTCCCGGTCAATGAATTGCTTGGGAAAAGTCGACATGACCACGAGTAACCTCAATATCGAATCAAGGACGGGTCGCCGATGAACGTGGAAACTGGCGACTGGCCTGACTCGACATGATCTTACCCTGCAATAGAAGTGCACGTTCACATTTCGGTTCCAACTCGAGAATCTCACTAATTGCCAACAAGGCTTCCGCATCGGATTCTGCGTACCAGTATAGCTCGGCCAACTCACAGAGTTTGGCTACATCGCGCGGATTTGAATCCAACTCCAGTCGCAACTGGCGACATCGCTGTCGATAGGCAACCATCTGCGTCTGAATCGCAGTAACTTCATCGGCCTCGCGAGTCCGCCCCAATGCTCTCAAGTTCTTAATGAGCAATCCACGAGCATCAAATTCGCGGTTGTTGAACGCCAACACCCTTTCCAACAGCGCAACTGCCAATTGGTGGTTCCCACGTGCGTCTTCAATACGAGCGGCCACCAGCGCAGCGCGGTCCGAATCGATAAACTCGTCCAATTCGAAATAAAGCGTATGCAGTTTGGATGGCAAAATTTCCAAAGGTGGTGCGATCGCTCGTGCCGCTTCATCAAAAGCATTCTTTTCCCACAGGCAGCTGGCTCGTTCGATTGCAAATACCTCTTTGTACGGACCCATTTGAACCTTGTTGAACATGACTTCAGATCGATCGAAGTCCCGCAGTTGGTAAAAGCAAATTCCCGCGCGAAACGCAGCCCGGCCAGAACTCGGGTCCTTTTTAAACGCTTCGCTGTAGAATCTCGATGCTTCCGCAAAGTCTTCAGAAATCTCACGAATTCTTCCTCGATGGTAAAGCACGACGGTAGGAGCAACACCCGATTGCTCCATCTGGTCAAGAATCAGATTGGCTTTGTTCGACTGGTTCTCAAATGCGTACCCGCGGATCAAGGCTTCGTATGCCTCCAACGACGCATTGGTTCGGCCTAACAGATTTTCGAGGGCGACTTGGTTGCCGCGTTGAGCCTCAGCCATCAATCGATATGGCTCCAACGCATCCGGACTCGCTCCCTTGTCCTTTGCTCGATCTAGCCACTCAATCGCAGAAACATTCCGATTTAGCTGCAAATGGCTGCGAGCTGCCAGCAAATACAAAGCTTGATCGTTTGGGTAATAGCGTTCCCCGCGCTCAATCCAAATCAGAGCCTCATGGGCGTGATACTCTCGAAGAGCCCTATCGGCGAAACTGCGAAGCCAAAGCTTTGGAACTTCAAACCACCAACCACCAAAAAGTAGAACGACCAGAATAACCATCAGCCAAGCGCCGCGATATCTGGGACGCTTAAGGACCGTTTTGGGTGCATCCGGTGTAACCATTATGCTGCGACACTCCCGTATGTTGCGATACTCCTCCATGTTGCGACACTCCTCGTTGATGACCACCGTTCGAAGTCACCCTCCCTCTGGAGATCGTCCGGTTTACGACCCTGCAACTTCGTTGGTCGGGAGGGCGACGCTCCTGCGGAGCCATGACGCAATAGCTCGGCAGGAGCCTCGCCCTCCCGGAAATGCTAGCAAATACAAGACCTTAATCCGGACGATCTCTAGGGGGAGGGTGGCTAAACTGAAACCACTTCATTGAGTACGAGTACTGGCAACAAAAAAACGAGGCCCAAACCATGGTTGTGGGCCTCGTTTTGTCACAATGCAATCCGGTGACGCAACACATTCAAATCAATCAAACATCACCTAAGGCTTGAGGTCAAACGTGAATTCGTTTTTATCACCCTTGACGACTGTACGAACCAAGCCCGATTCCGCTGCATTGGCGTATTTCGCAGGGAGGATATCTTTCATGACTTTCCCCATGTTTCCACTTCCAGCAGCACCCATCCTCGCTCCATAATCGGCACCAAAATTGCCAGAGGATATGTCGACCGCTGCGCTTCCACCCGTTTTGGATTCCTGTTTGGAAATAGTGACTACATATTCTCCGGGTGCAGCACCATCGTCCGTATTGACACAGGTCAACTTGAAGTTTCCATCTTTGTCAGTATTGCCGCTCGCGGACCGTAAGCCAGCTTTGCTAAGAAACGTTACCGCAGCTCCGTCGACTCCCTTCCCCGACAATGTCACTTTTCCGCTAACTGGAACAGGGGATTCAAATCCATCCCCTTTACACCCGGACAGAAGAAATGCCAGCAAACATCCTAAGACTACAGCCAAACGCATTATCAGAGCCTCCATTAAAAAAAAACGGCTGACGCGACGACGCGTCAGCCTAGTACTGTTTTTAGATTCAAACTAATTGATTGAGGTGGCCAGTGACTCACCTTCGTTCCTAGAGCCCATCTGCTGGTATGTCAGATAGTCAATGGACTGGGAAAAGAACTGAACTGAACCATCGGCAAGAACGAAATTCGCCCCGCCCGTATGGTCCGACTTGAACCCGGCAGAGGTGTTCCAAACTCGGTAGTCGTTGCAGTTACTTTGATCATCTCTTACGCCCTGTTTGTTACAGGTATTGAAATTGATGGCTGGGGACGTGGCAGTCCATTGTCCATTGGAATTATACCATCCACCACCGCCGCGATGGTGATCATGACAGGACGGAAGAATCTCACCCGCTGCAATGGTGTTTGATAGTCCATCGGAGATATCCGAAAATTTTGCACTCCAGTCGCAACGGCTTATAACACCGCTAATTCCCTGAGATTTTGCGTATGCACCCGAGTGACCGTGACCATTTCCTCCGTTATTGAAGAGGTTACCACCCAAAACCCCCGCAGCTCTCGTGTTAAAAGAGTTAACAGTAAATCGATTGCATCCAAACTGACCGTCCAAATTCTGGGCGCCGATACTCAACGAATAGTTATACAGGTGATTCTGTTGTGAAAGCACTCTCTGCGATGTACCGTCGCTAGGGCAGCGGTACATCGGCATCGATACCTGACGCATATCCACGCGACCTGGCGTGTTGAAAGGTGCTTGAGCGTTGAGCTGCAATTCCACGTCTCTGGAAAAGTCGAGAGAATTGAACAACGCAGTTTGCTCCACATATGGCAGCAACTTTACCAAGACAGTTCCCTTTCGATGACTGCCAGCTTCCCACAATCGTCGTGGTGTTGCTTCCTTCGGATCATCGTCCACTGAACCATTTGGAAAGCGCTTATGGGCACTTTCGTAGTTGTGGATCGACAATCCAATTTGTTTAAGGTTGTTTTGACATTGCATTCGCCTTGCCGCCTCGCGGGCTGCTTGAACGGCGGGTAGCAATAACCCAACCAGAATTCCGATGATGGCGATAACCACCAATAATTCAACTAGAGTGAATCCGACACGTTTTCTAAAACGACCCATTGAAAACCCTTTCAAATAAGAAGCAATTACGCGTATTACGACGTCTAAAGTGGAGAGAGCCCCGTTACAAGGAGCTTAAAGGAAGGCAATCCAACTCCCTTTTTATCAAACGGCAAACAAGATGTCAAGAAAATCGCGACTTGCACTTGGTTTTATTGAAAAATTAACGAAATTATTGCAAAATTGACCACTTCCGTCCAAAAAGGTGGGGATGACTTTCTTTTTCGACGAATCGGCGCGTACACAAAAACACCAGCGTGCGTGCGGATCTTGGTGCAGGACCCGTTCCGTGCGATCTTAAAGCTGGGATGAATCCCAGCACTCCAAAGTTGCGCGATTGCGGGTAACCGAAACCGCGGCTCGCTACACTCGGCTTGGTGCCTTTTGACATAGTCGAAATGCTTAACCTCGCATATCTTTAAGCGACTTTCAAAAACCAGCAGCGTCACACTTTATTTGTCGTTGGACCACCATCAGTTTTATGCCCAGAACGATTGCCATCGGAGATATCCATGGTTGCCTAGCAGCCTTGAATGCACTGCTTGATGCAATCAAGCCCACGCGTGAAGACACGATCGTGACTGTTGGCGATTACGTCGATCGAGGACCGGATTCTCGGGGCGTATTGGATCGCCTACTGCAGCTGGAGCAAACCACAAATTTGGTTCCCTTAATGGGCAATCATGAGGAAATGCTGATCGCAGTCCTCGACCGGCAAATGGAGCCTTATAGCTGGCTGAATCACGGTGGGGTCGAAACCATGGATTCGTATGGTTTTTCAGGGGATCTGGCTTGTGTGCCAAAATTGCACCGGGACTTCCTCAAACGGATGGGTGATTATTACGAAAACGAGACGCACTTCGTCGTCCACGCCAACTACGACCCGGACCTTTCGCTGGCTGAACAGCCATCGGATTTGCTGAGATGGGTTAAGATTTCGAATGTGCTTCCTGGCCCACACTACTCAGGCAAGAAGGCCGTGGTTGGCCATACCCACGATCGGAATGGGGATATCTTCGAGGTGCCGCATCTCATCTGCATCGACACTTACTGCTATGGTGGCAAGTGGCTAACTGCGTTGGAGCTGGAAACCGGTACGGTTTGGCAAGCGAATCCCGATGGCTCGATGCGAGATGACAGGTAAGGACCCTTCGATAAATAACTGTCCGATTTTAAATGTGGCGTAAGCTTCCAGCTTGCGTTTTTCGCCTCGCAAGCTGGAAGCTTACGCCACTTATTGAACGAGCGGCCCTAAGTCCATTCAGATAGTGACGTAGACGAGCGAGGCCCTTCGCTCGTCGAATTCAGAGCAAACCTGAGCGAGGGCCTCGCTCAGCCACAAAACGCCCAGGGCGAACAAGTCGCTACAATCTAGCCAGTTGCAGGAACACTTCGATCCCTTCAAAGGCCTGATGCGTGGCAAAAAAAGACAAAACCAAACAAGACTCGATTGAAAAAGAACTGTCGGGCATCAACGAGTCGGCCGGCGATTTGATGGAATCCGCTTTTTGTGCCTCGGCCTACAAGCTTTATGGTGAACTTCGCTCGCGAGCGAAATCGGAGGGGCAACTCGGGTTCTATGTCTTCGGTACCTTCTTTCAAATGACTTTGTCTCAACGACTGCTCGAATTCGAAAAAGTCCGCGAGCGAGCGGTCGAGCTGATCGCTATTTTTGAAGACGAAGAACAAGCAAGAAAAATTGAGCCTTCGTTGGACCTCGATCAATATGAAAACATGATCTACTCGATGGGCGCGTGCGCTTACGAAGTTCTTGCCGAAGCGACCGGAGCGTTGGATGGATACAATTCCGAAGGGATGCAGGAATGCCTAACGGGAGGCATCGAAGTCTGCCATCGCATCGGCAAGCTATCGTGCATTCAGTGCTTCCGAGAATACGCTTGCGATACGCATACCGCTGCCGATGACTACGAGCTGGCTCGATACCATTGCAAGCAAGTACTCAATCAAGACAACGAATTCCCAGAACGGGGCGATCGTCGATGGCTCGCCATGCTGCGTTTAGCAACCATGGATATCCTGGAAGGTCAACATGACTCCGCCAGATCCAAACTGGAGCAAGCTGCCGAACTTGCCCTTGCGACCAGTGTCAATGATCCCCCAGGCGCTCAAATCGCCGTCATGCTCGAGCGTTGCACGCTTGACCTTATCGAAGGGCGGGCGATGGATGACACGACAAAATCGCTTTTGAAGAACCTTCCGCCGCGTGGGGAGTGCCCAGAGTACGACTTCGATGTCGATTTACTAACTTCGCTCGGGCACATCATGAATCAGGAATGGAACAAAGCCGAGAAGTTGATTCTTGCCTGGAACAAATCACTGAAACAGAGCAAGGCCATAACCAAATGGCTGGAGTCTGGGATTCGCCTTGTTGCCTTGGTTCGACTGCGAGGCGACATGCCCAAGGCCAAGCGTTTGAGCGTGCAATTCGAAGAGGCGGCAACCAAAGCCAACGACTGGCAAGCGATCCGTAGACTCCATCAGATACTCGACGACTCAATCAACATCACGCCATTAGGGACGGTGGTCAAGAATACGCGTACGCCCAGTACATTGCCTCAACCAGAACCATCCACGGTTGCGACCGACATGGAAGTAAAACCGACCGAAACGGTAGAAACCAAGGAGGCAACGCCACTTGGACCGTGGATGGATGACCTAACGGAGCGAATGCATGTGGCAGGCAAACAGGCCGAAAATGACGCGATGGTCAAAGTCGAGGTGGCACCCTTTCGCCACGAACTCTTGGATCGGCCCATTAAGGATTTTGTTCATCCCGAAGACATCGGTCGGGCCATGTACCTGATGAATTTCTTGGTGACTCCCGATTGCGATCGCGCCGTGGTTTGGCAGTGGGCCAATACTTTGGTTTCATCGAACCAAGAGGTCGCCTATTTGATTTCCTTGCTTGCCCGGCTTGGAATGACAATCAGCATGCTGGATCGCCTGACTGCGGAATTGGAATTCGATGCGAATAAAGAAGAGTTCGATGACTTGGATGACTTGGATGATCTCGACGATCTCGATGATTTGGATGAGCTTGATGATTTGGCTAGCTTCGATGAGGATGGGCCTTTAAGAGAAAGAGATTTACCCCCCACCTCCATCAGCAATGATCGCCTAGAGCAGTTGGTTCGAAAATCGTTGCAAATGGAGGCGACGGGAGTCAACAACAACTTCCGAGCCGCAGAAGTGTTCGAATACATAGGGAACAACGGCGAAGCGGAACGGTGTTACGCACGCGCCTTTAAATTGGATCGTACGCGAGATGATGCCGCTCTAGCACTTTCAAGAATCTACTCAGAAACCGATCGATTGCAGGACGCATTGTACGTCCTCGACCTTTGCATTCGCGAGGGCGGGGACTCAGGCGAACTTCTTTTCGAAGCGGCGCTCAAAGCCCATGCATTGACCCAGCATGAGTTGCAAGTCAGCTTCCTCCAGAAATTGCACGAACGCCATGCACCCGGCCCTTGGACAAACTACTACTTGAGTTCTGGGTTGCTTGAGCTCAAACGACCGCAAGAAGCGTTGGAGGCCATCGATCGCGAAGTGACCTTGTTTCAATCGAGTGGACTGCATGTGGATTCGGTTCGAGCAGCCGCTCACGCTCAACTTGGGCAATCGCAGGAAGCAGCCAAATACATTAAGTTGGCGATCTCGCGGCCCCTATCGAAGATCAACGATTTGACGTTAAGTGGCGTTTCCGGTGCCTTTGAAAGACTGATCACCGCTGCAAAGATGTGCCCCGATGAACGGGCTTTGCAATTGCAAGTCGAGCAGAAAATGCTGGTGGCCGGAATTGCTACAGAAAGCTACTTCGAGCAAGTGCGAGCCAATGAGAAGCCTTGCGATCTGTACTTGTACCAATGCTACATTTCACAGCCGCTCAACTCGGATTGGGCGGAATCGGAGGGTTGCTTGCCCGATCAAGCCGATTGGCAAACCTATATTGGACAATGGGGGGTTTTAGCCCGCGATTCCGCGGAAGCTGAGGAGGTCGCATTGAAATGGCAAGCCAAATGCTACCCTCTCGAAGGAATCCTCGTCGATATCGATGGTTCCGACGAAACGCTGCACGATCGTCCTGGCATCGCGTTTCAAGGCCCACGATTTCCGGAAAATGAAGCGTTGGGAGATGACGAAGACGATGAAGACGAGGACGATCGGGAGTTTTAGGCGTGTTTCCAGATTTCGGCGAACGCGACTTCTGTAAAGATCGACTGGATAACACAATTAATCGCTGGTCTATCGGCAATCCAATGATGGAACCAAGCTTTAGCCGAATTTCAGCTGGAATTGATCTGGATATTGCCCCATTGTGTTTGGTATCGTCCCACGCGTGCAATCTCGAAATCAATGGCCAGGGATGGATTCCGTGGACGAAAAACAAACGCTCACACAATCGGCTCGAATGAGTCACTACCTCATTCCCTTTGCACTTTCAGCAATCGTTGGATGTGTGGATGGACCCTTGTACGAACTTAAAAAACTAAATCCGGTCATTCAGAGCCAGTGGAAAAAGGACCGAGAACGCGGTCCTGTGTCCTACGACCGCGTCGACGATTTGCGACTGATTGGACGACGATTCCCCAAAATGCCGCAAGAAGAACGGGCCGAAAAGGTTAATTTGATTAGCTCAATGGTGGAAACGGAGACGAGTCCGGATATTCGGCGTGAGGCTGTTCTTGCTCTTTCCCAGGCGATGAATCAACCTGGTGCCACCGAGTCGATTATGAAACTGTCGCAAGACAAAAATGATAAAGTGCGATTGGCTGTCTCCAGAGCACTGCGTGACCAAGTGACCCCCGAAACAACGCAGACCCTCTTGGCTATGGCAACGTCGGACTCAAACGAAAGCGTTCGCTTGGCCGCAGTCGAGTCACTTGGCCCTCACAAAACTGAAGAGGTGAAGCAGTTCTTGACGAAACAGCTAAACAATAACAAGCCTGCTCTGCAATACTCGGCATCTCTAGCGTTGCGAGATTTTACCGGCAAAGATTTCAAAGGCGATGTTGCCATGTGGAAGCGATATCTCAACGGGGAAAATGTTGAGCCAAAAGCACCCACTCTCTACCAAGCGGTGCAGCCCTACTTGCCCTTCACACGATAGCTTGATGGCAATCACACCTGCCAACCGATCATAACCCAAGGCGTAAGGGAGAGACCTGCGACTCTGTTGAAATATTCCGATTTTTATGACTGTATCGGCCTTACCTGTCACGCCGATAGCAAACTTGGTTGTCGATTCCTTGAAAACGATACGCGTAAGATTGGTGCCTAGGAACTATGCAGTTGCGGTTTCGTCGACAAAAATTTTCCTGTTTCATTTTGCTTTCATTCGGCATCGTCATCATTGGTAGCAATTCCGCGTTTTGCCAGCAGGAGCCGGTGTCTGAACCTAGGCCGAACGGACTGCGAATTGGCGACGCGAACTCCATTCCCAAAGAAGATAGCATTCTCGTCCTAGGATCCCCAAATACGGTTCTAGTCAGATCCGTTGAAGCCGACGCGCCTCTGTTCCAGGTTGAGGAAACTGACGAACTGCAGCGTGCTTCCGCTCTTGCACTTAAGATCGCGACCGCGAGCATGTCGCACGTCTCCCCGTTTTTCTGGTGGATGGCAGGCCCGACCACCAACTTCTTCCCGGATGAAACGGTCGAAGAAGAGTTCATGGAAACGAATGAAGGGTCGGTTGAGAATTCGGTCACAATCGCTATGAGCGAACCACCGAGAATGAACCGGCTCGAAGAGCTTCCCTTGGCTACGACTCCAGACGTGAACAGCGAGGCAAGCGATGCGCACGATGCACTAGAAAAGGAACAACTGGACGAAGCTCCGCGAAAACCCACGCCGCGCAACGTCCGAATACCCTTCGACGATGAACCGGAGACGGCAAAAACAATTGTTAAGAATCTTGGAACGCCCAAGCCCACGCAAAATCGCGATGTGGATTCGCAGCGAGATCAAGAAGAGCCGCAACTGGATGCACGCAGCGGTGGAAATAGCGATCGAGATCAACAAGGCATCGATGCACTCGTTGCCGCGACACCCGTTTCAAAACGGCGAGAAATCCGTATCGAAGACCCGTCGAACGAGGGAATCAAAGTCGCCCCCATCGTTCAATCCAAACCATTGGACCCAGTCCTTGCCAAGCGACTTTCCCGGACTGAGGCCTGCTTGGCATTTTATCTTGACAATCCCGAATCGACTTCCGCCCGTTCACCTTGGGCTGTGATGCATGCTTTGCTGGCATTTGGCAACGAGTACGAAGTGATTCATGGGCAAGGTCGTGTCAATGCAATCGGTTGGATGTGTCACAACGGCACGTGCAGAACGCAGCGCATTTTCACGCCGAATGGCATAGGCTTCACGCCAAATGTTGGCGGCGGCGTGCAAGGACACGAAGGCCAATTCCTAGCGATTCTCGCTCAATCCAACGTGCCGCTAAATTATCCGATCCAGATCGGTTCGGCGAAATTCAAAGTCGAGGACTTGGTCCGTTACGAGATGGCTACTTGCAAAGAGAAATCGGAGTTGACTTTCAAGCTGATTGGATTGTCTTATTACTTGGATTCGAATAAGCAGTGGCGTGCCAATGATGGAAAAGTCTGGACGATCTCCAAACTGATCCAAGAAGAAATGGCTCAACCCATAATCGGCGCCGCCTGCGGGGGTGTACATCGGCTAATGGGATTCTCCTTCTCGGTCAGACAGCGCCAATTGCAAGGGCAACCCATAAACGGTCAGTATGCCAGAGCGGCCAAGTTTGTTCGCGACTACGTGGAATACACTTGGCAGTTGCAGAATCCAGATGGCAGCTTCAGTACGAGCTGGTACGAAGGACGGGCAAATGAACCCAACGACGAACGAAAAGTTCAAACATCTGGCCACATGTTGGAGTGGTTGATGTACACATTGTCGGACGATGAGCTAAAGAACCCACGCGTGGGAAGGGCAATCGATTTCTTGCTTACCAAGATCTACGACAAACGCGAAAACAAATGGCCGATTGGACCACGGGGGCACGCAACCAGAGCAGTGGCTCTCTACCAAGGCAGGACCAAGGAAATTCTTAGCAAACCAAGCCCGTCGGTGCCAAACCAAACGGCCATCAAGTCGGTACCGGCCCCAATTCGCAAATGAAGCTGCCTGGTGGGGAATTTGTGTCCGGGTGAAGAGGTTGTTGCTACAATGGACCTCTGTCATTGCCTACCATTGCCAACCCCCCGCGTTATCCATGAACAAAATCCTGCGTTTTTGGCGTCCAGCTGTTACGTTTCCATTCCATTGCTTCCTCCTCGCATCGGCCTTCTGCACCATTGTTTTGGGGGCTGATCCGTCACCTACGGACGGAAAATGGGACCGTTTTCGAGGCGAAAATGGCATGGGGGTTTTGGCGAAATGCCAAGTTCAAATTCCTTGGAAAGAGTCCCAAGTCAAATCGGTCGCGTTACCCGGTAGCGGTCACGGTTCGCCCGTCTTGACCGGTGGTCTAGCATTTCTGCTGTCAGCAGATTCAGAAAACGCTACACGGCACGTCGTAGCTATCGACGTCGCAAAAAATGCGATTGCGTGGAGCAAGTCGTATCCATCCGTGACGCATAAGTTGCATAAGTTCAGTTCCTACGCCTCGTCCACTCCCTGTACCGACGGCCAGCGCGTTTACGTCGCTTGGGCGGATCCGGAAAATGTTGTTGTCAAAGCCCTGACATTATCCGGGGACGAGATTTGGTCTCGAAGTCTCGGACGCTATGTTTCCCAGCACGGGTTCGGAACCTCCCCAATGTTGGTCGATGGGAAACTCATTTTGCTCAATTCTCAAGACGCAATGGAACTGCCAGCCGGTGTTGAGCCTGGCGAAGATAGTATGATCGCAATGGATTGCAAGTCGGGCAAAACTGTTTGGCAAACAGCCCTACCTACCAAGATGGTTTGCTACGGTGTGCCCTGCATTCGAAGGGTTGGGTCGCAAACCGAATTGGTTTGCAGCACCACCGGGCAAGGCATGTTTGCATTGGATGCAACCAACGGTTCTCTAACGTGGTCGCATGATTGTTTCAAACTGCGTGTCTGCTCATCGTCTCTTCTACTCGGGAACATTCTCATTGGCACGCAGGGCAATGGCGGAGGCGGAGATAATCGCACCGTCGCTTATAATATTGACTTAAAGAAAGAACTTCCACTGGACATCAAACCAAGCTTGTCTCCCTATGTCCCAACTCCAGTATCCGCCGACGGCTTGTTGTTTTTGTGGAGCGATAAAAGTGGGATGGTCACTTGCATCGAATTGGCGACAGGCAACACGCTTTGGAGCAATCGAATCGGTGGCGACTATTCGAGTTCTCCGGTTGTACTGGGTAACAAGCTGGTCAACGTTTCCCAAGACGGAGTTGTGAACATCCTTGCGGCCAGCCGCGAGTTTCAAAAGTTAGGATCCGTTGAAACAGGTCGGGCTGTGCGTGCAACGATTGCAGCTGATAATGAACATATTTTACTGAGAACCGATTCGGAACTCCTCATTGTTCGTTGATCCATTGGGGTTCGTTGGTGGGGTTCGTTGGGGTCAGACCCAATGCCGTTGCGCCTTTTGGGCCAATAACGGTATTGTCACATGCGTGTTCCCTGTGTTTTCGTTGGTTTTGCTATGATTATTTATGCAACTTGAATCAACTGGTTTTCTAACGCTTCAAGCAGTTC
>JANMLD010000494.1:0-30213 GCA_031372345.1 Pirellula sp.
GAACTGCTTGAAGCGTTAGAAAACCAGTTGATTCAAGTTGCATAAATAATCATAGCAAAACCAACGAAAACACAGGGAACACGCATGTGACAATACCGTTATTGGCCCAAAAGGCGCAACGGCATTGGGTCTGACCCCAACAAATGACTGACCATTTCGTACAATGGACAGCTACCGACAATTCATTATGCTTCACGTGCACTTCGCTGCATGCTGAGGATCGTCGGCCCAACATGTGCAATGCCGATCGCAAGGCATTACGATGAGATTATCGGTCGATCGCTTCGACTCGATGCCTTGGCCAATCCCTTTTACGAGCACGGGAAAACAGAAAACAGAATGATTCAATATCCAAAAGTGGTTAACGCTTCCGTAGCGATCCTGGCTTCTCTGGCGATGGGAGTTTGCCATGTCCAAGCCCAAACTTCTCGGGATTCATCGGGGCAACAAGAAACAGAGTCCCGACTGAAAGCGATCTACGAACGCGGAGATTTTCGTCCTCAAAAATTTCAGGCGGAATGGTTGCCAGACAGTTCCGGATACACGGTTCAGGAACGCGATCCAAAAACGGACAAGGGGAGCAGAACCACTTACAGTGTTCGCACGGATGAACGTACCGAACCGAAGTCGGATGCCGGGAAAAAATCGGAGCGTGGTCCGCTTCTTTCGCCGGACGGCACGCGGGTGCTGGAGTTTCAAGATCGCAATCTCTTCGTGCGAAATCTGGTCAGCGGGGAGCGAGTTCCGTTGACGCAACATCCCGCCGAACGAGACATTTCGTATCACAACCCGATTTGGAGCCCCGATGGGAGTCGCGTTGTTTTTGTTGAGACGGATGCCACCCACGTGCGACAGCGACCGGTTTTGGTGCCTGATGATCCGTCGTATCCGCGGGTGCAGAATAACAGGTTTGCGAGGGTCGGCGAAGCCCTCGAGAAGCGTCGCGTCGGAGTGGTGGATGCCAATGGACACAACCTGCAGTGGTTGTCCATTGAATCACCGGACGAAGGTTTTTATCTAGGACAAGTCGATTGGGCGAGAAACTCGGAAGAAGTGCTCGTCGAAAAACTGAGCCGATTCCGCAATCAACGTGAGTTTTTGCTTGCGAAGACGAATGGCGACGTGAAGCAGATTTTTCGCGAAACGAACGAGGCATGGGCGGAGTCGAGCCAGGGAAAGAACTCCGGGCTGACGTGGATTCGAGACGGCCAAGCATTCGTTGTGGTGAGTGAGAAGGATGGCTGGCGACATGCGTTCCTCTGGTCGCGCGAAGGCAAGGAGCTTTCGTTACTGACTCCCGGCGAGTACGACATCATTGATCGCGCGGCGATTAATGAAGACGGCGGCTGGTATTATTTCTACGCCTCGCCCGTGAATGGAACTCAGAAATATCTGCACCGTGTGCCACTCGATGGATCAGGTAAGTTGGATCGCGTCACTCCAAAGGACCAGCCCGGCACGCATAGCTACGAGTTCTCGCCCGATGCGAAGTGGGCCTTTCATACGTATTCAACACTGGATTCGCCGCCTCGCGTTGAGCTCGTCGAGCTGTCGGGGCATCGCGTTGTTCGAATACTCGAAGACAACAGCAAAATCCGCGAGAAAACGAAAGACATCCTGTCTCACCCGACGGAGTTCCTGCAACTCGATATTGGCAACGGCATTACCATGGACGCATGGATGATCAAGCCGAAGGACTTTGACGCGTCGAAGAAGTACCCTGTTTTCATTTACGTTTATGGCGAGCCTCACGCGCAGACTGTATTGGATGAATGGGGCGCATCTCAGATCGACTTTCATCGTGTCGTCGCGGATCTGGGATATCTGGTGGTGTCGATCGACAACCGAGGAACTCCCGCACCGAAGGGGGCTGCATGGCGGCGATCGATTTTCGGCAGTTTGGGACCGCTATCCACCGAGGAGCAAGAGGCGGGACTCAAGGAGTTGGGTAGGATGCGTCCCTATGTGGATCTATCTCGAGTTGGAATTTGGGGTTGGAGCGGTGGCGGATCGAACACGCTCAACGCCATGTTTCGCAAGCCAGATTCGTATCATGTGGGCATCGCGGTTGTACCCAAACCGCAGCCGCATCTGTATAACGCTTGGTTCCAGGAAATCTTCATGCAAACGCGTGAGGTGAATCCCGAAGGATATGAACGGGCGGCTGCAATCAACTATGCGGAAGGACTAAAAGGCAAACTGCTGATCATCACGGGATCGGGCGAAACGAATACCCACATTCAGATTATCGAAGGGCTGATAGATCGGCTGATCGAACTCGGTAAGCCGTTTGATTACATGGTCTATCCCAATCGGGACCACGGTCTGCGTGAAGGCAGCGGGACGTTGGTTCACGTCAGAAAGCTGATCATTCGATATCTCCTCGAACATCTTCCACCCGGAGCGCGTTAAGGCAAGCGGCAGACTACATTGGCAAAGGGACGATTCCCTATGGCGACCGTCATCCGTGTAGCCCATCGCCGGACTGCCCATTCACTAATCGCATCCCTTCGCGGGCTGCGTTGAAGTTCGGTTGCTTATGCTACTGGCTCTGTGTTCTCTGGCAATTCTTCCATTGGTGATTCCTCCTTTGGCGGACGCGGTTCGGACATGTCGGTGCCGAATTCGTTCTCGATCCGGCATGCATACGTGCCTCTCAACCATTCGATTAATTGCATCGAAAGGGTCCGCAATTCGGGATTGGCTACTGCTGGGTAAACGATCACAACATCAGGGCGGACAGTTACCAACAGCACATAGGGAAAGGTGCTCGAGGGATCAGCACGGCGCGCAGCCTTGCAGGCGTCGCGAGCGTCTTCCTCCGAAAAGATCGCGAATGCGGAAGGTGCTATTTCGTCTCGATACGCAAAGCCGATGCCAGTGATAGCCGCGGCTACGCTTTCCACATCAATCGTTCCAGACAGTGGTGTGAAGGTCAACACGCCTTCTGCCAACAGGTCGTCCATCGCTGGGATCATTACATTTCCTCTTTCGCTTTCACGGTAATTGTGACAGTCACGGGTTCGGATTCAAGGTATAGGTCCGTGGCCGGTGCGATTGCTTTTAATTCGTATTCTTTGTCGGCATCTTTGTCGGCCTCAAGCACTGTTGTCTCAGTCAACAACTGACTGCCGTGATAGTAGTTCGGTTTGACTCCGCTGGTCGTGGTGGCGTTTAGGACAATGCCTCCGAGTTCCGTGCCAGCGTCAATCTCCGTCGGCGGGTTCCAAGTGACCTTTTGGACCAAAGCTTTCACAGTGATGGTGGCTGGCACAGGTTCGGATTCCAGGTACAGATCGGTGGCCGGTGCGATCGCTTTTAATTCGTATGTGTCAGGCTTAAGCACTGTTGTCTCAGTCAACAACAGACTGCCATGATAGTAATTCGGTTTGACTCCGCTAGTCGTGGTGGCGTTCAGGACAATGTCTCCAAGCTCTGTGCCAGCATCAATCTCCTTCGGCGGGTCCCAGGTGACTTTTTGGACCTTTTTGACGTTGATTTTGACCTCGATAAAACTTGCGCTCGCGAGAAATCGGTTCGTCAGCTTGCCTTTAACCCGAAGGACTTGTTCCTTGCCTGCTGGCAAAATCGTCTCCTCAGTGATCGCGGTTCCGCTTGCGTCCGAGAATTCCAATGCGGTCGGGTCGTCCGCTTGAGGCTTCAGCGACGCTTCGCCCAATGGCTGACCTTCGGTGATGTCAGGTGGGTTGGTCCATGTGATCGTCTGCTCCAATTTTCTTTTGGTGGTGATATGCGTCGTCGCACAGGCACTGTCCATGTAAGTAGTTTGGTTCACAATACCTGGGGGCACGATCGTTTGCCGCGGTCCGTATGCACCCGGCTCGCCGCTAGCCGTCACCTTAAACGTCACATCGGTATCGTATCGGGACGGGCCGACGCAAGTCTTGCCTTCAACGCAAAACGTAGGTGTCGTATCGTTTAAAGGCGGACGAGGATCACCATAAGTCTTGTAGCGCACCTGCATACCGTTTGGCAGCTCCCAGATGAATTGGCCGGTCGGTTTTTCTGTCCTTGTGCCGATTGGCGTGCCGCCCGTCGGATTGATGAATTCATCCATGTAGGCGAAAAGCTCGTCCCCAGTCATACCTTGGACGTCGCCCATTACTTTCTGGGACTGCGCCTTGATACCGGTGGGAGTGTTATCCTCGTTCCACGCCTTAAGCAGTTGTTCATCCTTATAGGTTTCAGGCCCAACCCAAGCCCGGCCGGACAGCATGGCCTCCTTCCCCAACTCGCCTTCGTTTAGCACTACCTTTAGGGTGACCGACTTCGGGCCAGCGGCCTTGAAATTATCATTGCCAGCAAAGCTTGCCTCTAAAGTCACATCGCCCAAAACGGTCATTAGAGTGTTGAGCGCTGGCACAAAGGTAAGCGCTGGCAACAGAGTTACCGTTTTGCCAAACGAAGTCTTTGTTGTGGCGTTTGCCAAGGTAAACGCTTTAAGTTGTTGGTTTTGCAAAACTGGAAGAGGCGGGCGCCAGATGATAGTTGGCGTATCCTTTTCGACCTCGATCTCCATCTGCACTCTTGCGGTCTTGAAATTGGTTGTAGGACCAGCGACGATCCAGACTTTGTCGCCAGGGGCATTCAATACGGCATGCATTTCCAATACCGTGTTGTCCTTGTCAAAGTACGATAGCACTCCATCCCCCGTGGTAGTAGCGATTATTTTTGAGAGCGGTTCGCCATAAACAAGTTTAACCCGTGCACACTGGATGACTTGATCGGGGCGTTGTTTCAATTGCTCGTCCACTTCCTGGACGACCAACTTGAAGCCTGGAATTTCCTTACGGGCCGCTACAACTTCGGTACCTACCAAGGGCTCGCGCAAGCGTTTGGCAATCACCTCGCGGGCTAAGTCGACACGCTGTTTACGCACTGGGTCACCAGCCAAGTCCTCGGGATCTTTGACCTCCGCGAGTTCAATTTCCGTATCTTTCGCCTCGATAACTACTTTCTTTTGAAGTTCCACGGCCGCTTTGTTCACGGTTTCTTGGAGTTCCTTCAATTGATGAACTCCATACTCAAACGTCTCGTCTTTTCTAGTGTCCAAATCAATGTCGCTCAACATGCTAAGAAACGACGAATGATCCTCATCGAAACAGGTTCCGCTCGCGACGAGCAAGTCGATGGACTTTTTGACGACGCCGTGCAGGTCCGTATAATCTTTGAGTCGCTTTTTTTGGCCCTGGGAAAATGTGTTGAGAGCCTCTTTCTTTAGTTTGAGTTGCTCTTCCGCGTCAGTCTTGTTCTTGGTTGCTGTCTCAAGCACTTTTGCAAGTCGCGTGCATTCGACTTCCTGTGCGAGAACCGAGTTCCATCCCTGAAGGTCAAGCTCTTCCTGCGGAGTTTTATTCTTTTTCAAACCTAGTTCTGTTGCTTTCGATTTTGCAAAGACAAGGTTATCTTTGACTACCTTTTGATTAAACGTCAGCGTGACGTTATCAAATTTATTTTTTCCCATCGGGCTAGGAACTTTTACTTTCTGCGTCAGCGCAGGTACCTTTAAATTGGCATGCGACTCGGAGGCTCCTTTCTCAGTTGAAGTGAGGCTCTCGACGGTAATCGTCTGTTCATCGACGTCCTTGCTCAATTGGCTTCGAACCAAGTCGACTTGCTTCTTTTTTTGGCCCTCCGCCTCCTCAGCCAAAACCTCCAATTTGTTGACGTTCAAGTTGGCTGTTTCTAGAGTAAGTCGGTATTTTCTGGCGTCCTTGCCCTTCAGTTCCTCCGTTTTATTTAATCCAGGGAAATACCGTTCAACGTTCCAAAGTGTCTCGGGGGCTTTGGGGGAGTACATTGGGAAGTCGAAAGGCTTATCGATTCCAAGCGCTAATTTACGACATGCTTTCAGCAATCGCTCCTTGGCTTTATCAAATCGATCTTTTACTTCCTTGTATGAGGCTACCGGATCAATCGATTCTCCCTGGGCTATGGCAACCTGGTTTTGAACCGGCAGTTCGAACAACTCTACAATTTCCTCTTTTTCACTTACATTCGACATGACCGGGTCCTCGTTGAAATAGTTTGCATGTTGCAGTCGATTGGCGTTGGTGCTAGCCACCTAGGTTTTTGGCGACCGCATCCAGAGTCTTACCCAGTACACCTTCGATATCGATCGGCTTGACTCGATTGCGAGCAACGGCTTTGATGAATGGATCCGTGTTTAGGTAGGCGCGGTAGCGATTGAGAACGACTGACGCTTCGGCGCATAGTCCCGGCTTATATTCTACCGGAGCATTGTACGCATCGTCGAGCCGATCTCGCAACTCTTCCGCATAGTCCCCCAGGACAACGTCGAGTTTGCGAATGTTTTGTTTGACCACCGGAAGCCGAAGATCATCACTAAACAACCCAAGAATCTGTTGTTCAAAAGTTTGAAGTTCGGCCTCCATCTGTTTTCTGGCAGCGTCCCAGGCTAGCAGGCTTTGCTGTAGGGCCACATTCGAGACGGGGGCAGAACCCGAGGGTGCAGGCAGTTGGGTTTCGCCCGATGGAGGCTGTGCGGCTTCCATTAGTTTGGTGATTGCCGTTTCCAGTTTTTCCATCGCGGCATTCGCCGACGTAAGATTTCCATCTAGGGCCTGATCTAGCGCGAAATTCCAGATCTTCAACAGGGCGTCGTTCTTCTCAGGCTTGGCCTGGCAGGCTTCTTGGAGCTTTGGCTCGATCCGCATTTTCGCGGCTTCGAAACGCTCTTGGTGCTTCATGTCGGCGGCCGGTTCGGTCGCTCCCTTTTGGGTTTCGGTCGCAGCCTGTGGAGCTTCAGCCGCATCCGTTGATTTGCCCTTGTTTAACAGTTCCTGGACTTGATCCAACAACTGGTTCGCCCGAGCGAAATCTTTCTTGCCTGCAAACCCCGCGGCCTCACTAACGATTGATTTGGCTTGGTCGCCTATTGGCGTGCCGATGGCCGCTTTAATCGCTGGCAACAGCGCCTTGAGCCGCTCGTTGAACATGGCTGAGGTATTGGATGTCGTTTCCGTTGCGCCGACTAGGGAGTTCAGCAGTTGCCCCAGGGCCGTGACATCGGTTTGAGCTAGACCGTATTGCTTGTTCTTGATCTCGTCGCGAACGTTCATGACCGACGCGATCAATTCGGCCTTGCGATTCGGATGCAGCTCGATCGCTTTGTCGAGCAACGGTTTGAGGGCCTTCAGAACTCCTACGAGCTTGGCTTCGAGACCGGAATCATCGACGGACGATGTTGGTTTCTTGGCACCGCCCAAGCCGCCAAGGAGCGACTCCAATTCATCAAGTTTTGGCGTGGCTTGGTCCGGCTGTTCCTGGTCCAAGTGACCACCAATTTGGAGGCATAGGGCATTGATTTCCGCTGCACGGTCGGGATGTGCCTCGCAAGCCTGGAGCGCGGGCTCCTGCAATTTGAGAAATCGGGCGACCAGTGGATCTTCTTCGTCCAGCACCAGCGGCGACGCATCCACGATTTCGAAATACGGTCTGCATTTCAGCTCGGCGGATTCGTCGAGGAAACCCTTCAGCGAAGTCGATTTCACCGGTGCACTTTCAAACCCATCGGTACGAGCGAGCACGAATCGAATATCAAGCCCTTTGCCATCGACAACGCCGAAATAAAACTGGCCTTTCCCAGACTGCTTGGCTTCCTTTTTGTGCTTCTCGACATTGCCCTTTTTATAGACCACCAAGCTGATGACAGAAGTTCCCTTGCAGATCATAGCGAACTTGCGCGGTTTGCCCTTCTTGACATCCTCCAAATAGCCGATCGATTCTTCACTAATCGCGGAAATTCCGGATTCGTCTTTGGCCATGACTGGTTCCTATTTGAGCAAGATTAGAGTACGAAGCTGGCTAGGTGAAAGTAACAGGAGAGACGCTCGCACCCTTGGTCGCGGTTTGGAATTGGGCTCGTTACGGTAAGACAAAGTATAAAACAGTGTCAACGTTTATTTCAACGTCCTAAGCTGTATTAACCTGAAAATTTTGCATCTAGGCAACTTGCGTCAGTTGTCGATTCTTGAGTTCGTAGCGTTTTTGCATTTGAGCTGCCAACGACGACGAATGCGTCACGACAATGAGCACGGTGTTTTCTTCTTTTGGCACTTCTAACAATAATCTGGCCACGTTCTCGGCAGATTGCTGGTCCAAATTCCCAGTCGGCTCGTCCGCTAAAACAATCATTGGCCTGAGGACCAACGCACGTGCAACCGCCACCCGTTCTCGTTCACCGCCCGAAAGTTGACTCGGCAAATGAGTCAATCGATGCTTTAGGCCAACGCGTTCGAGCAACGCAATCGCGCGATTGCGAATTTCTAACGTGGGCTTGCCTGTCGCTAGTGCAGGCAACAGTGTGTTTTCCAAGACGTTCCACTGCGGCAGCAAGTGATGGTCTTGGAAGATGAATCCAATGCGTTCGTTTCGGAAACGTGCTTGTTGATTTTCGTTAAGCTGATAGGGATCTTGACCTCCGATGCGCACGGTACCGCTGGTGGGCGCGTCCAGGGTCCCAAGGATTTGCAACAACGTCGATTTGCCTGATCCACTGGGGCCGACGATGGCCAAGTTTTCGCCCGCTTGCATGGAAAACGAAACGCTCTCAAGCACGACAATTTCCTCCGTCAGAGTTGGATAGACTTTGCGAAGTTCAATCGCTTCAAGCGTAGGATTTGCCATGACTAAGTTCGTTATCCGAGGATCATTTGCTGCAGGAAATAAATCGCCATACCCGCTAGATATCCGACCAGGGCCAGCGGAGCAATCCGGCGAGCATACCACATGAAATCAATCCTCTCGAGCCCCATGGCGGCCACACCCGCTGCGGAACCGATGATCAAACAGCTAGCCGATCACAAAAACGACAACAATCTCAGTAGTCATTAAATCGCTTATTCTGCAGGAATGTGTTTCGGCGTCCGAACGGGCTTGCCAGCTTGTTCATCACGGTAGTAATCGCGAATGTGAGCGATATAATCTACCATGGAATGGTCACTGAAGTAGTCCAGCTTCCAAAGCCTAAGGGATGCGAGCAAGCCCAGAAATCGGTCTCGCACGCGAAACCAGGATCGCAAGTTGCTGATCCGGCCACGTCGATTGAGGTAGATCTCCTGACCCATATGTCGGTAGCCAAGCCAACGCGGCGGAATGCGAGCGACAATATCGTTGTTATTGACCCAGCGATAGTGCTTTACCTTCAAGAAAGAAGTGTAGGCACGATTACCCACGCGCGGCGCTCCGTAAGAAAAAATAGCTTGCGGGTTCGACGGGATGGGCGAAATTTTGCACCGAACCGCACATACCGCCGCCATGGCACCTCCCAGCGAATGGCCGGCGAACCACATCGGACGCTGATTTTCTTTCACTTGCTGTTCCAGCAGGGGCCAAAGCTCATTCACTTCCGAGTGGAATCCACTATGTACCCGTCCAACTTCGAATGCAACTGTCCATGCGTTTGCGTCAGCCTTGATGTCGTTCCACTGGTTTGGTTCGGTGCCACGGCATACGATCATGCAATCGAATCGATTGCCCAATACATAAGCTTCAGCTCCGTCGCGAGCGATAAACAAACACTGGTCGATTCCCGCTTCGTAAACGATGCTCTCCACCAATTCTGGGGCAGCGTAGGCGAGTCTCGAAAGCTCCGCAAACAGTAACGACTTTTGGATCCACGACAATTCTGCGATGGGCCGGTCTAGCTTGATCGTGATTTTCTGATCAGCTGGTGGTTCTTCGCCGGTAGCCGTCGAAGCGTTTGGCAACGCCGTACTGGATGGAAACGACATTTATTCTCTCATACTAACGATTCTCAATGGGGACGATATCGCGTTTTAGATGTCCGGTGTACACCTGGCGCGGACGACCTATACGAGTCAACGGAGAGTTCTGCATTTCGATCCAATGTGCGATCCATCCCGGCAATCGTCCGATGGCAAACAAGACCGTGAACATTTGAATAGGGATGCCCATGGCTCGGTAAATGACACCTGAATAGAAGTCGACGTTTGGATACAGTTTGCGTTCGACGAAATAAGGATCGCGCAGCGCGACCGCTTCGAGTTCTTGAGCGACCTCAAACAAAGGATCGTTCAGGTTTAATTTATTGAGCAGCACATCGCACGCCGACTTGATGATCTTAGCTCGAGGATCGTAGTTCTTGTAAACACGGTGACCGAAGCCCATCAGGCGGAAATTGCTCGTTTTGTCTTTGGCCATGTCAACGTATTTTTTCACATTGCCGCCATCGTCTGCGATTTGCTTGAGCATGTTCACACACGCCTCGTTGGCACCGCCGTGGAGCGGTCCCCAGAGCGCACAGATGCCTGCCGAAATGCATGCGAATAAATTAGCATTGGATGACCCGACCAAGCGAACCGTCGAAGTGCTGCAGTTCTGCTCGTGATCCGCATGAACTATCAACAATAGATTGAGTGCTCGAACGAAGTCCGGATCCGGCTGGTAGCGTTCGCTTGGCAATGCGAACATCATACTTAAGAAATTCTGGCAATAGTCCAGGCTGTTGTCGGGGTAGATAAATGGCTGGCCAAAGGCTTTTTTGTAGCTGTAAGCTGCGATGGTAGGCAGCTTGGCAATGAGCCGATGAACGGACACCTCCACTTCCTCAGGGTCGTGCGGATCGAGCGAGTCTTGATAGAAGGTCGATAGCGCTCCCACAACACTCGATAGAATGGCCATCGGATGAGCGTCTCTCGGAAACCCATTGTAAAAGGAACGCATGTCCTCGTGAAGCATCGTGTGCTTTTCAATCGATTCCTTGAACTGCTCCAACTGCTCGAGCGTTGGCAGTTCACCGTAGATGATCAAATAGCTGGTTTCCAAAAAATCGCAGTGTTCCGCTAGTTCCTCGATCGGATAGCCGCGATATCGGAGGATGCCTCGATCACCGTCCAGGTACGTAATGGAGCTGGACGCAGCGGCCGTATTCGCAAAGCCGTCGTCGATGGTCGTGTGCCCCGTGTCTTTGAGCAACTTGGATATGTCGATCGCACGGTCGTTCTCCGTTCCTACGAGTATCGGCAATTCAATTTCTTTACCGCCAATAGTTAGCTTGGCGGGTGAGGCGTCAACCTTGGGAGAACCGATCGTGGCACTCATGAAATGCTCCGCTGCACTGGTTTTTTTCCAGCACAGCCTCAAAAAGGGGGTACAGATTTGCTAAAGCAGTGTAGCCGGAAGCAGGCCTCGCGACAATCAGCCCAACAGGTTGGTTTCAACGGATCGCAGCGTTTTTCACTTTGTTGGTGGTTCGTATTCGAGACCGAAATGTTTTAAATAATCTCTGAGAGGTGGCAATCCGACACGAGTTCTTCGTTGGTCGACATGGAGTTCATCCTCAATCGGAAAAACGAACAGCTTTCCATTCGATGCAGCATTGGATTGCAATTGGGTTCCGTAGATTTGCTTTTTGCCTTGACGCATCAGCACTCGATCCTCAAGCATGGCGGCATCCGCTTTCCTTGCCTCACCGCTCTTGGCCGCTTGCTTAAACATTTCAAGGTATTTCTCTTGCGTCGATTGTTCGCTGTGCTGCAAAATGAGGAACGCAGCGACGCTGGCTTGGTCCCCTACTAAACTCTTGCCGGGCCAACCGTATTGTTGAATTACTTTCTCCAATCTTGCAAGATTCTTACGATCGATTTCCGCTTGCTTCTCGATTAATTCCGGCAGGTCTTTCGCTTGCTCGGGTCCTGGCGAGGAAGACGCTTTGACCATTGCTGCCTGCAGGATCGTTCGAAACTTTTGGTCCTCTTCGCCCATGGAGATCAGTTCGGAAGCGAGTTCAGGCTCCTTTGGTTTCGATGCTTTTTGATCGACGATCGCCTCCTGACCGATGGCAAAGTTGAGAACCATTGCGAAAGCGAATAGAATGGATGTCGCCTTACTCACTTGATTATCCTTTTTGTGTTCAACAACCGTACGTGCGTGTCATTTCGCTCGCGTCCAAAGGCTAGTGCATGAAATGCCATCTGATTTAGGAAGTTTAAACATCTTCAAAATCCTCACGTACGGCATCGCCTGGGCTTTCGACCATTTGGCAATAACTATCGTATCGTCGAGCATCCAGACGGCCATCGGCAACTGCATCTTTGACCGCGCATAAGTTTTCGTGAATGTGTGTGCAATTGGGATATCGGCAGTTCGATGCAAAAGGTCGGATATCTCGAAACAGCCCAGACATTTCGCTTGGCACAATATCCCAAAGTTGGAATTGCCGCACGCCCGGTGTGTCAATCATCGATCCACCATAGCTGAGTGGAAAGACCTCGGCGGTAGTCGTCGTGTGTTTCCCCTTTTGGTTTTCAAGACTCACGGCTTGAACCCTCTGCTTGAGTCCGGTATCCAACGCGTTCAAAATTGAGGATTTCCCAACCCCGCTCTGCCCAACAACCACGCTGCTTCGGTTGCGAGTGATCGCGCGAAGCCGTTCGATTCCCCAACCCTTGGCTGCACTCACCATAACGACTCGGTACCCCATCTGGGCATAGGTACCAATGAGAGGTTGCAGTGCCGACGCATCGATTAAATCACACTTGTTAATACAGATGCATGCATCGAGGTGATTTTGTTCTGCCGTGGCTAAAACGCGATCGATCAAATTCGGCTTGATCGAAGGCTGGGCGGCACTGGTGACGATGAGCAATTGGTCCACGTTGGCCACCATGACGTGACGCCGTTGCTTGCTGGTCCTGCTCAACGTCGATCGCCGTGGTTCAATCCGAACGATCCAGCCTTGAGCCTCCCCCTCAGGCAAGAGGGAAACTTTGTCCCCCGCGACCAGAACGTGCCGTTGATCCGTGGCCATATTCTTGAGGACTCGCCGGACGGCACACCGAAAAATGCGGCCATCCGCCAACTGAACAATCGACTCGACGCCGTGCACTTTTAAAACAAGTCCATTGAGTGTTCGCTGAGCATTGACGTCCAAGTCGATTTGGCCCAGCGCATCCGTTCCGCCATTGGCGATCAAATTGCCTTTGACCGTTCGGTGACGGGTTTGTTCACCTTTTCCGCTGACCCGTTGGGAAGCAACGGTATCGATATCCTCGCGATCGGAAGCGTAATCGCTCGTCAGGTCCGCATCCCTGGCTTGGGATTGGTGTTTCTTTCGAAACTCGATTCGGACCTTGTTGGATTTCTTGCGAGCCATACTTGCTAGGTTGCACTAACGACTGCTGTCGGCGCCGACGAGGAGGGGCGTCTTAAGTGAACACTTGGACCGATCAACTCGGTTATCTCGTTTTCATCGAGCTCTTCTCGTTCCATTAACGCATCCTTGAGCCTCTCCAGTTCCTCGCGTCTGGAGTGAAGCATATCGGCGGCTCTTCGGTCAGCCGCTCGCAGCGTGTCGCCGACTTCCGAGTCGATCGTCTCTTGTGTCCGCTCGCTGAACTGACGTTGCTGGTGGATTTCTCGTCCAAGGAATGGATCGCTGTCGGAAAGCTTGTAGGACACCGGACCAAGCTTCAGGCTCATGCCCCAATGAGAAACCATTCTCCGGCCCAAGCTGGTTGCTCGTTCCAAGTCATTTTCCGCTCCGACGGATGTTTCGTCGTAAATGATTTTTTCGGCGGCCCTGCCAGCGAGCAAAACGACCAACTGGTCTCGAATTTCGCTCTCCGACATGTTCATTCGGTCTTCGTTCGGCAGGATTTGTGTGCTTCCCAGTGACTGGCCGCGCGGGACCACCGTGACTTTATGAACGCGCTGCGCACCTGGTAAAAACCAAGCCGTCAATGTGTGTCCGGCTTCATGATAGGCGGTTTTCTCTTTTTCGGCGGGCATTAAGACCTCTTCGCGTTTCGCACCCATCAAGACCTTGTCCCTGGCGTAGTCGAAGTCGGACATGCTGACACGCGTCTTGTCATGTCTTGCCGCCCAGAGAGCAGCCTCATTTACAATGTTGCGAAGATCAGCCCCGGTTAGCCCCACTGTGGCTTCCGCCATCGTGTGCAGATTCACATCCTCCGCGAGCGGTACTTCTCGCACATGAACTTTTAGGATTGCCTCGCGGCCCTTGAGCGTCGGCCGCCCCACTGTAATCAGTCGATCGAATCGCCCTGGTCGGAGCAAGGCAGGATCCAAAACGTCTGGCCTGTTGGTTGCCGCCATGATGATGACGGAATCCGTGGGAGAGAAACCATCCATTTCACCCAAGATTTGATTGAGGGTCTGTTCCCGTTCGTCGTGCCCACCGCCAAGTCCAGCCCCGCGCTGCCGTCCAACCGCATCGATTTCGTCGATGAAGATGATGGCTGGAGACTGCTCTTTAGCCGTCGCAAACAAATCTCGAACACGCGAAGCTCCAACCCCGACGAACATTTGAATGAATTCGCTGCCGTTGACCGAAAAGAAGGACACGCCAGCTTCGCCAGCCACAGCTCTCGCAAGAAGCGTCTTACCTGTTCCGGGAGGTCCATTGAGCAAAACACCCTTTGGCACTCGCCCCCCCAGTTTTTGAAATTTTTCGGGCGATTTGAGAAATTCCACGATTTCTTGCAAATCCGCTTTGACCCCTTCGAGTCCGGCCACGTCGTCAAACGTGATGTTTTGGTCCGATGGCTCAAACCGTTTGGCGGTCGACTTCGTGAAGCTCGTTAGAAAACCACCTCCCATCATGGAGTCGCGGCTTCGACGAAAGAACATGTACAAGCCAACGATAGTTGCAATAAGCATTGACAGGAAAATCAGCATCATGATCGTGCTGAGAGTTCCTCCAGGTGCGACATCGTACTTAAAAGGGACCTGAGGCACAGCCACTGCAGTCGGATCATCTGGGTCGACCTTCACTAGCTTGCTCGACTTTTCTCGCAGTGCGTTGAGCTTGGCAAGGAGTTCCGTCTGCGCCGCCCCGGACGGTATGAACACATCGAAGTCTTTTTTGTACAGTTCCCTCGATCCGCCAAGAACTTCTTTGGCCTTGGAATCGGGGGATACCGGCTTTTCGGGGGCAAAGATGAACTTGCCTTGGATATAGGACTCGTAAACCGTGAGTTCCTGTAAATTCCCCTTTTCTAGCTGTTCCAAGAAGAAACTGTAATCGATTCTTGAGCTCATTCCGGGCAGGAAGAACAGCATCAAGAAGACTGCTAGCAATATGAGGCCGACCATCCAAAAACTTTGCCCTCGTCGGACCGGCTGGCTAGCTTGGCCTTCGTTTTTTTCCTCCCGGGGAGTTTTGCTCATATTCCTATGCTGTCCATATCGCCTGTTTAGATTTGAAATTGGGTTTTCCCGTCCATCGCGTTTACCGCACTTGGATCGCTTATTGTAGCGGGCCGCCCAATCTACCGGCAGGGCTATCCACTTTCCACAGGTTCTGTCTTGGCTTTCGCAGCGTTTTTTGGTATTTCCAACAACCAACCGTACATTCCTCAGACTTCAAGAACCAAAATGAGCCTAGACTCCATACGTTCAAGCGAACTCTCGACCGAATCGCTCTTTGTACTGATTGAGTCCAAATTGCACCTTTTGACAGAGATGCAAGCCATGTCTCTGGTCCAAACCGATCTGGTGGCCCAGCACGATATGTCGGCATTGATGTCCCTTCTTTCGCGGAAACAAGAATTGATGGGAGCCCTCGGAGGTGTTCAATCGAGGCTCGCTGGCTTTCAGCAGGAAGATCCTGAGCAACGTTCGTGGGCTACTCCAGCCCGGAGAAAAGCGTGCCAAGATATGGTGGCTCGTTGCGACCAACTATTGCAAGAGTTGATTGTTATGGAGGATCGTTCGCTCGGCAGCATGAACCTGCAACGAGAATCGGTCGCAGCCCAGCTTCAACAGAACGTCGACGCTTGCGCGATTCAGAATGCGTACAACACCCTCGAACTCCGGGAATCTTCGTTCGATAGCTCCCTATCCTTCGAGGGCTGACCATTTCAGTAACGGAGATTGTCCGGTTCAGGGACCTGTAAAATCATTAGCGGATTAGCGGATTAGCGGGGGAGGGCGACGCTCCTGCGAAGCCATGACGCAATAGCTCGGCAGGAGCCTCGCCCTCCCAGAATGGCAAGCAAATACAACACCCTAAACCGGACCCTCCCGGAGGGAGGGTGACTTTAGTTGAAAATCCCTAAGAAAAAAATTGGACTGTCTCACAGCAGGAAGTGCCCCCATGTTCTCCAACCCAACACTCAAAAGCCTCGAACAAACGGTCGCCTTTACGGAACGTCGACACGCCATCCTGGCTGGCAACATCGCGAACACCGACACCCCTGGCTATCAATCCAAAGATCTATCGGTCGATACGTTTCAAAAGAGCCTGCGCGATGCCATTCAAGCGGATCGGCAAGAACGGGAAATGTCGCCGGGACTACGGCTGAGCCTGCTCGGTTCAAGCAGCCAAGGCACCTCGCCGTCCTTCGAAGACTCCAAAAAAGTCGCCATGGAAAGCGTTCGCGATTCCATGAAGCAAATTGTTTACCATGACGGCAGCGACGATAGTCTCGAAATGCAAGTCACCCAAATCGCGAAAAATCAGTCGATGCACACGATGGCCATCGCCATGATGAAATCCCAGTTTCGCCAACTTCAAATGGCCATCACTGGATCGGCTAATGTTTGATGATCGCCTTTCGCTTAATTGTCGACTTTCGCTTAATTGTCGCCTTTCGCTTAATTGTCGCCTTTCGCTCCGCGAAAGTGCGCCTTGCGACCGCACTTTTGCGGAGCAAAAGGCGACACTTGTAGACGAGCGAGGCCCCTCGCTCGTTGGACTGAACAACTGAGCGAGGGCCTCGCTCAGCCACAAAACCCACCATGTGACGCGCAGCCAGATGTTGGCCATTGTTCCTCCACCAAGCCTCGGAGTCACAACCACATCAACTCCTTGCGCTGAACTCGAATGCTCGTTTCACATCCCCCATCAGCAAAATCACGAGTGCCCAAATGCCGATGGGCAATCCGATAACACAGCAACACGAGCCAACATTGAGCATCGAAACAATGGACGCGGCTAAGGCAACACCCCACGTTTTGATTCGCAACATTTGGATTCCGCCAAAGAGAACGAAAAGGCCTACAAGAATAAAAACAGCCTGAATGATTGCGGCCGTCGGCCCCACACTGTTTTTCATCATCTCGCTCATGAACTCGGGAGCGTTGGGCGGAACCGGTGGCGGTGGACTAATCAATGCGTTGACAACACCCCAAATCGATGCGAGTAGGCTCAAGCCACCACACACGAGTAACGCAATGGCCGGAGCCTGAACCTTGACTTTTTTGAACTGGGGCACGTTGGGCTCGAAGCTTGCAGGTGTGCTCTGATACGGATTGAATTGATTGCCCGGTTGAAAGTCATTGCTCATGACTGCTCCATGAAACTGAGGTTGAATGGTACGGTTACTGCGACGCGCGTGCAGATGTTATCGCAACGGCTAGAGAGTATACACATCGTCTCAGTCGAACAGGCGTCGCCACCAAGGTTTTTCGAGGGGCGCGGGTGGTGGCGGTTCTGGCCTAATGGTTTTCATTGGCTGAGTTGCGGTAACACTTCCTTTAGGTCTGGAAATCGGTTTGGGCATCACGTCGCCCCCGGTAGTGAATTCGACTTGCAGCCTAAGTGCGCCAATTTGAAGAACTTGTCCAGGCATCAACGCTGCTTGCTTGACCCGCGAGTCATCAATGTAAATCCCGTTCATGGACTCGAGGTCCTTAACCACCAACGTTCCCTCGCCATTGAGCGAAAACTGACAATGCTGTCGACTGATCGACGGGTGCTCGATGCAAACTTGACAGGTAGAGTCTCGCCCAACCACGCATGGCGGTTTTAAGGTCCAAGAGGATTTGTCTAGATCATCGACGTGATTCTGAAGGATAAGTTGGTAGAACATGGTGCGTCGTCACTGTCAGAGTTAAGAATAGGAGAAGCATAATAACAGGATCGGCTAACAGCCTGTTGTCACCAATCCTATTCTAAACCGCCCCGTTTGGTGCAATGCCTCCCAGAGTATCAAAATCGTGAAGAATTCGTTTTTACGCGAACCGCTGATCGCCTTACGGCGAGCGGCGATGTGAAAACTACCAATCATAACCCGATACGTAAGTGAGGGGCCTGCGAAATTGCCCCTCGCTTACGCTTCGGGTTGGGATACTCCAATCTGCCGCTCGCCTAGTTGCTTGCGCGGCGAGGATTCTTCATGAAATACAATCGACCGTCTTCCGCACCCCCCAAAAAATCCGGGACACCATCGCCATCGAAGTCCACTACTGCAGGACTTACGTCGTGCCCTTCGATGTTCCTCGTGGCTAAGCTACCAACGTTTTTCATCCTCCACTTTCCGTCTTGAAAATCGATTTGCCGTAAGAAATCGGCATTGGCCGAATTCAACAGAAAATCCAATTTGCCGTCGCCGTCCCAATCCGTAACACAGAGTTTACGTCGTCCGCTTTTGCCTGCGGCCCCAGCATTGAGTTGAATCGGTAGGCCTTGCTCGTCGACAAACGCACGGCGCGGGGCGAGCAGAATCAGTTTGCCATCCTGTCGCACTCTTTCGAAAAACGCCAAATAGCCTTCGTGGTCCAGCATCGCAATGTCTAACAAACCGTCGGCGTTAAAGTCGACCACGACAGGGGTGGTGCGCCACTGAGTCAAAAGTTCTGCGCCAGAAGGCCGTAGCCAACCCCAAGCCAGTCGTGGCTGCTCGCCCGACCACTCCACGTCAATTCCTTGCGGCGAGGCCATCCGTGGATTCTGGCGCGTTCCCACATTGCGTAGCCAGACAACTCGACCCAAGATCGAGTTCAGAATGATATCGGGCAGCCCATCGTTATCCCAGTCCGCCACATTCAGGGTGGTGTATCCCCATTTCGCCTCGGCTGGCCCTTGGATGCTGCCATTGGGTCCAGCCATGATACGAAAACCTTTGCCTTCGACTTGGATCGCAACAGGTCGACTCCATTTCGGGCTCGCAACGTTCGGCCCGCTCATGTTCTCGAAAACTTCGATGAAGCCCGCTGTGTTGCCACTCAAAATATCCATATCGCCGTCCCCGTCCCAATCAAAACCGACCGGAGTCGCCAAGGCACCGCACTTCAGCGTATCGGCTTCCTGTTGAAAGTAACGTGGCGAAGCGAAGATGGGGGCTTTTGCTACAGCGTCTTTTCGTGAGACGTTTTCGATGAAAGCCACGCGTCCGTCTTCATCCCCCACGATCAAATCCAGATCGCCATCTTTGTCCCAATCCAAGGCCACAGGCACAATCATCTGCAGATCCATTGCCAACATGTTCCCATCGTCTGTCTTGAGCTTTTGCCCCGCAGCATACTTGGGTAACGTTCGCGAACCGGTGTTTTCAAAATAGGTGAACGAGTCCAAAAACTCGCCGCAAATCAAATCGAGATCACCGTCGTTATCAAAGTCGCCAAAGTTGGGGGATGGGCAACCGAAGACGTCGATGCGTTTGCCGTCCGCTTCCAAGAAGACCGGCTCCGCGTAGTCGGGCTTGCCCGTTGTGCCTCGATTATGCAATAAATAGATCCACCCGTGTAATGGTCCATTCTGCCACTTGCCTTCGTCATTCCAAGCATCATCCCAGCCGTAGTAGCTCCAGTCCTCGATGCCTACGATCAAGTCCAAGTTGCCGTCGCCATCGAAGTCCGCGTATCGCCATTGGTTGTGCCGCACTTTCGGGCCTTTGGTTTGTAGACCCAGCGGTTTATGAAACTTGGGATCGATCGGGAGCGACCGCTTTTCGGCTGTGCCGCTCTGGGTGAAGTGGACATACTCCTGACCCGGGGATAGAACTCGCATTCCTCCTTCGACATAGCTCGGCATGACGTAATGCACCGTTTTGCTAAGCAGCCTTCCTGGTTTGAACACGGGCATCTTGTTTGTTGCAGTGTCTCCGGTCGTATTCTCAAAAAGCCAAACACCATTCGAAGGCTTGTCGGGGCACGACACCATCAAATCGTAATCACCGTCCCCATCCGCATCGCACGGAATGGGCCAAGCCCAGAGCCCTACTCCCAAATCGACGACCAAGCCAGGGTGGTTGTAACGAAGCGGTTCCAACTCATCGGCCCGGGCGATTGCAAACAAAGCCAAGAAACAGCAACAGTGTAGCACGGCACTCCGTGCCGTGATGCTCACAGCAATTCTCGCCGTGATTCTCGACATGGAGTGTCGAGCACCACTTTGGCCCCGCAAAAGAGCTATTGCGATGCGCACTTTCGCGGAGCGAAAGGCGACTTTAAGCAACTGCAAAAGACTCATTTCAACGACTCCAAGATGGCACGCACGCGTTCCCGTTCCGGTGCTCGAAAGCGATGAAACGGCTCCGCCATGAAATCATCGCAAATCCCCAGCAAGGACAAGCAGCATTTGGTCGCTTTGATGTACTTCGAAGCGTACTTGCCCACCTCGTAGATTTGCTGCAGGGCGTTGATGGCGTTTTGGTGCTCATCGATGCGCCCTTGGTTACCAGCCACACAAGCTTCATAGCATTCCACAAAAAGTTTTGGAAAAACGTTGGCACCGCCGGCCACGCCGCCATCGCCACCCAATCGCATCGCCTCAGGCAATTTGGCTTCTGGTCCGACCATGATGGACCAGTCGGGTCTCCATTTCTTGAGCTCAACCGCTTCTTCAAAGTAACTCATATCGCCACTGCTGTCCTTCAAGCCGATGATTTGTGGGATCGCTGACAACTTTTGAAGAGTTGGTATTTCGAACCAAACCTTGGTCAAACTCGGCATGTTGTAGAGGACCAATGGGAGAGGCAGTTCAGCCACCAAGTTCTCAACATAACCAGTTAATTCCGTTTGTCCGGCGGGAAAATAGTACGGAGTCGAAAGCACCAGCGCCGTGGCACCAGCCTTGGCCGCATGCTCCGCTAAACGGACCGACTCGACAAACGATGTGTCTGTGATGCCAACTAGGATTGGAACACGCCCTGCGACGAGTGTGGCGACTCGATCGATCAGTTCTCGCCGCAGTCGGTAACTCAAGCTCGGAGCTTCGCCGGTGGTCCCGAGCAAGAACAAGCCATGCACACCGCCGGCCAGCACATGTTCAATCAACCTTTTGAGCCCCTCTTCATCGAGTTCGTCTCGAGCTTGAAGTGGCGAAACAAGCGGCGGAATGATTCCCGATAGCATTGGTCTCATGTAGGAAGATTCTCGAGATGGTGTGAGTTAGCTTGCAAAAGCGAAAGCGCGTACTACTTCAGCGTGCGGCAATATGAAAATCATAACCCGAGACGTAAGTGAGGGACCTGCGAAATTGTCCCTCGCTTACGCTTCGGGTTGAGATACTCCAGTCTGGGGCTCGGCTTATTGACAAAGAATAGTCGCTTTTAGGCGAGCCGTAGGTTGAAATTTACCTGCCGAATCCTTATTTGTGAAAGCGAGGCGCCTGCCGAGCTTGGCTTTGGCTCGGCTGGAGCCTCGCCGCCTCGCCCTCCCGGTAAAAGTATATCTGCCGCTCGCTTAAAGCCAAATTAGCTAGCAGTTCGGGAACTCTATTGCAGTGAACGAGAGAAACTTCCTATAGTTCGGGGTGAAACCAGGAAGGTTCCAACCGCCAGTGGTTTACACTCGAACTGCCAGACAATTCATTCATGGATGATGGTCAATATGAAGAATATCCTTGCCTCGCTTGTGCTCGGACTGCTCGCTACGAGCAGTCTCGCGATCGCACAACAGGATGTGAACCGCTACCAGCCGTACGTTCCGACGGTCGTGGGTGGACTGCCGCCGGGATCGAAAGGGCTCGAACAGCCGGTTTTCGTGGCGGATCGAGTACTTGCGAACCAGTCGGTGGAGACTGCGGCGGGCGCTGCCCCTGATTTTCTGTCCGCGGGCAGTCTTGGCTTCGATGAAACCAAAATAGTACCTACCGCGGACAAGATGGACCGTTTTGAAGCGGGCATGTTAGTTGCGGTTGTGGGCGAAGAGCCAATTCTGGTTGGCGATTTGTTTCCTCCCAACAAATTGACCCCCAAGATTCTTGGCCACAGCCAATTCGAAATGCAGTTGCGTAAAGAACTGATGGAAAAAGTCACCCGTATGTCGTTGGCCCAACGATTCCTGAACGACAAAGTCTCAGGCAAGCCCGTGAAAGATCGAGCCGATGCAAAAAAGCATATGAAGACACAAACGGCAAAGATCTTCCATCAAAAATGGAAGCCGATGCAGATGGAAAAGATGAATTGTCAGTCCGATCTGGAGTTTGAAGAAAAGCTCGCAGAAGCAGGAAAAACGCTTCCATCCATGATGCGTGACTTTGCCGAGAACACTTGGGCTCAAGAGCATGTGCGAGAAAAAGTTTCGGAACATCCCAACGTTGAGCTGAGCGATTTAAGCGACTATTACCAAGAGCATATCGACGAATTCAAGCGTCCTGCCCGAGCTCGCTTCCAAATGCTGTCAGCCGAGTTCTCAAGATTCCCGACCAAAGAAGCTGCTTATCAAGCCATTGCGGACATGGGCAACCAAATCCTCTTTGGTGGCGCCCCCTTTAGCGCCGTTGCAAAACGCCAATCGACCGGCCTGGGAGCCGCCGACGGTGGACTCTTTGACTGGACCATCCAAGGTGAACTCAAGAGCAAGGAAGTGGACAAAGCTATATTTAATTTTCAGGATCCAATTCGACGATTAAGCGCTATCATCGAGAACAGCGAGGGATACCACATTGTCGAAGTACTAGAGCGGGAGCAAGCGTACACACAAACGTTTGCCCAAGCACAAGCCGATATTCGAAAGTTGCTGGTTCAGAAGAAGATCTCCAAACAGCGAGTTGACTTCATCAAAAAAGTGCGGGAGGAAACTCCTATCTGGACCAAATGGCCGGAAGACATCCCTGGATCAAAGGACATTTCTCAGCTCCAGCAATAGCATCAAAGTAACGTCAATCAGTGAACTATGAATTCATTTGTAACAACATGGAAACGAGTCGGACGCGGCAGTTGGCTCGGCAGGAGCCTCGCCCTCCCGTTTTCCACCCCAATCCTACTCTTAAACTTTCTCCTATTCGTAATTCTAACCTCCGGCCAAGCATACGCGCTGGTCGCTATTGCATCCGACAACACCAACTCGGTGGCTGACGGAGAGCTTCATGCCTGCCAGATAGTAAGCGTTGACAATGCATGGGCCGTCGGCGATCGAGGACTCATTCTCGCCACAAGCGACGCGGGCAAGCACTGGGAAATTCAACATCAGCGGTCCGAGGCCATTCACTATGCCGTTTGTTTTTCGGATGAACTCAACGGCTGCGTCGTTGGTGGAACCATTGAGCCATACTCATATCGCAGCGCAGGCGTGGTGCTGATCACGTTCGATGGTGGCAAGTCTTGGGAGAAAGTAGCCAATGAACTGCCCCGTTTAATAGGGGCTCAACTCGTCGGACCAGGGCATCTATTGGCATGGGGCGATTGGTCCAATCTTCATCAATCGGCGTTGTTCGAAAGCACAGACAGTGGCCAGTCTTGGGCAGGTAGACCCATCCCCTGCGGTCACATTCAGTGCGCTGCAGTTGGACCTGACGGGGTGCTGGTCTTGGTCGATCGGGCTGGCAAAATCCACAGGTCCATGACGGGTCTGGACTTCGAATCGGTCCAACTACCGGTTACTCCCTTTGATCCAATTCGCTTTTGCAAAATCATCGAGGGAATGTGGTGGATGGGAGGCGAAGCTGGAAAGCTTTATCGTTCCCGCGATGCAATTCGATGGGAGCAACTGGAATTGCCTGGCACTGCCAGCGATCGAGCGTTGTATTCCTTGAAGGATGCAGGTGGCGTTGGAAATCGATTATGGATCGCAGGCCAGCCTGGAAACGTTGTTTGGATGTCCGAGGACCGAGGCAACACATGGACGGTTGTGACTACTTCCAATCGCTCCACCATCAATGCCATCTCGGTGTTGGATGGTGACTTGCTGCTGACTTGTGGGCCAATGGCAAACATAGTTGCGAGTCGTAACGGTGGCAAAGCTTGGTGGGCTCAGCATCAATCGGGGTCTCGCAACTCGGTCCTGAACATTTCGAGCACTTGCTCGGGCGTTGCTTGGGACTTGATGGCCCAAGTCATTCATGAAAACAGACGCCATGCGTCCGCGTTTGTCTTGCACGATCAGTGTTTTGAGCAACGGACAAGCCAACTGCCGGAATTAGCATCGCGATTCGAAATTGCAGGAAAATCGATCGGTTTGACACAAGCACGCGTTTTTGCAGGTCTGCCAGTAGGCAATCTTTACTCCGGTGTTCGTGAAAGCGATCTGGGTTACTATGCCGGCACTGCTCAAGAAAAAGCGTCGAACTCAAAGGCAAAAATGGAGACTACGCCATTGGTAAAGCGACTTGTGGCTGAGATTCGAAATGCACGCCCTGACGTGATTGTTTCCAACTGTAGCCTCACAGGCAGTGCTCTCGAGGTGAGGTCCGCGCAGGCAGTGGAACACGCCGCGACGCTGGCTGGACGAAAGGATTTCAAAGTGTTTTCCTCCAGCAGTGGGATCCCCGAAGAAGCTTGGGAGCCACAGCGAATTGTCATTCGAGGTACCAATCCAGGGTTGCAGTACTCGCCATCCATGCTTCTGGAATCCAACATGGTTCTTGGAAGCGTCATGTCGAGCATTAGGCCACTCGTTGAGACTCGCGGCTCCGTCGTTGCCTCGAACAAGAAATTCTCATATCGCGTGGCAGGCTCCCGAAGCGGCGTCATGGGGGACCCGCCGTTGAAGGGAATCGTGCTCGATCAAACGACACAACTGTCTGGCCGAAAAAAGCAGACCCCTCGACTCTCTTCCGTCATGGCCACCCCCCAATGGTTCGACTGGAAACAGTTTACCGATTCGGAATCCGGAAACCCACTTACGCCCGACCGAGTCTGGGACTCCAATCTTCGGTCGGCAGCCAAGGAGGTGGCATTGACATCGGTTTCTCCCGTTTTGATTGAAATCGCAATTCAGTGTCGCCGCCATGGGGATTGGAACCGATGGCAAGCAGCCCTCGAGTTCTTGCTAGAACGAGATAACGAATCTCCCGCAGCTGAGGCGGCCTACTGGGAGTTGATGATGCATACCGGAAGCATTGAAGTAAAACGCCACCTTGCAAATCAATTGCAGACTTTGGAAGAACGCAACGGGGACGGTCTGCGCAATTCGGCTACAACACTGCAACAAGCATCGCCTTTTGCACGATTGCAGTCGGAGTCTACATCGGTTCAGCCCGCCTCGGGTTCCACATCCATTCAACGCGTTCCGATTTCCTCGGATCGCGACTTGCCTGAGTTTACGAGACTTCTTTCGAAATGGCCCGATGCCTTTTCCCCCAGACGAAGCGAACCGCGTTGGGGATGGTTGATTGCATCGCGTTATCGAGAGATGCAACAACGCAACGAATCAGCCAATGCGACCGTGAACCTTGGTCGAAGCTACGCCGAGTACTGGCCAACTCTGTCTCCATATCTACCCGACTGGAAGCCGATTGCGAAAGCCGAACGCCAAATCTACAACGCAAGCATGGCTCCACCGCAACTTTCATCTCTGCAACTTTCATCGACGCAACTCTCACCCCCAACGGCCGCGTTACCAGCCAATAGTATTCCCGCATTGAGCTGGACGAAGGAACGTCCGTATTTGGATGGAAAAGCGGACGAAGCGTTTTGGCAATCCGCAACTCGAATCGAGTTGCGTGATCCGTGGGCAACTGAAGCCACTCCGAAAACCTCGATCAAGTTCGCCCGGGATAGTCAATTCCTGTACCTTTTCAGTTTTGCACCAGGCGCGCCCACTACCCAAGTGAGCACAGAAAAGCAGCGAGACAGTATCAAGCCGGAGAGCGACCAGATAAGGCTTCGCATCGATTTGGATAGAGACTACGCGAGCTGGTTTGAAATCGGTTGGTCAGCAACCGGTGAGTCTTGCGATGCATTGAACGATATGCTTCGTTGGAATCCAACGTGGTATAGGAAGACCTCGAACGATGGCAAGTCTTGGTCTACGGAGATCGCCATTAAATTGGACCAGCTAGTGGTTTCCGGCGATGCAGTTCGCAAGGACTGGACCAATGAAGTGTGGGCATTCAACGCAATTCGGACCATCCCGGGTGTAGCAACGCACTCGCTTGCGCCTTCGATTTCAGACCGAGCCACTGCAGAGGATTGGTTCCTTTTGGACCTCAATGAAGCACGACATGCCAACCCTGTAAACATCTTTGCAATGCCTAATTGATTGAAAAACAACGGGAGAGCGAGGCTCCTGCCGAGTTGGCGCCGCCAAGGTTCGGCAGGAGCCTCACCCTCCCGGGTAATGAATTGGTTGCACAAAGTCGATGTAAACATGTTTACAGGGGTGGCCTCGCCCTCTCACGAAAACGCAGTCCTAAAATTAGAGTTTGAAGCAGCACTAGTACTCGAGCACGCAGAAGTGATTCAAGTACGAGCGGGAAGCGAACCTCAATTGATCTTGTAGCGCATCGCACCTTTAATCTATATGCCTAGATTGTGGAAAAAAGTTTGGTGGCGAGTTGCTGCCCGCAATCCCAAAACAGGCAATCGCGGTTGAATTGATGTCAGGCAAAAGAAACCGAAAAAAGGAAGTCGATCGAATCGATGTGGATTGGCTGTTAGGCGAATCGTCCAATCCATCGGTTCGCGATTTTTCGTGGTTTCGACGGGTGTCTGTCTCCTTGATCTGTATCCTGGCAGTCGTATGGAGTTGGCCTTATGCCTCCAAGTGGTGGCTTAACTGGGAATGGCAACAACAGCTTGCAAGCCCAGCAGGAAAGTCGTCCGAAGATGTATTGCCTATCCTGCTCGCCTTAAACGAACTCAATCCCAATCGAACCGAAGAGATTGTTCAGCAAATGGGAAGTTCCGACACTGGCAAGCGATCGATTGCGTTCCATTTGTTGGAACAACGCATCCAACAGTGGAGCGGAACGACCAGACCGACCGCAGCGGAATTGATCTCGCTCGTCGACGCACTCGGCTCCGATCGGCTTCGACTCCCCGATTCCAATACTCTGCGAGGCAAACTTGCGGCCCAGTTGCGGCCATTCGTCCAGAGGGATGTCCCTGATGCCTCAAGACACCTTGCATCGATTGATGCGATGATAACACAGACTGAGCCGTCTGCGCCGATAACCATTGCCGTTGCGAGGACTGCTCCTGCAACCAAATCGCCTGTCGCGGCTACCCAGCTTAGTATCAGTGACCAACTGCAGAGTTCAAGGCCAGACGCCGAGCGGACAGCCATGGAATCAGGGCCCGTCCTTACCAGTATGCGGACCCTGATCGATCAAGCCGAAACGACAACCGTCTCGCAACTGCCCAACCTAAATATCTCCATTCCCAGAACCATCTCCAAGGCAATGGTCGTCCCGATGCCCGCCGTTTCTTCGGAACCAGTCGCACCCATGGATCCGAGTAGTGCGAGTACGACTAACTTCGCGCAAGACTCGACCGTCATTCGGGGCTTCGAGAAACGACCATTGGAAGAGCTGCTTCCATTTTTGGCGAGCTCCCAATCGAGATTTGTGCAGCAAGCAACGAGTGAACTCCTGCGCCGCGGAATGACTCAGTCACAACTTGAGATCGCGATCGCGTTGGCTCAAGGCGATGTCGAACAACGACTCAAGGCCATGGAAGCAATCGTTCGAGATCCACAGCTCAACGCGATTCCTTGGCTGGTTTGGATGGCGGAGAGTGCTGATCGTAGCGTTAGACTTCGCGCCATAAAGTTGCTGGGGTCCATGACGGATCCAGATGCAAGGCGCAAGCTTCGGATTTTGCAAGCCCGCGAACCAGACAGCGCGATTGCCGATCAAATCAGTCAAGTTTTATTAGCTTCAGGAACCGCATCCATCAGTGTTCGATAAAGGACATAGCCAAAATGCCAATCCAGACCAAATGCATGCGTCGAAGATCCATCGCAACCGCCTTGCTCTTCGGATGTTCACTCTTCGTACCCGGGCCATGCACTCTCGCAGACGGTCCCACAGCGAAGGGAAAAACCAAACAGGTTCCAGCGTATGTGGCGGCTCATTTCGATAAACCAAAAATGCGGTCGGTCCACACCAACAAAGCCACGATCCGATCAGGGCCATCGGAACGATACTATGCGACATCCACCCTGATGAGCGGTGCAACCGTCGACGTGTATATGGAAACGTCAGATGGATGGTCCGGGATTCGTCCGCCTGCTGGAAGCCACGATTGGATCCCTTCCAACATCGCTTATCTATTGCCCGGCGGCAAGTCAGCTGAAATCATCGAAGAGAAATCACCCGCCTGGGTTGGGAGCGATTCCCCGGATGTGTCCGAGTTCATGTGGCAAATGGAATTGGTGAAATCGCAGCAAGTTCAAGTGCTCGGCGAAGAGCTGCAAATGGCCGACGATGGAAAGAAACAGCTATGGTATCGCATCGCGCCACCCCAAGGGGAGTTTCGGTGGATCAAGACTTCTCAGTTATCCGACTCGCCACCCATCAAGTCAATGGATCGAAGTGTTCAATTGGCCAGCCACGTTGAAGACACAATGCCAAACGCGGGCAAGGCTACACCGTCCGGCAAGCAAACAACGCAATCTGGCAAAGTCGTCTGGTCGGATGAAAAGCAAGCGTTGGATCAAGTCGAACAACAGATTCAACGAGAGCAAGCGGAAATCCAAAGCAAGATGGCTGCCGATGGTGTTCATGTGAACATGGGTTCGCCGAAGATTGAGGCTCAGCCTCGGCGCATTCAGGCAAAGCAAACCAGCCACGGAACATCGGAACTTGGCAGTTCCGAACCCGAGTCCGTGTTGGTCGATAATGAGGAAACAGATTTCCCAACGGCTACCACCACCCGCACCCGTCCTATGGTCGCACACTCCAAGCCCAAGCGAACGGTCGTTTCGGCCAACTCGACTGAGCATCAGATGGATGGCCAGCGACAATGGGAAGCGATGCAGTCGGCCGATCCCAAACTGCGTATCCGACCGGTTAGTAGTTTGCTCGGCTTAATCGGCCTAAGTATTGTCGAGGCCGACCGAGCACCGGCGACCACTCGCATCGCTCAACAATATCACGCCAATCCGTCACAGGGGAACATCGGAAGGGTCGGTCAAGTTGGGAATAGCCGTCTCGATCGCTTGCCGCGTCCTGGTCAGCATCGACCGTCCATGACGCTGCCCACCGACGCGACATCCAGCATGGGAGACTCGATGGGGATGAACGGCGATGGGTCGTACACAATTCCTGTCCCAGCTGGCGCCCCATTGAATCAAGGCGAATCCACTTTTTCACGTTGGCTCAATTCGCGAGAACCCATTTTCGGATCGTCGTCAAGCGCTAACCAACTCATGGCCCCAATGGCTCCAATGGCTGCAATGGCTGCAACCACTGGACCGCAATTCGCCCCGCAAGCAGATGGCCTCGGCAACCCGTACGCGTCGTCGGTTCAGGCGAATCCTGTCGCTCTCGATACAACTTCATGGCATGGGCTGAACCCATCGCTTCGAACTCTGGCCCCTCTGGGTCCGGACAATTCCAACCACCAAGAGGATCCAGAAGAATTCAAAACGCCAGAAATTCAATCGGCCTTAGTGCAATTGACAAGAGAGGTAGCGAGCCCCACCGAGGATTGGAATTTTTCGGCATTGAGGAACCAAGCAGCGTCATGGGTAGAAAACGGAGCCACCGCCATGGTGCGAGGCGAGGCGAGATTGCTGGTGGAGAGAATCGATCGCTTTGAATCGCTTCGTCAGCGAACGTTGGGCTTCGCACAAGATGCGTCGAGGGTAGCCCAACAGTCCTTTGACAACGCTGCCGTGGCGAACGCGCGACCGGCCAGCAGTGTTTCGCCTGCCTCGGCTAATTCAGGTGCCAACGGAAATATGGTTTCCAACGCGGTCGCCACCAACGCGATGACACAAGGGGACGCGTCGGGTTGGCTCGTCCAAGTGCACACTTCCATCAAAGGTCAACCGGAATTTGCTTTGACCGACGACTCGGGCAAGGTGATTACCTACGTGCAATCGACTGCCTCTCTAAACCTAAGGCGTTATCTGCAACAGCCGGTTACCGTATACGGTGTCCGCGGCTACATCCCGAACTTGGCCGCTAAGCAGATCTTGGCCGAGCGCGTCGTCCGAATGCGCTAGGTGCAGGGTGTGGCGAGCGAGGCCCTCGCTCAGTAGTTTGAATACGACTATCGAAGGGCCTCGCTCGTCCACAAGTTTCGCAGCAACAGCAGACTTTCACGGAGGGAAATGCCACACGATCAGCCT
>JANMLD010000505.1:0-2355 GCA_031372345.1 Pirellula sp.
CCACCTACCATTCGCTCATCTGAACTATCGTCTTCGACAGCTTCACCGATCTTTTCTCGCATCCGCACAATCTTGTCGCGCAAGGCAGCGGCTCGTTCGAATTCGAGATTCTCGGCGGCGGCCAGCATTTCCTCTTCCATCGTTTTGAGATAGTCCTCCGTAATGCGTTCGGAGGTGGCGTCAATTCGCACCATGTCTCTGGCCCGCTTGCGATTCTCTGCCGCTTGTAGGATGCTGGCTGTCACCTCCTTGCGGACCGTCTCGGGGGTGATCCCGTGTTCTGAGTTGTACGCTTCTTGCAGTTTTCGACGGCGTTGCGTCTCCTCGATTGCCGTCTGCATCGAGGCTGTCATCCTGTCGGCATACAAAATCACTTTCGAATTTGCATTTCTAGCGGCACGACCAATCGTTTGGATCAACGAAGTCTCACTTCGAAGAAAACCCTCTTTATCCGCATCCAAGATAGCCACCATGGAGACTTCTGGAAGATCGAGCCCCTCGCGAAGCAGATTGACACCAACCAAGACATCACAGCGTCCCTCTCTCAGTTCACGCAACAAATCAACTCGCTCGAACGCGTCCAATTCACTATGCAACCATCGGCACTTGAGGTCGTTCTCGACAAAGAAATTAGACAGGTCTTCCGCGAGGCGTTTTGTCAGTGCGGTGACCAAAGTCCGGTCCCCCATCGCGATGCGTTCGCGAATTTGACCGAGCAAGTGCATGACTTGACCACGGGCGGGCACCACTTCCACCACGGGATCCAGCAAGCCGGTTGGACGAATGACTTGCTCAACCACTTCACCTTGAGTTTGCTCAAGCTCGTAGTTGCTTGGGGTCGCGGAAACAAAGACCACCTGGTTGATCTTGGCTTCCCATTCTTCAAACTTCATCGGCCTATTGTCCAGGGCACAAGGCAATCGGAAACCGTGCTCAACAAGCGTCGTCTTGCGACTGCGATCCCCAGCATACATGGCTCGCACCTGCGGAACCGACACGTGTGACTCGTCTACCATCAATAGGTAGTCCTTGGGAAAGAAATCGTAAAGCGTGTCGGGTGTCGAGCCAGGCTCTTTGCCGGATAAAGGGCGCGAGTAGTTTTCAATGCCAGGGCAATGTCCTACCTGCTGCAACATCTCCAAGTCAAACCGAGTTCGAGCATTGAGCCTTTGGGCTTCGAGAATTTTGCCCTCCCCTTTGAACTTCTCGAGCTGCATTTCCAGTTCCTGCCGAATCACCTTGATCGCATTGTGGATGCGTTCCTCAGAAGTCACAAAGTGCTTTGCCGGATAAATATACACTTCCGTTAAACGCGAGACCACTTCGCCGCTGGTCGGGTTGATGATGGAGATTTGTTCGACTTCGTCCCCCCACGATTCGATGCGGTAAGCAAATTCCTCGTAGGATGGCCACAATTCCATCGTATCACCGCGAATACGAAACTTGCTTCGTTCGAATGCGATATCGTTCCGTTCGTATTGGATGTCGATCAGCCGGAGCAGCAAATCCTCTCGGTTGATCGACTCCCCAACTCGGATCGGCACGACGCTTCGTTTGTATTCTTCAGGCGAACCTAAACCGTAGATGCACGAAACGCTAGATACGATGATGCAATCGCGACGGCTAACCAGTGCGCTGGTCGATGCCAATCTCAATCGATCGATTTCCTCGTTGATCGAAGCGTCCTTTTCGATATAGATATCGCGTTGAGGGATGTAGGCTTCGGGCTGGTAATAATCGTAATAGCTGACGAAGTAGTGGACCGCATTGCGAGGAAAAAACTCTTTGAACTCAGCGTACAGTTGGGCCGCAAGGGTTTTGTTGTGGCTCAAGACAAGCGTCGGCTTTTGCACCGCCTGAATGACATTCGCCATGGTAAACGTCTTGCCAGAGCCGGTCACACCCATTAGCACTTGGTGCTTCTTGCCTGAGTTTAGACCTCGTACAAGCTCTGCGATGGCTTGAGGTTGATCGCCCGATGGCTTGAAACGGCTATCTAAGTCGAAAGCGGTGAATCGCTCGAAGGGGTTCATGCTCGTAAGACTCCTTTCGTTCCTGCGTGCAGATCTACAAAACTCTCGCCCAAATGCTCTTCAGGTAGCTTGTTTCAGGGCAGTGGGCAACGACGGGATGGTCTGGGGCAGCCCCATTGGAATGGAGTATTTGGAGCGTTCTCGGCGGATGGGGATTGCCTTGATCATCGAATCCAGTCGCCTTGGCAGCCGATCGGACCACACCATGAAAAGCTTCGCTGTCCAACAAGCCAGCGCAGGAGCAGGTCAGCAATAGCCCCCCTGGCTTGACCATTTGCATGGCCAGTCGATTGAGGTCAAAATGCTTGTGCGTTCCCTCCTC
>JANMLD010000507.1:0-2751 GCA_031372345.1 Pirellula sp.
GGTCTTTAGCGCTGAAGTGACGGTTTCTATCCCGAAGTCAAATCCGTAGGTCCGGATCACCGAGGCGGACGTCTCAGCGTAGGTCCGCATCTCCGAGGCGGACATCTCAGCGTCTCGGAGATACGCTGCTACGTGCTACGATTGCCTCTCGCTTTGCGCAGCGCGATCTTAAAGCTGGGATGAATCCCAGCACTCCAAAGTTGACTCGCATGTGGGGACTCGGACGGTGTTAGGGATCTTGCGATGTGAGTTGGCAGCCCCTGGCAGTCTTAAGCCCACTTCGGCGAACATACGCAACGTGTACCACGAAAGACCGTCCTCCTTCCAAAGTCTTCTCAAGTGTTTCAAGGCAGTACGAGGATAGCCACCGCGAACTGCTTTGCGCGCCCACTTGCCAGGGCCAGCAATCGATCGCGAGCGGGGAGAAGTCAGCGTGCGTTCAGAACCTTCGATGCCCCGTTCGGCATGGGCTTCCTGCATCAATTGAGTCATGAGGTCGGATCGCAGATCCGACATGGACCAAGTGCAGCTCGTGGGATGAAGCCGGTAGCAGAGGACCAGGTCGTTGGTATTTCCGAGCTTGCCGACGTGGCTCATTCTCAGCCACAAATCGTGGTCTTCGATCCACTGATATTTTGGGCGAAATCCGCCAATGCGTCGAAATGCATCTGCCCGCATCATACTGGCAGGTTGAAAAAGACCCGTCTTGCGACACAGCAAGTTTTTGACGATCGCATCATGGTCCGTTGCAAGTGTCTGAAGACCAAGTGGTTCGGAATCGATATCTATTTCGAGAATGGCGCCACTGACTGCAACATGTTCCAAATGGGTTCGCATGAAATCCACTTGAAGAGTCAATCGGTTCGGGATCGCAATATCGTCGGCATCCATGCGGCAAATCAAATCCGCGCTTGCCCGTTCATGCGCTCGGTTTGCGGCCGAAACGACGCCACCGTTCGATTGATGGATGACAACAATCCGTGGATCGCGTTTGGCAAACCAGTCCAGCACTGCGGGGCTCTGATCTGTGCTGCCGTCGTTAACGCAAATCAACTCCCAGTCTTGAAACGATTGGTCAACGATGCTGCCAATGGCTGTAATCAAGTGCTTCCCGGCATTGTAAACGGGTAGAACAACGGAAACGGCTGGTTTACTCATTTTAGTGTTGCCCTCACGAAGCTAAGGCGATGGCTCGCAGGAATCGGTAAACGCTCAAACGAACCGACTTCTTTTTCGGGAACAAAGTTGTGGATTTTGCGATTCCCATCGTTGGTCCAATTTGTTCCTGCAGTCTCGCGTCCATCGAATCGTAGGCGTCGCACAGCACAGCAAACAAATTCAGCTTGTCGAGTACTATGTTGCGAGCCCTGCCTATCGCATCCAGATTCTTTGAATAGGACGAGGCTTCGATGTGAGATTGAATAGTGGCGATCGAGCGGGCTGGATCATACATATCAATGCGTGCAAAACTACCTTGCGGAAACACGCCGTCCGCATACGTGCTACCGGAATAAAACGGAAAGCTCCATCCCAAGAAGCTATCTGGAAGCTTCTCAGACATGTAATACGCGGAATGATCATTCTCCAACGCAATGTGGTATTGGTAGTCCCATATCGCATCCGCCTTGTCGGGAATATCGCGAATACCACGGCCGAAAACATCGATCTGGTCACCGAATGCAGACTTCAGTTCCTCTACAAATCGGAGCCGTTGTCGGTGGTCGTCGGTAACCACTTTGTTGCTCGAGATCACACTCAAAAGTTTTGTCTTCGTGGGAGGCTTCATCGTAGCCAGGTCGTCATAGTCCAAGATCTGAGCGTGCGATCGACAGGGATGCATCCCAAAATGCCATACTTGAGCCTCGTGGCCCAGTACGACATTGGGATGATCTACGGATGGATGACTCGTACGAACCGAACCAAATTGGCTCGTGAAGGCCGAACGGTAGCGTCGAACGCTTGGCGGCTCTGCGGTGACCAGCATCGTGCGTCTTCGATCGATCCGATTCGTCTCTGGTTGGAGCAAATTGTCGTACACGATCCATGCGTCGAGGGTTTCACTGGTGGGTGTTAGCGAAAAATCATGGCGGCACCAGTTCGCAGACCGTCGTGGGATCTGGCGAAGAATGGGATCGGTTGGGACCGAATTCGTAATGAGAATCTTTGCCATTTAATAAGTCTAGCCACAGTTGCTTCGTCGAATCAAGGTCGTTTACCGATCGGTTTGCTATCAATCATCGCTCGTAATCACTGCTACAAGCGTTAAATTCGTTCAACTCAACGATGCCTAAAAACCGATACAGAGTCCCAAGGGTGTTACCAGAAACGGCGAAGTCGTTTCGATACGCCCAGCAGTCGAAGCCAGGGCAAAGCAAATGCAAAGCAAGCGAATCAACCGCATTCAGAAGCGAGCCAAACGAAGACTCTTCGCATTGGCCATCGTTGCCACCGTATTTGTGGGGTACAACGCAATTTCTCTCTTTGCAGCGGACGATCGACCGATTCAAGTGCCAGTGACCAAGATGAGCACTGCACCAGGTGTGAAAGCCGTGGGGATTCGACTCATAAACCCAGGCCGCAGCCCGCAAACGGCAAGGATCGCGGAAAACGCGGAACCCGTACGGACCGACTCGTTACCGATTCCGTTAGCGGTGCTAGCGCCGAGTGGTTCAACGCCACTGATGCCCTTGTCTCCAACAAATCTGAGCGAGGGCCTCGCTCAGCTACCTAATCTGAGCGAGGGCCTCGCTC
>JANMLD010000030.1:0-2637 GCA_031372345.1 Pirellula sp.
ATGCGGAATTTGTGGGAAGATGATCAGCTTCATCACCAATTTCGGTTGGTTGACCGTGAGAGCGGAAGGGTATTAGAGGAATCGATCGAGATTCACACGGTCGAGCTTGCCAAGTACAATGGAGGTCCGAGTGACGTTCGCAGTGCGAGTGTCTTGGAGCAGTGGGCCTATTGGATAAAGAATTCGAGTGAACATACAGTCGAAGAACTTCGCGAGTTGCTTCCAGGCTTGGAGTTTCTTCGAGCGACAGGTGAGTTGAATGCGATTCGAGAGATAACTGAGGAAAAGCAGATGTACGATGCAAGAGAGAAAGCCAGTTTGGACATCCAGTCCAATTTGATTGACGCGCGACAAGAGGGGCGACAAGAGGGTCGACAAGAGGGCATTGAAATAGGCGAACAGCGTGGCGAACAGCGTGGCGAGCAGCGTGGTAAGCTTAAAGCAAGTATCCAGATTTATGAAGGTCTGCTTGGAGACCCGGTCACTTCAGACAGCGACCTGAGCAATCGGTCGATAGAAGCACTGGAGTCGATGGTGGCGCAATTGCAAAAGGGTGCAACCGATCGTCCGCTAGATATTTAGTGTCTACGCAGGAATGCTGCTACCAGATTTAGTAGCAGCATTCCTTAGGTGTGCCATTTGTGGTGTGATTTTTGTCGCCAATCGCCTTGGTGAGAACAATTGGAGAGTTATTGGAACGATTCCTGAAATCCTCTTGGAGCTTACCATGCCGTCCTCAGACTCTCGGACTGTTGAATTCAAAGACCTTGATCCTATCCTTGATCAGATGCGAAGTGCTGTGCAAGATGCGTTTCGAAACGGTACAGCTATCGATCAGGTCGAAAGCGAAGTCTTTGACCATTTGCTTCGTCTTGGTCGATCCCTACTTCAATCACTATTTGATGCAATGCAGCACGGTGATATTGGACCAACTATGGATATCCATGGCAAGGTTATTCGGCGTTTGCCCGAGATGACCAATCGACCCTACTGCTCGATTTTCGGCCAGTTCGAACTTAAGCGGTACTCGTATGGAACACGCCAGAGTCAGGTTCACTTAGCGGTTCCATTTGACGAACACTTGGGGCTGCCCAAAACTGGATTCTCGCTGTTGCTTGAGTCGTGGGTTGGGCAACTATCCACGAGTGAATCCTATCAAGAAGCCTGTTCCAAGTTGGAGCGAATTCTCAAGCTCAAAGTACATGTCGATAGCGCGCAAGGGATGGTTGAGCGCCTGGGAAAAACGGCAACCTCGGTTCTCGACTCACAACCGCCAATCGACGTGGCGAGCGACGCCGAGGTGTTAGTTCAAACAAGTGACAACAAGGGGGTCGTGATGCGCAACGAGTATCCGAAGCCTGTACCAGAACCTGTAGGTGCTCCCGTGAAAACGCGTGGCCCAAAGCCAGACACAAAACGCATGGCTTGTATGGCTGGTATCTACACGATCGATAGAAACCCGAGAACTCCCCAGCAAATACTCGATTTGTTATTCCATGAAGAGTCCAAGGAACCACTGAAGGGGCAGCCGCCTCGTCCCGCCAATCCGCGATACTTTGCTCGCTTGACAATGCTCGATGCCCAGGGCAATCAGGTCGGCATGTCAGCTGAGGAACAAGCCCAGCAATGGTTGACTGCAAACGCGATGCGGCGCCGCGTACTGGGTCAAACGTTGATCGTAATGCACGATGGCCAGACATCGCTTTGGGAAAGAGATAGCGACTATCAAGAAGGCTGGGACACGATCAAAATCCTCGACCTGCTTCACCTGATTCCTCGAATCTGGACCTCGGCAAAAATCCTCCAGCCAGAGTCGATCGAGAAGTTTGTTAAGGAGAATTTACTGACGATCCTGATGGGCGGTATTGGAATCGTAATCATGGGGCTTCGTCGGAAAGTTACCAATGGAAAACTGACGACGGCAAACAAGAAAAAGATGAAAACCGTTCTCGGCTTTTTGGAGGCAAATAAATCACGGATGAAGTACGGGGAGTACCTTAGCAAGGGACTACCCATTGCGACAGGCTTCATCGAAGGAGCATGCCGACACGTGATCAAAGATCGTCTAGAACGTACAGGAATGCGATGGACGCGAGAAGGTGCACAATCGATGCTCAATCTACGCTGTATCGAGTCGAGCAAGATCTGGGAGTCCCTTATGAGTGAGCATCGTAAAGTATCGCTTCATTACGAAGACGGGAGACGCAACTACTTTGAGAATCTACCAGCAGCAACCGCTGCATGAGGGGGGCGCACAATCGGTTGCACCCATTGCAAAAGCGACTTCGAGACCGCACTTCGTAGCTTCAAGATCGCACAGTTCCAGACAGAATAATGGCAGGCAGAATAAAAACAGCAAGATGCGAAACGACCTAAACCACTTCAACCGTCGATTGACTAGTTTGTGTTTTGGCCAGTCTTCAGTGATTGATGCAACTTCGCCTCATTATCGGCGGTATTCGTGAGATCGGTGGTTAGAACGCTCCGTTCGGTTGACCAATTGGACAAAGTGACGGCCGTGACGTATGATGCAGGCGGAAATCAGTTGACCGTTCGGGATCCAAACAACGTCGGTGCGGATATGGTTTACGACTCTCTTGGCAGAAACACGCAACGAACGGATACGTTCGGCGATGT
>JANMLD010000046.1:0-9303 GCA_031372345.1 Pirellula sp.
CTCTAAGTGGTACTTTGGCGAGCGTTGCGCCATTGGGAAATTGAAGCGTCGCGGTTTCACCGTCGACGGAGACAAGAATTGCCCGTTGGCCTCGCACGTAGCGATTGCTGAGTGGAACTTCCTGTCCAATTCGAGACCTAAAAGCGTTGAGTTGATCTTCGGCTTCCCTGCGAAAGTCGATTTCCTTCAGTTTCTTTGACATGGCATGTACTCCTTTGCCACGAGTTTCTCGATGGCGATGACACGTTTGGTCAATTGCCAATCACGCCAAATTGTTGTGATAGCATTGCAAGAGGAGTTTCATTCGGAACTATTCGCGATGCGTTCGGGCCGAGTCGAAGCAGGAGTCTGATCAAATTCAGATACGAGGTGTGCGTGGCTGTAAATTGGCCGCAACGATCGTGGTTCGGAATGGCATCACAAGATTTCATTTGACTGCCCTGCGAGCCAGACACAATGATCTGCAGCTTTGGATAGGCGGCGAGGAGATTCGCTGCAGTTTCGACATGGGTAATGTTTTCCAGCTGGAAGGAATCTGGAGGGCTGTTTCCCCAGCCTTCAACAATCGCCCTAGAGCGTTTGTCCCAAGGATAGGGCAACTCCACAGGGTCAGTTCTTTGCCAGCGAACTTCCGGAAGTCGTTCTTTTGCTCGTGCCACGAAATGGTAGATGTAGCTTTGCATGACTGGATTGCTTACCCAGCAGTCGTTCTGATGCAAGTTCACGTTGTAGTCGGCGGGCAGGAAGCGAATCGCACTACGATGGTAGGTCCACAATTGGTTGACAATCAAGCATTCATCGCAACCAAGATCGTGCTTCCCGCCAGTCGGTAAAAGGTGACTGATGATTTCGGCGAACATTGAACCGAATGCCTCGGTTCCGTATAGGTACAAGCCGCCGTTGGGATGCGTCCAGGCCGGCGCTGCTATGACGTCACAGCGACGTGCCCATTCTTCGTGCGCCATTTGATTCCAGCTGGCGCGATCTACGCGTCGTTGTGGGCTCTGGCGACCTGAGACCATTGCGAAGTCAGTTGGTGCGACGAGGTCGAAGGGCGATGGGCAATCGCTGCGGATGACCATGTCGTTGTCGAGTTGAAGCACATGACTGTTGCCGTAGATCGATTGCACATGATCGCAGACAAACATCTTCTGCCAGAACGGGTGACAGGAATGCAGTGGGTTGATAATCCAGAGCACTTCCGCATTCCATCGTGTCGCGGCAGCTTGAAAGCTCGCACGGACGTTCGGCAAGCTTCGGCGCGGTGGCAAGTCGAGTACTGCAATCACTCGCTTCATACATGTTGCTCCTTGCTAGTGGGATCCTGGTGATGGAACGGGATCTTGCTTGCTGGACAAAGACCACACTGGGGAATATCTCGAGTCGCAAAGAACTCCCGTACCTCGTTGTCGGATGCGGTTGGTGGACAAGCCTTGTAGTCACGAAAGAGCTGCCACGCTGGGATCGCTTCCAGTCGAAGTTTTCGCTCCATAGTGGCGAAGTATGCGAGAGCTGGGCATTTCCAAAGGTGGCCTTTGAAGAGCTGAGTACACGATCGTTGGAGGCAGATCTTCCAGGCCGCTCTGGGGCGACTCTCGAAGGGCATGGGCTTGCCATCGATCATGTGATACTGCTGTCGCCAGCCTTTGTGGGATTCTCGAACAGTGATTTTCAATGCGGGATAGGCAGCTCGCCATTCTTCGAGACGTTGAAGCACTTCGGCGAATTGCTTTCGATATGCAGGTGAATTGCCATGTTGCGACACATCCATGCGAAAGCCGTTTTCGATTAGCGCTCTCGGTAAATCTGGATGGCGATCGAGGAAGAAACCGTTGGTTACAAATAGCCCAGACGAGTCCGGAAATGCTTGACGAGCAATCTCAGTGATCTGAATCAAATTAGGATTGAGCGTTGGTTCTCCGCCCAGGATTGCGATTTGCTTCGGTGCAAGCCGGCGTCCCCATGCTTCGAAGTTCTCGCGTGCTTCTTCAACACTGACAATGCCGCCTGCGTGGAAGTTGGAATAATGCGAGCACTGAGCGCAGTAGAGATTGCAGGCATGTGCTGCATGGAACTCAAGGTTGGGAATCTCGATCATAATGGTCATGAGTCTTGAAGTGAAACAAAAAACAGCCGACACGAGTAACGTGTCGGCTCGCGAGCAAACTAACTGCCTGTGTTAAACAACCACATCCGAATCGTTGCCTGAATCTACGATGTCTTCGGGACGTACTTTTCGACGGGGCCATCCAGGTGGCAGTGGAACATTGCGCCCGGGATGGCCAGGCGGTAGGTTAGAGATCAGGCGAGTAGGGCGGGAGAAATCGAACCTCTACACCTTTTGACTCGATCTTCGCAATAGTCGATACGTTCTTGTGACTGGAAAGATTGTCCATGACCAGGATGTCTCCAGGTTGCAGAGTAGGAAGCAAAGGCCAATCGATAAACTTGTCAAAGATCAACGCGTTCACCGGACCATTGGTCGTCATCGCTGCTCGCGTGGGACTGAAATAGAGGTGCTATGCTATCGCGCTGGGCATTTTTGCAGCAGAATTGTTGGAGTCCCTGGTAAATACAGGCATTTCATTGGTCGAGCGAATTCCGCCTATCGAAAACGCCTTCAGAACACCAACGAATACTTAGGTTTCCCGACTGTTAACTCCGCCAGGCACCATTCAGGAGAATCTCCCAGGTCGCTGGCAGAGTACTCTGTCGGTCTCGACACCACACCTTGGGTGGCGGATGCTCCTCAAATTACGAACTGAGTGATCGAAAACCGTCGATCAAACAATTTCTAAAAATCGTGGCAGGATTCCATTTGAAGCCGGATATAAGTGCGTATGAACGATGAAAGCCAACAATTTGAACTCAAAGAAGACGACTTCGTGGCGTTGCTAGTCAAGTGTGAACCGGCGTTGCGTGGTTACGCGCGGAGCTTGGTTCCTGACTGGGATCTGGTGGACGAAGCTTTGCAGGAAGCCAGCGTGACAATGTGGCAGAAGCGAGGTCAGCTGGCGGCAGCAGATGGATTCATGCCATGGGCCAGAGTAATTCTGCGGTTCAAGTGTTTACGTCAGGTCGAGAAGCTGCGTTCACGACGGCCACTGTTGAGTGATGAGATGCTGACAACGTTGGCGGAACGATTCGAGAACCGACCGCTGGAGGACGCGACGGCTCGCGGCAAGGCGCTGAATTTATGTTTGGGCCAGTTTTCGGTGGAGCACCGCGAACTTCTATTGGCTCCTCATAGCGCTACCACTTCAGTTGTGGACCTTGCCGAACGTCGAAAGAAGACACCCAACGCACTGTATAAGTTATTGGCTCGGCTTCGTGAGCAACTGACGGAATGTATTCGTCTTAGAATTGCCGAGGTACACTAAGCATGACTTCGAACGAATTAATTCAGAGGTACCTGCTGGGACTTGCTACGGAAGAAGAAGTGCGGGAATTGGAAACTCGTCTCGCCAGTGACGAACAACTTCAGGATGAGATACTGCTCCAGGCGGAGTTCGACTCGCATCTGCGTCAGGAAGTGCAGTTGACTGTGCTGCAACGTGAAGAGCCTGGATTGGCTCTTCGGCATTTGTCGACTTCTTCTTCAACGGTCGTCTGGAAGTGGGCTTCGGGGCTCTCAACGCTGGCGGCCACGATTCTGCTTTGTGTGCTCGTGCTGAATTTCCCTGCTCATAAAATCGCGATGGCCTATCCGACATTGGGACACGTCACATTCAGTGTACCGTTGTCAGAAAAGAACATCTGGGCGGCGGCTGGTCGTGGTGATCGTAATGGCATTAGAGAGGAACTGCGAAACAGTTTGGAGGTGGATGCTCGCTGTGAAAATGGTCTGACACCGCTTCACATTGCAACGTTGTTTCATCAGCGCGCCACGGTCGAATTGCTGCTTTCTGAAGGAGCGAATGTATCACTTGGCGATGCAGAAGGAAATGTGCCGCTTCAGATGGCCGCGTTCCTTGGGCACACGGACATTGTTCGTTTACTGTTGGCCGCGGGTGCCGATCCTGCGGTGCGGAACCATCGTGGATTCAATGCAATGGATCTAGTTGCCCTCACGTGGAGTAACGGCCTGGAATCGTTTTACCGAAATGTTGAGAAGGAATTGGGGCAGCGGCTGGATCTTGCTCGGATTCAGCTTGAGCGGCCAAAGATCATGGCTTTGCTGACGGACGCTGCTCCAAAGGCATCTAACAGTGTTCCAACTTTAAGCATCTGGCAGGCAGCAATAACCGGTAACACCTCGGTCATCGAACAACACATCAAGGCGGGAACTGATCTCAACATAAGAGAAGACTTCGGTGGAAGTACACCGCTGATGCTAGCAGCGATTTTCGGACAACTTGATACGGCCCAGATCCTGATTCACGCAGATGCCAATCTTGATTCGCAAAACCACTCCGGTGATTCCGCACTCCACTTGGCAAGTTTCTTCTGCCGACAGGAAATCGTTGAGTTGCTTCTGAAGTCGGGAGCGGATTCGAACAAGGTCAACAATCATGGTTTGACTCCTCTGGCTGCAACGTCGATCGAAATGAACGCGGAACTGAGAGCTATCTATCAACATGTGTACGGTTCTCTTGGACTGAAATGCGACCTCGATACCATCAGTCTCGCACGGGAGCAGATTGCTGAGATTTTGCGAAGATACGCGGTATCGCTGGAGTCAAAATGACGAACACAGTGACTGATTTGATCCCTGCATCAACTTCGGCATCATCACGCCGACATGATCTCGATGCGTTGCGCGCTTTCGCGATGCTACTAGGAATCATGCTGCACGGCATTATGTCGTTCATTCCAGGCATTGGTGTCATCTGGGCGGTAGAAGATTCTCACGCTAGTCCATGGTACGGCGTGCTGCTCTCTTTTATTCATGGCTGGCGAATGCAGCTGTTCTTTTTGGTCAGCGGATTCTTTACGGCGATGCTGTGGCGGAAACGGGGACTTCGTGAATTGCTTTCGCACCGCTTCAAACGAATCTTCATTCCCATGCTGCTTGGGTTGTTGACGATCATTCCATTAACATGGGTTCTGACTGGCTACGTGCGTTCTCAAGCAACTACAGCGACAGCAAGTGTTGCCGCGGATCGTGGCGAGGCGGAAAATGCCATTCCGACTCCTGCTTCCGAAATCAAGATTTGGGGTGATGTCGCCACGGCAGATCAGGCAGCGGTCGAAAAATACCTTTCTCACGGGGGCGATGTTCAGTTAAAAGACCCGAATGGAGCAACACCTCTACACGTTGCTTGCTTCGTTGGACGGGCGAACATCGCTGAATTATTGTTGAAGGCCGATGCCAGCTTGATAGCCTTAAACAACGAAGGCAAACGGCCGGATGAATTACTTTTGATCGATTGGGGAACGACGGCATTTATTGCAAATCTTTTCCAGGTATCGGCCGAACGAATCGATGTTCTAAAGGGCCGAGAAGCGATCGCAACTTTGATCAGCGAACGCACTGGTCGCAAAATAGCATCACTGCCGATCGACTCGGAAGATCCTTTCAGTCTCAGTTCGATTGTCAACCTTTTGATGTACTTTCCGCTGTTTGGCCATTTGTGGTTTCTTTGGTTCCTATGCTGGTATGTCTGCATTTTCGCGGTTCTGATAAAGTTGACGCAGGTATTGCCAGTTCCAACATTGCCAACATCCTGGCTGCTATCGACGCGCCGTTTCCTGTGGCTGATTCCTTTGACCGCTGTGCCTCAATTCCTTATGGGGCGAATGCCCGGTGCCTTCGGGCCGGATACGTCGATTGGATTGCCGCCAATGCCTGCCGTGCTGGCATACTACGCCATCTTCTTTGGATTCGGACTCTTATACTTCGATGTAAATGATCGGGACGCCGCGGTTGGGCACGGCTTTTGGTGGATGCTGGCGGTTGCCGTGCTCGTGCTGTTTCCACTAGGGCTGACTCTTCAAGGATCGACTGCGACAGGTGCTAAGATTGCAGCCGCCCTATTTCAAGTCAGTTTCGCATGGTACATGTCCTTCGGAATGATAGGGCTCTTTCACCGCCACTTCCACGAACAAAGATCTTGGGTGCGATATCTTTCAGATTCATCGTACTGGCAGTACCTAGTCCACATCCCACTGATTATTTACGTCCAGTATCTCGTGCGTGATCTTCCATTACCGTCCGGTGCCAAGGTTGTCATCATCTTCGTCGCTACAACCAGCGTGCTGTTGCTCAGCTATCAATTCTTTGTCAGAAACACATGGTTGGGTGTTCTTCTCAATGGACGGCGACATTCACAGTCTGCGTCAGTCCGTAAAGAACAGTTGGGTATTCACGTACCAGAAATGAATGTTTCCAATTCATGAATTGCAATTCGCAACTATGTCCATCTGTCAGCAGAGTCACATGTCAGTGGTCAATGAATCCAAAGGAGTCCAATTGATGAAGACCGCAGTCCTTTCCGTTACATCTGTGTTCACGCTAATCTCGATTTCGATGCTTATCTCAGGCGAGCCAAGCAACTCAGCGTCGCAAAGCGAGCCGAACTCGGGGCTAGCGACCACCGAAAATGCTGCAAAGGCAAAAGAGGGCTTCGTTGCTATTGGTCACCCAACGTTAGTCAGCCCGCACGTGAATCCTATTGCAATCGCCGGAGACTTAGTCTTCGTGGTGAATACTCCTTCGGGTACAGTTGACCTGATTGATGTCGCGACTCAGAAACTTTTGCAACGCATTCCGGTCGGTGTGGATCCCGTAAGTGTCGCCGTTCGACCCGATGGACGTGAAGTATGGGTTTCCAATCACGTGTCGGATTCGGTCAGTGTGATCGACAACGACAGGAACAGCCCAACGTATTGGAACGTCATTGCAACCATTCAGGAATATGACTCGAAGCGAGCCACTACGTTTGATGAGCCGGTTGGAATCGCTTTCGCCAGCAACGACAAGGCATATGTCGCACTGTCTTCTGAGAATCAGATCGCCGTCGTGGATGTCAAAACGCGAAAAGTCACTAAGCGGCTGAAGATTCCGGCTCAGGACCCTCGAGCGACCAAAGTTCGTGATGGTAAGCTGTATGTCATACCGTTCGAATCTAACAACAAGACTCAATTGTCGGGTGGCAACAAGGAAAAGATCGATGGCGACCTAGTAACCTTCGATGCATGGGAACATTCCATCGTCCACAACAATGTGTTGTCTTTGGGGCATGTTGTCGACATCGTAAAGCATCCCGATGTGCCCGATCGTGATCTATTCGTATTCGATACCAAGACGGATGAGCTACTACATACGGTCGACACATTGGGAACGCTACTCTACGGATTGACTGTGGATTCACGGGGAACCGTGTTTGTCGCGCAAACAGATGCCCGCAATGATGTGAATGGTCGAGCAGGAACAAAGAAGCATGATCTTAGCCAACTGCAAAATCGTGCATTTTTGAATCGTATCACACGCGTTCCATTTGGATCCGACAAGAACGCCGCAGTTCCGGAATTCATCGAACTGAAAAAATTGCCCCCTCAGCAGCCTGATCCCGGGCAGGCATTGGCCACGCCGTTTGCTATCGAAGTCAGTCAAGACGATTCTACGCTGGTGGTTTCAGCCGCCGCTTCCGACAAACTGTTCACCGTGGACGCGAAGAGTGGTGATGTTCTTGGACGAATTGATGTCGATTCGATTCCTCGTGGCATAACCTTACAACATCAGTCCGATGGCAAGCTGAATGCAGCATGGGTGCTTAACGCAGTGGCTAATACTGTCAGTCTGGTCGACCTCAGTGATCGCACGACACCCCGCGTTACGGCTACTGTAACTTTGAATGATCCGACTCATCCTGCGGTCAAGCGAGGTCGCGTGGCGTTCGAGACGGCAGCGGCTTCGTCCACAGGAACGTTTTCTTGCGCGAGCTGTCATCCCGATGGTCACACCGATCAATTGCTGTGGGTATTGAAAACTCCCATTGTGACCGGAGGCAATCAGATCATGCCGCGTTCGACAATGCCAGTTCGGGGACTGCGCGACACCGAGCCGTATCATTGGGACGGAATTCCTGGAGACCCATATGGAGGAAACAATAGCGCCCACGTCTACACCAGCGTTGAACCAAACTCGGTTAAAGGTGATCCCATCAGCAGCATACGACATCTGATCGATAGCGGACTGGCATCTACGATGGCTTTCTCGGACGAAACAGCGACCAACGACGAAAAGAAAGTTGGGCGACTCTCTGCCGCAGAGCGAGACGACATGGCAACGTATCTGTTGACTGTCCCCTTCCCACCAGCTCAACGTCGCCCCTACACCAGCGAAGTGACTCAGCGAGCCCGTGAGGGTTTTCAGTTGTTCCACATCGATGGCGACAATGACCCCTCCAAGATTAAGCCCAACGTCTGTGGCGATTGTCACCGCATGCCACATCTGGTCAGTACCAATACGCCTGGCACTGGTATGGATGCTCCCACATGGCGCGGTGCCTATGACCGATTTTTGATATTGCCTCAAGGACGCCTCAACATGGTCGAATTTCCGTTCTATCGCCAAGTCGCCGAGCGTGGTCAAGCGGAAGAAGAGATCTGGAAGTTTTCGTGGGCTGGACGGGAACGATTCAACCCAGTGTGGGACATGGTCCTCGAAATGAGCACCGGTTATTCAGGCGCGTTTGCTCGACAAGTGACGCTCAGCAAAGATAATGTTGCTGACAAGGTGACGCTCGACTTGCTAGCGGTACTGGAAGCTGCTGCGACGGATGGAGCTGTAGTATTAGAAGGCAACGGTGTCGCTGAGGCCTCCACACCGGTACACCTGCAGTTTAGACCTGATGCTCGATATCACAACAAGGCGGGGGATTTGTCGTTATCCCATGAAGCGATTTTGAAGGAAGTCGCTGCTGGCAAGCTGATCGTCACGCTGACGGGTCAACACGGTGAAAACTGTGACGTCGAACATCCTCAGCCGAGCATCTGGACCCTTAGTCCGATCGAAGAGCAACGCGGACCTCAGAAATTTCCCGTGCTATATCCTGAACAGACCGAAATGTTGGTGAGCGGCCGGCACGTTGACGGGCAAGCTCGCATCTTTGTTGATGGTCATCGCGTGGCAGGGCAAGTTGTACTAAAGGACAACGAACACATTGCCATCAAACTCGAACAACGTCCCGACAATGGCATGCACTTAATGCAGTTGCAGAATCCCAATGGCCAATTCAGCAACGATTTTATTCTAACGGTCGCCGATGCCAAACCGAAAGAAAGCGTCGACGGAGACAAGTCTAGACCAAAGACACTCTCCGAAGCACTGAAGCGTTATGATTGGGAGCGATTAGTCGG
>JANMLD010000063.1:0-2089 GCA_031372345.1 Pirellula sp.
AGGTAGGAGTCGAACCTACCAGCACCAAAGTGCCTTCATACTCATTGAATGGAAACCATGTAGTCCTCTTCGTCAGTCGCCTAAGTAGCTCGACCAGGAATCGAACCTGGAACTTCTCGTTAGAAGCGAGAGGTGATATCCGCTTCACCATCGAGCCATGTTGACTCGACAATCGATTGAGCCAACGGAGCGGAAGGCGTGGGAGTTGAACCCACACAACTTTAACGTTGCACTGTTTAGCAAACAGGCCCGGCGAACCGTATCCGGCTACCTTCCGAGTTGTTGAGTGGAGTCACCGAGATTCGAAATCGGGTCCTTGCCATGCTATGGCAATGTCTTCCCGCTTGACCATGACCCCATGTCAAAAAGAGGTTCGTTCGAGAATCGAACTCGATCTTCGTTCTTACCAGTAGGGTGACGTAGCAGGGGAAATCTACCTCCCATCCCTTAGATCCCACTCCAACTGTTGTTGGTTCTCAAAGTCATCAGCGGCCTGACACATGTTCTGTCTCAATGGTTCAATCTCGCAAAGCAGCGTTTGGGACTTTTTCATCGCGAGCATCGGACACTTCACATGACTCAACTCATCTGATCTCTGTCGCCATCGTTCGGTGGGTAGGGTCTTGTACTTCGGTCGCCAATTGGACCTTTGCTCTTTCCATAACTTCTCGTAGTCCCCTGGGAGCATTTGTTGAGTGAGTTGTTGCTTAATTGGAGAATCATCAAAAAGATAGAAATGGAACTGCACCTCATGAAATATTTCCGTCTCGTCTCTCTCTCCCTGGTCAGTAAGGGACCATAGAGCTTGAGCAAAGTCATCGATGCGACTATTTAGACATTGGCTCAATTGTGCAGCAAACCCTGGTGTTAGTTGTGGTTTTAATTGCTTTAAAGAGGTAGTCGCTTTCGTTAAATCCTCTTCGAAGTTTTCCAGACGGATACCTTCTTCGTGGGAATGCCGCTGTACTACATTTGAAACAATGTCACTTGAGCAAGTAAATCGATGTGCCGATAGCGAGAGCTTTTGAAAAAGGTCGCATGCGAAGTCATGGTATTGCCAAGCGATTGGATAAAGTAAATCATCGTGTTTGATCCCCACGTGGTAAGCTTCGTTTCGATACTGATGAACAGCGTTGATGAACACATGTTCGTCCTCAGTTAGTAGCTTCAACTGATGGCGGCAGAATTCAACTTTCTTTTCGAAGTTCCGTCCCTCAGCTTCTTTACGAAGAGCATCACTGTATTTTGGCTCATGGACCTGATATCGTCGACCGTAACCGAACAATGCACCATCTTCCCGAATCGCTTGCTTACAGCGGCGATAGAGCATTAGCTCAACGATGTTATCCGTCAAAATGATTGCAAATCTCGCGTAATTTGCATCGACGTTTTTAAGTTGTCGTCCAGCAAGATCGAGTTGCTCGATCACATGGTATTCGTCTCTCATGGTTTCTTCCCAAAACGAGTATAGAGACAATACACCCAAACTAGGTCCGCAGTCTCCTCTTGTTCGTCAATAGATTCTAGCGGCCAATGGAAACCCGTGTTATCGTCCCTTGTGCCGCACTTTTTCAAAAGTTCCAACGCTTCTATCCAACGCAGTTGCCATGCCATAGCGATGTCTTCCCGCTGGACCATGACCCCATTTCATAAAGAGGTTCGTTCGAGAATCGAACTCGATCTTCGTTCTTACCAAGAACGCGTGCTCCCGGAACACTTACAAACCATTTAGAGTGATCGCGGAAGGAATCGAACCTTCGATTTCCTGCGTGTCATGCAGGTGTCTTAGCCGCTGGACCACGCGATCATCAAACAAGGTGGTTGAGACAGGAGTCGAACCTGCAGAATCACTTGGCTCTCGACCAAGTCGCTTTTCCGGTTTGCGTACTCAACCAATCTGGAAAATGGCGGGTCCAGGAGTCGCACCTGGCAGTCCGAGCTTATGAGACTCAGATGAGCACTAGCCCACCCGCAAGTTGCAAGCCCCGGAATCGAACCGGGTTACCGACCTTATGAAAGTCAGCTCAGTCCCAACTAGCCTGCAATAAAAGTCACGAAGAGGAGAATCGAACTCCTACGCCTTGATGGC
>JANMLD010000086.1:0-6815 GCA_031372345.1 Pirellula sp.
TCTGGAACAATCGCTGATAAGGTAGGAAAATGAAGGGTAGGAAGATGAGTTTCCAAAGAATTTTCCTACCCCTAATCTTCCTACCAAGTTTTCAATCCGATCGGAGCAAGGCTTTTTTCAATCTAATCGTACAGTTCGAAAAATGTTGGGAAGATATCGACATGCGCAGTTGGCACTTCGCAGTTCGAGTTGGGTTTCGTAACGCCAGGCCAACGCACAATGAACGGCTCTCGCGTGCCTCCCTCGTACAGACTCCCCTTCCCGCTGCGGAGTGGCGCATTGTCAGTGATTCCGCTGCCATCTTCATCCTCGGTTTTTTTTGCTTTAGCCTTCCCCTCGTAGCCCGGCTCCCGAATGAGACCGTCGGCGCGGTTATAACCACCGACGCCTCCGTTGTCGCTGGTGAAGATAAGGACTGTGTTATCGGCAAGTTTTAGATCATCAAGAGTCTTCATGACTCGCCCAACACTTTCGTCTACGCTGGCAATCATCGCGGCGTAGGTGGGGCTGTTGTGTCCGCCACTAGCAGTTTTCGGCTTGAACTTCGCAATCAGTTCGGCTTTTGCTTGGTGCGGCGAGTGTACGCCGAAATGCGGTAGATAAAGGAAGAAGGGGCCGTCTTTGTGGCGAGTGATAAAATCCACCGCTTTGTCTGTGAGAAAGTCCGCGAGATACGTCCCTTCCGGATACTCCGTATGAGGGTCTGTCGCGAATTCGAAGTGCTTGCCTGCGCTGACGATCGCTTCGTCAAAGCCTCGTTTTCCCGGATGGTATTCCTTTCGATCTCCGATATGCCACTTTCCAAACATGCCCGTTGCGTAGCCAGCTGCCTTGAGTTGCTTGGCGATAATGTCGCGGTCGAGCGGTAGATTGGTGACGTTCTCGACCGGGCGCAGAGGGCGTGAACTCCAATCGAACCGTTCGATTCCACCCACGGTATACATGCCGGTACGCGCACCATATTGACCACTCATCAGCGCAGCCCGCGTGGGCGTGCAGTTCTGACAGTGATGGTGGCTGAGTAGCTTCATGCCTTGGGAGGCAAGCCGGTCGATGTTAGGGGTTTCGTAGTACTTGCTGCCGTAGGTAGCCGTATCGGTCCAGCCGAGGTCATCGGCCATGATGAAGACAATGTTAGGACGTTTGTCGTCTGCCAGGGCGAGGGAGAACGACAGGGCAACAAGAATGAAAAAAGGGAGTATGCGTTTCATTAGAGATGTGCCAAATTGAAATGCGTAGGGAAGGGATAGGCAGGCATAGCAGTGGGTAGTCATAAGTTGCCATCGCTTTCAATCGCAATAATCTCAACCGCTCCAATGCAATCTGCGCAAGTGGCGAGCAACAATCCGAACGCATCATCTTTAGAGACTTTGAGTTTCTTGGTTGCGAGTTCAAGTAACCAACCTTCCGGCAGTAGATTTTGAAAATACGGATGCAGATTCTTTGATGCATAAGGTTCGGAGCGGATTGGCATGGTGAGAGATATAGGCCGAGCGTCGGGCGTCGCCAGCCACTCCGAACTATACGCAAATATGTGGCCCTCTTCCGATTCCGAAAGGATTCCTACGTTTACCCCATCAATGCGAATTTGACCACGTCTATGTTTCATTCCGTGCTTTCAATGATCGTTGTTCTTGGCCGATCGATAACGCCGATTGATTTTCCGAAAACCGCCAGCACCTGGTCGACTTCCGAAAGCCGAATCGTTTGCTTTCCTCGCTCCAAATCAGAAATGAACCGTGTTCCGACACCTGCGATTTCCGCCAATTCCCTCTGGGTTAAGGCGGCAAGTTTCCGACGCTTTCGTACAAATTCACCAATTGCAGCCATTCAATGTACTCCAAAATATTCCCGAACGGGAGTAATTGCTTTTTTGAACCAAGAGTATTACAAGAAAATCGTATTTGCAACGAATACATTCCCCATCGGGAATGAAATGACTGCAATAGCGCAGGAACCGCTTGCGTCGATAAAGCAGGCATATTCTTCCCGAACGGGAATATTATAGTTATTGAGGATTTCCCGCAAGGAGGACGCGATGGCAGGGCAATGCCGCCGACAATTGCTAAGGAAACATTGTCGTCTCGAACCGTCCGGCTTGTGCAATCCACAACGCGTTGGGCTAGCGGCGTGTCGAACAATTCCATTTCAATAGACGAGTCATGAGAAAATAGAAAATCGGAATCCCGAAAACTAGTTTTCCTATGGTGGAACCCAAATGCCTCGCCATTACCGGATCTGAGAAGTCGAGAAATGGGAATTGCGTTGACGCGATCAAGCCTATCACGACGTTGTAGCCCCAACAAATGGTTGATAACTGGAATCCGATCTTCAAGTCTCGCCAAAGAGCGATTGCCCCAACCAATCCACATAACCCGCGAGCAAAAAACGCGAGAGAGCCGAGCAAGATGAGGACCACACTAGCAGGAATTTGCTCCAACAGCACCATTCCAAATAGGAGCAATCCACCCAATGATCCTACCAGTCCGTGCAGGCATGTAAGAATTGCAATGACTCCTCGAATAACTTTGTCGCCGTCACGTGTCGTGGCACGTTTCGCTCGAGGGGCATCCAACGTCTGATCAACACTAACTGTTAGGGGTTCCTTAGTCGCTCGCGACGGGAGATTGAGGGTAAGTGACGAATCGGGAAAAGGTGTCTTACAAAGTACACACCGCTTCGATTCGTTACTTTGCGCGGTGTATCCACAATTAGCGCACGTTCTGGCCATCAGTCGCCTCGTCATACTCAAAAACAGTGTTGGTAATCCAAAAGTTCTTGACAGGTTTCTTTTGCCGTGGAATGACGATACTTACGAATCACGAATTCCGTTCTGTCGGTCATGCATTCCTCAAGTGACAATGAAGACAGTGATTCATTTCGTTGTCCCAATTGGTAATGTGCGAACAGTGTTTTCCAGAGGCAGGGCAGCAAAAGACCGGAACTAAGAAACAAGCAACAGTGAAGTTTGTAATAGCCATTGCCCACCAAATACGCTTGCATACATAGTTCTTCCTCTGGCTCCATGCCATAGCCAAGAATAAGGTGACACAAATCGTGCCTTTCAAAGCCAGGGATTAGTTTCAGTCCCTTTTCATCTAGCATCCTCGCTAAGTCATTGCCAACGGTATGGTCCGGCAACGATCGCATCCGTTGCAGTTTCTGCTCGTATCGCTTCCTCGGGAAAAGCAACTGCAATGGCCTGACGACCAGGTAGTCTTTGGTGTTTGCAATCAATCTTCCGGTAAGCAATCGGAGCATTGAGGAAGGGCGATTAGTCGTTAATTCTTTCATCTTCAACTTTCGGGTGGTTCAAAAGGGAGTTGAGGGGGAATAGCCTAATTCATTGTCAGTGGAAGCGGAGGCAGGGAACCCTGCTCATTGTAGCGTGGGCGGTATGTTGCTAGTTCGGATTCTTCCCCCTTGTTCTGTAATTCTCCTAGGGCAGAAACAGGTGAGGCGAGAAATGTTAGTCGCCAATTGGAGGAACCTATCGTCGATTTCATCGACCCTATGAATCCCTATGAATAGCGAGATACTTGTCTTAGGAATGGTGGTAACCTACACTAGCCACCCCAGAATCCACCCTTAATCAGCCATCCTGGCGCTACCGGATCATTCAAGTATGAAGGCGTTCATCCAAGCTATTGCGATTGTCCTTTACTCACTATATCTAGGTAGTGCATGGTCGCAGGAGTCAACACGAATCACTCCAGCGGTTCGAGTCATTGGCCAGATTCAGTCGGCTGTTTTACCGATCTTTGCTACGGCCACCAATAGTGCGGGATCGGGAGCCGTGTTTCACGAATCTGGCTTCGTTCTAACCGCTGACCACGTCACCACAAACTCACCAGGAATCGCCCTTTTTGGGCTACATCGAGCCGATTATGAAATTGTCGGCCGCGTTCCGGAGCGCGACTTGGCGGTCCTAAAGGTGAACGACACCTCAAAATTGGAGAGGGCGTTGCGAATTGGTCGCAGCCATGATCTTCAAATTGGCGAACCCATCATTGTCGGGGGCAATCCAGGTGGCAGAGGCATCGTGTATTCGCAAGGCATCATCAATTCTGCATCGATCGAACCATCCTGGCCAAACATTTTGATGAAATCCTACTGGCGAAAAGAGACCGATGATTTGCAGGGAAAGCGAGAACGCAGTACCGGCGGTCGCCCCGACTTCATCCAGTTTGACGCCACTACGAACAAGGGCAACTCCGGCGGGCCCGTGGTCAATTTTGACGGCGCGCTTATCGGACTGGCCGCATTGAAAAGCACCCAGGAAGAAGGAACCAACTGGGCTATTCCGGTCGACCGAATACGAATGTTTATGCCCTACCTCATTCCAGCCGAAGAGGTCGGCGGATTTGAGGTTGGGCTACAAGTCGATATGCTAGCCGATGACGGACGAGTCTTAAGCGTGCTTGAGGGATCGTCCGCATGGGACGTAGGGATACGGTCAGGTGACGTGATCCAGCAGATAGGCAATCAACCTATTCGACAAGGACACGAGTGGTTGCTCGCGCTTTGGGGATACAAGCCTGGTGACAAAGTAAGTGTTGCGTTCTCGAACGGATCGAAAACAAATCGCGCGGAGCTCGAATTGAGGGCTGTCGCAGTCCAATCCATGGTTTCGCCTGCGGACAAGGCACCGGGAGTTCAGTACCAGCTTTATGATGGGCTGTTTCCCTCCATTCCGGATTACAACGAACTCAAGCCGATCAAGCAGGGTGTCGTTGAAAAGGTCGACCTGAACCTCGTTAACACTTCTGAAAAACGAAGCTACTCCATAGTCTATTCCGGCTACCTTGAATTCCCAGAGGCGGGTTTGGTAAGAGTTGGAATAGGATCCGATGATGGAAGCAAGCTCTATTTAAACAATCGACTACTCATCGATAACGATTTAGCTCATGGCTTTCAAGTGCTGACTCGCTGGGTACGGGTTCCGCGTGGTCTCGTGCCATTCCGAGTCGAGTATATGGAAGTGGGAGGCGATCGAGGTCTTGTGCTGGCCGCAGCTCAAGACATCGAAGGCAAGAAACCCATAGCTTTGAAGTTCTTTACAGACAGTTCGAGCAAAACCAATTAAATTAGCTGTGTTCATTAGTAACAAGTTAGGGCTCCAGAGCACTCCCAATGTCAAACACGAAGGAAGCGATTACGGGAAAGTACAAGACGATCGACAACACGCAAGTTCGGCACTTTGCCAAGATCACGCCATTGGAAAGGAGAACATTGGAAAGGAGAACAAGGACATGCATTGCATTTGTAGACAGCGATTGCCTGCGTTGTTCCGATGGACGTGGGGAGCTCATCGGCTCGTTCTAGAATGTTACAGGCAAGTCTTGGATTTCAATTGAGCCTTGCTCTGCTCGCACGACAGTTAACACGTGAACCGTATCATCGCGAATCGTATAGACTCCACGATAACTCCTTCGACTTCCGAGCCCAACGAGAACCTGTCGAATCTCGTATTGAAACAAGCCATTCTCATCAGCGAAACCGAAGCGATAAGGATTTTGAGAAAGTTCTTGCAATTGTTTTTCGACAGTGTCGATCCAAGACAATGCCTGATCGATGGAATGGTTATCAGTCCACCAAATGGCGTTTCGGGAAATGTCTTCCTTTGCTTGTTGGAGAATAATGACGCGAAACATTACGCGCGTCGTCTCAATTTTTCACGAACATCATCCATTGCTTCCGACAATGGTTGCCCTTTACCAAGTTCCATTTGCGCAATTCCAGCTCGAATAGCTTCAATGGATTCAAGTTTCGAAAGTGTAAGTTCGTCGACGATGACGTACCGTCGCTTGGTAACTGGATCGAGAACCGTCAAGCGACGTTCGCTCGATGCATTCAAGGCATTGGATTGTTCGACAGTGAGATTCGTTTCCATAAATTGATTGTAGACTAGGATGTGCTGTCAGCCAATCGCCTAATTGAGTGTCAGGGAAAGCGGAGTCAGGGGGCCCTGCTCATTGTAGCGTGGGCGGGATGTTGCTAGTTCGGATTCTCCCCCCTTGTTCTGTACTCGAGGCCTTCGTGACTACACGACTCCTGATGGCGAGCCATTCACAGGCCGTTCGGACACGACGTCCATTATAGGCTACGCGTCGCCTGCTTTTGTCTGTGTCATGTTATCATGTATGATCGTATCTCCTTGGAAACAAAGCCACCTGTAATGTACACACATGAATAATAAAATGCTATTAATCGCGGCCAGCTTGCTCGCTGGGTTTAGTTCGCAAGCCGCCGCAGACTATCCAGACTGGCCCCGCTCGGGTTCGCTCACCCTACTAACAACCCCCGACGGCGCGAATATTCCAGAAACGGCACGCGAAGAGGGCTTTCCTGTGCTCGTCCGTTTGCACAAAGACTTCTTTGATTTCGCTTCGGCGAAACCCAATGGAGAGGATGTTCGTTTTTCCGGTGACGGCAAAGCTTTGGCGTATCAAATCGAGCAATGGGATGCAGCGACCGGTACAGCGAGCATCTGGGTGCGTGTGCCGACGATCCGAGGCAACACGAAGCAGGAACTCCAAGTGCACTGGGGGAAGGCCGACGCGGACAGCGAGTCGAATGGCTCCGCGGTCTTCAACGCTTCGAATGGCTACCTGAGCGTCCTTCACATGGACGAAGGACTAGTGGATGAAGTGGGCTCGGTGAAAACCAAAAATGCCGAGACGACGTTGATTGTGGGAAGGATCTGGTCTGCACGGCATCTCGCGGGAAGACAGGGTGGCTTTTGCGGAGAAGAGATCGGGAGTGACCCGGTGGGTGCTAGCTCTCACAGTACGGAAGCGTGGATCCGCGCGGAG
>JANMLD010000104.1:0-14087 GCA_031372345.1 Pirellula sp.
TCCGCCCGCGAACGGATCGGACAGTTGTTGGACGAGGGCACATTCGATATTTGCGACGAGCACATTCTTCCAACCGACCCCTTGAACTTCTCGGACAAGAAGCGCTATGCGGAACGCTTGGTGGCTGAGCAATTACGAACTGGACTGACCGATGCCGCAATGTGCGGAACAGGCATGATTCGGGCACGTCGCGTCGCGATCGCGGTGACAGACTCTGCCTTCATCATGGGGAGCATGGGCTCGGTGGTGGGCGAACGTCTAACTCGATTGATCGAGCGAGCCACCGTGTATTCTCTGCCACTGATAATCGTTAGCGGATCCGGCGGTGGTGCACGCATGCACGAGGGAATCCTATCCCTAATGCAGATGGCAAAAGTCTCTGCGGCGCTGGCGCGTTACCACGCTAACCAAGGCCTCTTTGTGAGTGTTCTGACGAATCCCACCATGGGTGGCGTTGCCGCGAGCTTTGCTAGTCTAGGGGACTTAGTCTTTGCCGAACCCAAAGCCCTGATTGGATTCGCTGGGCCTCGGACGATCAAGGCGACACTCAAGATGGAATTACCCGAAGGATTTCAAACCAGCGAGTTCCTGCTTGCGCATGGCTACATCGATCGAATCGTAGACCGCTGGCGATTGAAAACAGAAATCGCAGCCGCCATCGACTACTGCGGCAAGCTGTAGGACAAGCTATAATGCTAGTGGCCTTCAAAAACTGACCGTAGCTGAATTCGTCAGAATTCAGTCCATTCTTGAATTTTCACGAGTCGACAAATGGTTTGCATGCGCAAGCTTTTCATCTGGACAAGCGAAATTGTTTTGCTGTTGTTGCTCCAAACGGTTTTGTTCGAGGGCGATGCGTTGGCTGATTGGCCCGGTTTGCTAGGACCGACTCGCAACGGTCACGCCGACGCTAGCTGTGCACTCCCAAACACCATGGGTAGCGCCCCCAAACAACTCTGGAAAGTGGAAGCAGGGCAGGGATACGCGGGACCAGCTATCGCAGGAAAGGATTTCGTACTCTTCGAACGTATTGGTGATAACGATCGAGTGCGACTTTTGAATTTGGATACCGGCAAAGAAGTCTGGCATCGAGACTTGAAAGCTGGGTATCGCGGCGGAATCGATTCCGATAAAGGGCCTCGCTCGGTTCCGACGATTCTGGAAAAGTCCATCTTGGTGTATTCTGCCGCAGGTGATCTGACATTGTTGAACCGCCTGGATGGGGTCGTTATCTGGACTCGAAGCTTGCGTAAAGAATACCAAGCCGAGGACGGATACTTCGGAGCTGGCAGCACTCCACTCGTGGTTCGCGATCAAGTGATCGTCAACATTGGCAGCAAGACGGCCAGCGTGGTTTGCGTTTCCCTGGTTAATGGCAAAACAATCTGGACTTCATCGGAAGCAGAAGCGAGCTACGCTTCCCCTATTCTTCTTGAATCCACTTTCGAAGCCGCTATTGCAGCTCCGATCGTTGTGATCCCCGGGAAACTTAAGACGCTGGGGCTTGATTTGCAAACGGGCAAACCGCTTTGGGAGTTGCCTTTTGGCCAACGGGGACCAACCGTGAACGCGGCCACCCCAGTCGTCACGGCTGACAGGAATCTTTTTTTGACATCCAGTTATGGCATCGGTTCTTTACTGGTTCGCCCAGGACCCACCGCAGCTCAAATTCTGCGAAAAGGAAACGACCTCAGCAGTCAATATTCGACACCCGTCGTCATCGCCGACAAGATCTTCGGCTCGGATGGGCGAGAAGACGGCGGGGAAGGTGCTTACAAGTGCTTGCAGGCATCGGACGGTCAACTTCTCTGGGAAAAACCCAACATGCCAATTTGCCATACGATTGGCGTAGGCACCAAGCTACTGATTCTTGGGATAGGAGGCGAAATTTGGTCTCTTGACAGCGCCGCAACTCAATTTAATCCGGTCTGGGAAAGCAGTATTCCCAAAGGAAAATACCGGGCATTGCCTGCTTTTTCTGGAAATCGGCTGTACACCCGCACCTCGAATGGTGCTGGCGACGCATGGTATTGCTACCAAATTGGGGACGGACTGTAGACAGGTCTTCATCGACTTTGCCCAACCACTTCAGGACCCGGGAGGATGAGGCTCCTGCCGAACCATGACGGCACCAGCTCGGCAGGAGCCTCGCTCTCCCTCGCTTCATTCCTCGGTTTGGCCACTAGACAAATCTTGGAGTTCTTGGCATGATATGCCCGAACTAGTACCTGGGATAATTGTATTTAGACCGAAATCAGGAGTCGTGAAGTGCCAAATATTAAGAGTGCTAAAAAGCGCCATCGCCAGTCCCTCGAGCGCCGAGCACGCAATCGTTCCGCAAAATCGCAGCTCAAAACCGCGCTGAAGAAGCTTCGTGAATCCGTCGAAGCCAAGAATTTTGACGAAGCCAAGACACAGTACTCTGCATTCTGCAAGATGCTTGATCAAAACGCCTCCAAGAAGATTATTCACGTGAATAAGGCTTCTCGAACCAAAAGCCGCTTGAGCGCCATGATCAAGAAAGCCTCCTTGGCAACTGCGTAAGCAAAGAGTGTAGCACGGCGGCACCCGCCATGATTCGGACAAGAGTGTGGCACGGCGGCACCCGCCGTGATTCAGGTCCCTTCTCCCGTTGAGCATTGTAATGCTAAACATTGCATCGCTCTGTAAGATTCGCTTAGCGAACCTCGCTCTCGGAAGCGTTGCCTCTATCGAGGGCAATTCCGATAAAATTCGCTCGTGGAATTATGGCGAATTGGAACTCTCGGACGGCAAGTTGATTGGCATCTATCCCCGCTGGTGGCCTCGCGTCGGTTCGCAATGGGAAGCGTTCCAAGAGAGCTACATTCGATCCCTTCCGAAGGATTTCTGCCGTGCTTATTATGCGTTTCCGCGGAGAGCACCTGGGTTCATGAGCGTTCTTTATGCCCAAAGTGGCCCGAACACACAATACAAAACCCTATACCAGGCCGTCGTCGTCATGGACGAAATCGCTAAACTCAAGGACGCTCAAGCCATCGTTTGCCAGACCATTAGCCCGCGAGCAAGCGAGCGACTAATGAATCGCTGGGGATATATTCGGCATGCACACTCGTTGGGCGACAACCATTTCATCAAGCGCCTCAAATGATTGCAAGAGAGTAGCTCGGCACTCCGTGCCGAGAGCATCACCGAGGAGTGCCGGATAACGGCATTGAGCGCCGGGTAACGCCATTGAGCGCCATTAAGCGCCGGGTAACGGCACGGAGTGCCGTTCTACACTAGACAAAATCAATTCAAGGGCTCATGGCCCCATTGATGGCTGTTCCTGACGCGTCGAAATTGTTCTTGGTCGCCGTAGCAAGCTGTCCAACCGAGCCTATCACAACGCCCACGATGAGGGCCAACATGACGGCGTACTCAACGGCAGTTGGACCTTCGTCCTCCGTTAGAAACCTCCGAAGACTCTTACCGATTTTTTCGTACATATTGGTCTGACTGAAAAATGGCTTTGCGGCCAAGCACGATGCGTACCCCGTTAAACTTCTACTTCGATTTCGACACAAAAGGGGAGGTGAAGCATGGATTCGTTACCTCCATTTTCGGATTTCGGATACCCGTGGCGTGCGAGATCAATACAACCGCTACAAGTGGAACTTTGCGCCTTCGAAATGAACACAATACGAAGCGTAGAGAAATGCAAACGACAAACTAAAAGCCGGGATTTCAGGTCTCGTCGCCCCATCTTCGGGCCTGTCGCTCAAAATCATTGTCCACGTACATTCCATCTCCACGCAACCAATGCCATAGACTGTTCATTAGATAGGCAGGGATAAAAAATGGTCCCCACCAAAGATACTGTCTCACATGGATCCATTCGTGCTCAAACGAACTTTCGAAACTCGACTTATCCGCCGCCAAAATAGTATGCCCAAGCGTTAATGCAATCGCACCGCCTGGGATAGGAGCAAGGGCCAACAAACGCTTCATGGCTGGCCCATAGATTCCGATGGCGCCCCGTCGCACTGTTATGGACCTAGTCCCCAAAAACGGTAAGAAACCGACGGCGAGTCCAAGCAACGTATTCGGAAGCGGCCACAGGTAAGATAAACTTCGCCAAACCCATTGCATGACAATCACCGGAGTCGTGACGTTACTCTTGTGGACGAGCGAGGCCCTTCGCTCGTTGCGTCCCTACGTACGTAGCCTGAGCGAGGGCCTCGCTCAGTCACAACAATATTGCATACCAGATTTGAGCGAGGGCCTCGCTCAGCCACAAAAATATTGCATACCAGATTTGAGCGAGGGCCTCGCTCAGCCACAAAAAATTGTTTAAGACACTCAGTTCAATAACGGCTGGGACATCAATCGCTTAACGCCTGTCGCTGCCTGAATAATGCCGTTTCCAACGGCCTGAATCCCGCGAGCCCACATCGTGTATTCGTCAGCGAACACCAATTCGGGCACTGCCGGAAGGACATGCCAATCACCATTGATGATTTCCGTCTCAAGTTGCGAAACTTGCCAAACCGCATGACCGATAAAAAGCCGGCAATGCTCGGGTGTCGTCTGGGCCAGCTTCTTAAGTGTTTCCGATTGAGCTGAAAGGTAGACGCCTTGACTATTGCCACCTTCGGCCAGCAGCTGATTGTCATGAATTGCCAAAACCGGACCGTTTTGCGGTCCACCGAAGTTGACATGCGAGCCGATATTTGAGGGCTTTGCCTCGCCTTCCAAAAGTTGCTCCCAAAGTGCGTTCGTGTCCATGGCCAAGCGACGATTGAGCATAATACCAATCGTTTGAGTCTCTGAATGCTCAACAACTATGCACACGGAACGCGAAAAAACCGAATCCTGAACACCTGGCGCAGCCACCAACAAATAGCCTGCCAATGAGATTCGAGGATTTTCGTCCGGGGTGCCGGATGATTCTGGTATGCGATTCACGGATTCCACGCCCATAACAAAAATGGAGGAAACAACCCTGGTCTATCGCCTGTTTTTACACCAAGCGATAGGATTGTCACAATGACAATCTAGATGACCTACCGTAAGCAAAAACAGTGCCGAAACGGAGAATTGCAATTGAGTATTCAAGATTTGAGGAGAAACTATACTTATGGAGGTCTGGTGAGGAGCGAGTTGCCGCAGGAACCGATGCTGCTTTTCCAGCAATGGTTCGTACTTCTCCAATCCAGCGAGCTACCCGAGTGGTTTGAAGTCAATGCGATGACGCTTTCGACAGCCAATCCTGTCGGCGGATCGTGCAGTCGGATCGTCTTGCTCAAGGGGATCGTCGACGATGGGTTTCTTTTCTTTACCAACTACGATTCTGCCAAGGGACAGCAAATAGCTTTTGATCCCAAAGTTGCGATCCACTTTTTTTGGCCCATGTTCGATCGCCAGGTGAGAATCGAAGGCCAGGCGGTAAAAACGTCAGCCGCTATCTCAGACCAATACTTTGCGTCTCGCCCACGGTCAAGTCAATTAGGGGCAGCGGCTTCGCCGCAATCGCAAATCCTGTTGGATGACATGCAACTAGAGTTGGTAATTCAAGAGTTGGATCACAAGTATGCTGGTCTGCCGGTACCGCGACCGGAAAATTGGGGCGGTTACCAGGTCATCCCGCAATTGATGGAGTTTTGGCAAGGGAAACCGTCTCGGCTTCACGATCGGTTCCGTTACGAACGAGGCGAAATTTCGAATGACTGGTTGCTGCATCGCCTTGCGCCATGATCCGAACCAATGAAACGTCAATTTATTTAGTTCGCCATCCTGCGGTTGACTCGAGCTCAAAGAGTATTTGCTACGGCGACAGCGATGTCCGGCTCGCTCCAGGCTGGGAAACGACCCTCGAACCGCTGGCGAATATTCTGAGCCAATTGCCGAGCGGCCATCGACCCCAGCAAATCTGGCACAGTGACTTGGTTCGGTGTTCGGAACCCGCTCATTGGTTGGGAAGTCGATTGGGTGTGGAGACATTGCCTGACAGCCGTCTGAGGGAACGTTTCTTCGGGACTTGGCAAACGGTGGCTTGGTCTGAAATCCCGTTGCATGAAGTTGAGCGGGCTCACGACATGCTAGAACACCCATCGACCTTCCGGCCTGGCGGTGGTGAGACGACGGACGAAGTATCGAAGCGTGCATTGAGTTGGTGGAACGCAGTTGTCGCGAATGCGGATCCCTCGTCCAAAACGATCGTGGCCATCGCTCACAGCGGATCGATCACAGCACTTTGCGGAACACTATTGGAATTGCCTCCATCGGATTGGACGCCGTACTATCTGAAACCTTCGCAACACATGCTGATTCGAACAAGGCAAAAGGGGACGGGGGGAATAATTAGCAACTTAAGTCTGTAAACCCTTACTTGCAAAGATTTGAATCGCCCTAAATAAGCAAACCGATTTTGCCTTCTCGATCGAGCTCAAAAAGTGCAAACGAGTCATTCCTCACTAACCAACTGCTAATTTTCGAGTTGGAACTACGCAAGTGATTGCCGAACATCGAAGGGAAACTTAACGAGTTTGCAAACGGCACCAATTCGGCTATGTCGAGTTTTCGCTTGGACCCAAGGCACACCATTGCATCCTGGCCCAGACACAGGTTGATGAGTGACCATAGATCGTTCACTTTTTCGCCTGACACAAAACAAAGAGTCTTCGAAAGCGCTTCAACCGAACCGGTCGGTCGCAACCGTTCGATCAACTTCAAGCCTTCCGGTAGCAATTGGCTCTGGTTGATAATAAGACAGAACTGGTATTTCGGACAGAACTTTTGCAGCAATCCGACAAAATCGCCTTGCCTTGACGCGAACGGTTCCGACTGCTCATACAAATTCGGTTGTTGTGAAATAGTGAAAAAGGACTTCCACCAATCCTCGTTCGCAGGAGCCAAAGGTATTAAATCGAGGCTCAAGTCCTGGGACTCGATGGTTTTCGACGCGGTGGGTTCATTCGCTTTGACCGTCGACTCCAAATGCTGGTTGTTGGAAAAGTCCAAGGTCCGGATTCTGCTTAAGCTTGGTTCTGGATCAATTTGAGTTTCCTGGTCGGGGACCGTTACTGAATCGTTGGGCGCCGATGTCTGGCTGAACGAGAATCCGTCTTCGTCATGGGGGTTTTCTCCATCTTCACGAAGCGATACGAGGAAGGTCGTCATTCCCGCTCGAATCGAATCCCCCGAGCGCAACGCATGAACCGTAACGCGTTGGTTATTCAAAAAAGTGCCGTTCGCACTCCCAACATCGCGAACGCGAAATCCGTTTTGGGTTGAATCCAACAACAAGTGGCGTCGCGAAAGATGTGAGTCCGTGGGGATAGAAAAATCCGCCGAAGAGATTCGACCGATTTCTAAACATTGGTTCTCCTTAACCCAGATTCTTTTCCCGCGGGCGGGCCCATCGATCACATCTAGCACGCAAATCATTAGTCAATTCGAAAACGAAACGGTCTCAATTAGGTAGGAAGGAGGAAAACAGTTCTTTCCTAGTCTAGACACTCGGAGTTATCGAAAGAAAACCAGGTTCGTTGTCAAAAAATCTTTTTTTTGTTTGGAAAAACCGGCTAGTTGGCCGGAGGGCACGTTGAGAATTGACATAAAAAACTGTCCGAATTTGACCGCCTCGATTAAACTGGAGTGCCTTTGGCTTGCGTTTTTCTTCGTCATTTTGACTACCCGTCCGGTCAATCTGGCAGGAAGCTTGATCTGAAAAGTGGCCTGAACTATGAAAACGTTGACACGGAAAATTGCTGCCATCCTTTCGGGTTTTTTGAAAAATCAAAGACAACGGTTGGTGCGGAGGGCGTTGGAGTCCGAAATCGCCCAGACTTTTCGTAGGCTAGAGAGCCGACGAGTCTTGTCCGTCACCGCCGTGTTTGGCGGAGGTGTCCTGGATATTACGATCGCGAATGATGGGTCATCAACCGACGCGGTGTTGCTGACGGACGGTGTCAATTTCTTCCTGGACGCCGACGCAAGCAATTCGCTGAACGGAGGCGAGTCCAACGGGTTGATGTCGAGTTTGCAACAAGTCAACGTAAAAGGCGATGCCGGGGTTGGCTCTTTCCTCTGGCGGGGAGATTTCTCAAGTGCTGGCGGCATCGGCGGATTCAATGGACTGGATGTGCAGAACGTAGATACAGCCGTCATTGATACAACCGCGATCCTGAAACTAAACGCTGACATTGCTGCCGCATCGTCCGTTTCCTTTGGAACCTCGTTGACCGTAAATGGTGATTTAACAACGCAGGCTTCAGGGGCTGGAGGGGTGATCTCGAACGCGGCAAACGCATTTCTCCAAGTCGATGGTAACGCAAGCTTCACCGCCGCGACCATCACTCTGGGTTCGGCAGCAAATGACAACATGCAATTCGGCAGCCTGACATTCAACTCAACGGGCAGTGTTTCCGTTGTCGAAGATGGCAGTTCTGTGCTGGTTGGAGCAAGTTCGGTTGGATCTCTCTCGTTGTCTGCCACTGGAGTCAACTCCGATATCCAAATCAACGGCTCCGTCGCATCCTCGTTAGTCAACGGAATATCGCTCAGCAGCGCCGATTCGATTTCGTTTGGGGCGACCGGTTCTCTCAATGCAATTAATTTAGGGAACATCCTACTAACCGCCAACGCCGATTCGTTGAACGGGAATACCGGCGACATTATCTTCATGGCAGATGGTTCGGCGATCACAACGGATCAAGGAGCCATTCGACTGAGTGCCTTAGGAGTCGATGGTGGCGATATAACTTTGGGACGGCTTTTCACCAACAGTGCGGCATTGAACGCGATCACCGTTCAAACCACCAGCAGCATCCTTGACGGCACAGCAGGCGACACATTAATCGACGCAAATCTTTTAGCCGCAAATGGCACCATTGATCTAAGTGCCGCCAATGGCTCCATCGGGCAAGGTGCAGCGATTGCAGACATCGACATCAACGGGTTGAATCTAATCTTCAATGCAACCAGCGGTGGCGTCCAAATCACCGACTTGATCGGAGGCGTTAAGGTTTCCGGTGTATCTCGGGCCGGACTAGGTGGTTTCCTTGCCGCCAATAGCCCACTGACGATCAGCGCTGACATATTCGTTGGGGGTTCGTTTGCGTTCACCGCAGGTAATGACGTCATTCTCCCAATCGATCACTTGACCATCGATAGCGGTGCAGTTGTCACGTTGACTTCTTTGGCTGCGCAAACGCTTACGTTCAACGCAGGCGACAATATCGACTTCAATTCAGGCCGCATCGTGACCACAGGCGGTGGAGTTCACTCTGTCCTACTCAACGCGGACCTCGATGGCGGAGCAGATGGCTTGCGTGGTCAGATTCTGCAAAATGGAACGCCGACCGTCGAGGTTACGACCGACAATCTGATAGCGAGTTCCGCTAACGGTATCAATCTGGACACCGAAGTCGCGAACCTGACGGCCAGCAATAACAATACTGGAAGTATCGTCATTCAGGAACTGACTGGGATCAGACTTCTTGCCATTAGCAACACCGGTGGAGCGGTCAACGTTTCCGCGGCAGCCGGGAATGTCACGATAGGTCCTGGCTCCATCGCCGCCAGCACCACCGTCACGATTTCGACGCCGGCTGGATCCATCACCGATGCCCAGGACGATGCTTTGGTAGACATTACTGCGGGCGGTTTGATCACGCTCAACGCCAGAGACGCGATCGGGGGGCTTGCGGCCGATGGGCGTCTAGATTTGGCTGCCGGTAGCGATGTTTTTGCAACGTCGCTGACTGGAAACATTGCGCTGCGAGGAATTGGAGCGTTGACGCTAACCAACGTTGCGGCCTCGGCTGGCTCTGTCGATGTGATTGCAGGCGGTGCGGTCACCGCCACGCTCGTCAGTGCTGCTGGTGCAGCCAACAACGTATCCATCTCGACCACAACCGGCGGGATCGCAGTCACCAGTGTCACGGCCGCAAACAGCGTCATCCTCAGCGCGACTGCAGGCGACATCACCAGTGGAACGATCACCGCGACTGCAGGTTCGGTCGCGATTACCGCTACGAGCGGCGATGTAACGATCGGTTCCATTGTGTCCGGCACCACCGTCACGATATTGACGCCCCTGGGTTCTATCAATGACGCTCAAAACGATGCGATTGCCGACATCACTGCCGGTGGAGCGATCACACTCACCGCCAGAGACGAGATCGCAGGCTTGGCCGCCGATGGTCGATTGGATTTTGCTGCCGGAAGCATTGTTTCCGCAATTTCGACCCTGGGCAATATTCTGTTGCAAGGAGTCGGGGCACTAACATTGACGAACGTTCAAGCACTGGCTGGTTTGATCGATGTTTTGGCGGTTGGTACCATCAATGCAGTGAATGTTGACTCATCCACTATCGACGCATTAGCCAACAGCACGACGCTTCGTAGCACTGCGGGTGACATCCTTGTACAAACGGTCAAAGCCGGTACGAGTTTCGGCGATGTTTCACTGCGAGCATTTGGCAGTATCGTGGACAACGATAGTCCGATCGACAACCTGGATGTTTCAGGCAATAACTTGACTCTTACGGCCGACACCGGGAGTATTGGTTCACTGACCAGCAATATCTTTTGCGCCGTTGTCAATGTATTGGAGGTGTCTGCCACCAACAACCTGACGGCAACCGCTGTCGCCGGCCTTGTCGCGTTGGATGCAACTGTCGGCGGCATTTTGACATTGACCACGAGTACCGCTTGGCTCCAATCGAATGGAGATCTCGATGCAACTGGGCTGATCCTTCCAGTCACCAATCTGGCGTTGATTGCGGATGCCGATAAAAATGGCTCGGGTGAGCTGAAACTCGGGGCTTCGCTTACGATTCTTGGAGACTTGCGACTCGAAGGCTTCGATGTTTCCGCCTCTGATGGTTCCATTGATTTAACTGCATCACGGTTGATGTTCGTTTCAGATCAAACCGAGACGATTCGAGTCCTCGACGTTGAGCAATTGGATGCGACGGCCAACGGTGACCTTACCATCGTTTCGACATCCCCCCTCAAGCCACTGGAACTGATCGATCTCAATTGCGACAATGTAGCTGTGCAAACGCTCAACGGTACGGGAACAATTGATGTTTCAGCGATAACTACCATCATCGTCTCGGATGACATCATTGCAGGCAATGACGGCTTACTAACCAGTAGCGGCAACATTCGCTTGTCAGCCAACGCATTGACCGCAGATGTTGTCATCAAGGACTTGCTGCTCACCGACGCGGGAAGTATCGATGTGCGGGCCTTCCGCGATATCCAAGTCGGAGGTCCGATCAGTGTCAACGAGTTATTGGACACGGACAATAACTTCACCATCACCACGATTCAAGGGAATATTCGGCTAGTTGCAGACGCGGACAATACGCTCGATGGAAGCGGTGGCAAAATCGACATGGTGGACGGTTCGAAAATCATTGCGGGCAGAAGTCCAATCGCTTATGTTCCGAACATCAACGGCCTTCCGAGCTTGACTCCAATTTCGTTAGGCATTGCCCTGCAACCGGTCGGAAGCGCAGAAATCACTTTGCTTGCCGACGGCAACATTACTGTCGGCTCATTGCAAACCAAGAACACCGGTAGCAGCGCTATCACTGTCACCAGTTTCAACGGCGGAATCATCGACAGCGGTGACGCGACCGGCGATGCGAACTTCATCGCCAACGACGCGAGTGCTTTAGTAACTTTGAATTCCGTTCTCGGGGCGGGCAGTACCAACCCGCTCGAGTCGAACGCGTTTCGGTTGACCGCTATCAATACCACGGGCTTAGCCCCCGGCAGCATCCCCGCCGCGGGTTCGATCCGGATTGTGGAAACGGCTGCCGGAGGCGATCTTAGCTTGGCCATAGCTGTACGCAACGACGCAACCTTGGGTGACATTCAAATTCAAGTTGATGGCGGTAGCTTGACGGTTGATGGCCCTGTCGCCAACTTGCAAGGCAACATCCTCGCCAAAGCTTTGAACGACGTCACCGTGAATCAGACTATCACCAGCCTTACCGGCCACATCACGGTCTCGGCAGGCGACGATGTACTGCAAAACGCAAATATCGGAACGGGTGGCGTAGGGACCATCTACATCGAAGCGGGCAAGTTGGCACTTGGATCAACCCATGATGTTGTCATGTCCAGCACTGCAACCACCACCACGATCGACCAGAACATTGTGATCGATGCTAACGGAAGCATTGCTCTGGGAGTGCTCAATGCTGGGACCGGCAACGTGAGTTTGCGTGCTTCGGAATCGATCACGGATGCCAAAGCCAACAATATAACCAACATCACGGCCAATATTCTTCGCATGGTCGCCGACAGCGACAGCAACGGCACTGGCATCATCGGCGGAAATGATCTAGCCAATACAGTGGATCAAAATGTCAACGCCATCGACACCCAGGTCGTGACAATAGCCGCCAGAAGTGCGGAAGGAATCTACGTCCGCGAAACGAATGCCATTCGCGTTGGAGACTCTGGAACCATCAACGTCACACAAGTCAACTTCAACGCTGCAACGACGATTGTCGCCGATCTCAACATCGGTCTGGCTGGACTCGTGACGACGGTCGGAGGACCCATCAAACTACAGGCATTGAGCGGCGATTTGATTGTGGACAATGCCGTCAGTGCCAATGGTGTAGGATCTCCACCCGCCAATGGAGATGTTTTGCTGCAGACATTGCTTCTCGGCCAAATCACCATCAATGCGGCGGTCAGCTCCGCTACCGGCTTCATCAGTATCAAATCGGCTGGGGACGTGACCCTCAACAGCAGCCTTGCCGGTATCGGTAACGGAGTGCTGATCACATCCCCCGGAACTATTACCCTAGGAAGCACAATAGACGCGGGTAGCGGCGATGTCGCTTTGCGGGCTGGTCTTTCGATACTCAATACGCTGGGTGAGACGACGAACATCACTGCAAATAACTTGCAGATGATCGCGACCACTGGTTCGATCGGATTGCCGAACAAGGCAAATCCGGACCCCGCTCGCAACGCCTTTGCCATCGGCACACGCGTTAATTTACTGGCTGCCAGCAGTGCTACGGGAATCTACATTCGAGAATTTGACGGTTCCGCTATCGGTGATACCGGGTCGCTGGCTTTTACCTCCGTCAACTTCAACTCAACTCGTTCCGCCACGATCGTACCTGGATTGAGTGGCTTGACTGCAACGGCCGGTGGTCCAATTCTGGTCCAATCCCTAACGGGTGATCTTGTGGTCAATAGCAGTATTTCCGCCCTCGGATCCGCAGATGTGGACGGAGATGGCAATATCGATGGCGACGTGTTGCTTCAAACACTTGCCGCCAGTGGCGATATCACCGTCAATGCCACGATGACTACGACCGTTGGCCACATCAGCTTGAAAGCATTTGACGACATTCTGTTGAATTCCGGCATCACAACCGGTGGAACGGGAACGGTCTATTTGGAATCGGGCAAGGGAGTGGCAGGCTCGACTCACGATGTCCGTATGTCGGCCACCGCGACGGTAACCACCGTCAATCAAAACGTAGCCGTGGTTGCCAATGGCAACATTGCTTTGGGTTTTATCAACGCTGGAACGGGTGATGTGAGCCTGACGGCCGCGGAATCGATCACCGATGCCAAGGCCGACAACACGCTCAACGTCTCGGCTCGCAATTTGCGAATGGTGGCCGATAGCGATGCCAATGGTACTGGCTTCATCGGTGCAAACGACTTGCTCAATACGCCCAATCAAAACGTAAATGCCATCGACACGTCGGTCGTGCTTTTGGCTGCACAGAGCGCTCAAGGCACTTACATTCGTGAACTCAACGATGTGACGGTAGGAGACACAGGAGCCATCACCGTCAAACAAGTCCATTTCAATTCAACCACAGCCGACGTCACCGCGGTCGCTATTGCTGGCTTGAGAACGACAACGGGTGGCCCAATCAAATTGCAAAGTGTTGCTGGCAACTTGATTGTCGATCGAGCGGTCGACGCCAACGGAGTTGGAGATGTGCTGCTGCAGACGCTTGACGCAGGCAGTGTAACGCTCAGCAATACCGTGCAATCCGGTACGGGGAACATCAGTGTCAAAGCCTTCGATGACATCCTCATGAACTCGACTATTGCAACCGCTGGTG
>JANMLD010000137.1:0-1527 GCA_031372345.1 Pirellula sp.
TTACCGACGCCGAAAATCCTGCATCCCTATCCCAATGTTCGTTTTGCACGTCAACATCTACGGTAAGAGCCGTATGCAGTAGTTCTGCCCGTACGGATCTGTGCGGGGGGCGGCCAGCAATGGCCGTCCCTACCGCGATAACCGAATCCAATTCGGTTTCGTCATTTTTCAACCCCAACACGACCGCTCCCTCCGGAACTGAGAAGTAGCGGGCGAACTTTCACGACCGTGAGCATTCCGAAGATTCGGTCACACAAACAGAAGAGGAACGAAATGCGAACGTCACTGATCTCTCTGTGTTTGGCCGTACTGGCCGTGATGGCCTTTGCCGCATCACCGGATGACAAACCAAAACCAACGGATGGCGATCAGGCTTCCGCAGCGAACCGAAGAGGCTGGCCGGAAACGGACGAGATGGTTGTTGGCCGGCTGGCGATTCAGGATCACGGAATGCAGCAGGGGGCACATGTGCTCTCGGTGATCGCCATCACCGGAAACCTCAAACGGCGGCTGGTCCGAAGCGGTCAATGGCTTGCAGGCTCGGCTGCTGTTGGTGGAGAAAGAACCACTTCACGGGCATCGCTGGCTGGTTCCGTATTTAGAACTTCGCAACGTCCGCGACCTGATGAATGCCATGGAAGTGGATTGCAGCCGAGATCGGTTGAAAATCGAGCTGGTGGATCAAGACGGCAAGCAACTCCGCAGCGGATGGCTGGTGCGCAGCGGTCCGCAAGAACAACTCAAATCCTTCAATGGAGTCCGATAATATGAACCACAAAAACTCAACCTTCACCGAAAACCACGATGACCTGGAACCTCAGCTTGAATCGGCAGTCTGGGCTGTACTCAGCGAACCACTTCCCGCCGACGCAATCGCACGAGTCAAATCGCAGGCTCTGGCATTAGAAAAAAAACCAGGTCCGAAAATTCGACCGTCGACTCGCAACATGTCGTGGAATCGTCCATGGATGCAAGTTGCTTCATTGGCGGCTTGTATCTTGTTGGTTCTCGGGGCCACGATGATGTTTTTTTCCTCGTCCAGTGCATTTGCGCAAGCGATTGAAAAACTGAAGAATGCCGGGGCGTTTCGATACAAGGAATTGGTCTATCTGACAACGCAAGAGAAACCAGTCGAAATCCAAGTAGAGGTTGCAGACGATGGTCGTGAGCGGAAATCCATGCTTGGAATGGTCTCGATACATGAGCGGCAGATCAAGTGGTTGGAACGGCTAAAATCCTATGGAAAGAAGCCCGACAAGGAACTTGGTTCGATGAAGATCGATGGTCGTGACTGCCTGGGTTTCGAAGTAAAACCTGTTCCGTCTGCAGTCTACGCGGTTTGGGTCGATGCAAAAACGAGTGACTTGGCCCAAGTCAAATTTATGGGGATGCCTAAAGGTTCGTCAGTTACAAAGTCAGTGATGAAGGATTTTGAGTTCAACGTCACACTCGATCCGATGTTGTTTAGCTTCGATGCTCCTCAAGGCTATCAATCGTCAACCGCCGCGAAGCTGCCGGAGTTGCTGC
>JANMLD010000154.1:0-5108 GCA_031372345.1 Pirellula sp.
CGGGATGGTGAGCGTCACATCGGGAAGCGTACGACCAAGAATCTAGAAATATAGCCAGGATCGTTACAACGGTCCAGGGCGAATTGTCCAGTCGGACCGCAAAATTTCGACTTGGAAGTCGTGCGCTGAGTGTAGCTAAACGCCTTGTCGACCATCTACCGATCAGAATACCGAATGCCTTGACTCAGGGATCTGCCACTTAGGGGCGGGGAATCACGGCACGGAGTGCCGTGCACCACTGGTCCGCTTCGGAGTGGTGCGAACCAGTGACAAGGCGATTTCCTGGACGCTTTCCAAAAGTCCCAGCTCCATGTCGAACGATGCATCGCTCAACCAATCCGATCCCTCGTTTGCGAATCGTTCCGTCGCGGGAACAGTCTTTTCGTCGAGAAAGGCAATGTCTGCGGCGCCAAAACAGGCGTCGACTGCCTGAACTGCCAAGACTTCAAACTCCCGGTGGTTTTCGTCGGCAAAGCGAGTTTTCGACGTGTTTTGGACAATCAACGGAATATCCAGGGCGGAACTGCCCGAACCGGACATTCCAGCGGAATCAGGATTGAGACTACCCAGGGCCAAGACACTATTGCGATTACCGGACTTGCCGTTTGCGTTGGTTCGGAACTGGGCCCTGTAGGCATCCCAGTCCATCGCATGGATGTAGGGGGACGGCGGCGCGATTGTGTCGAGCGATGAGGTAAAAAAGGATCTCACAGGGACCTCGCGTGTTCTAAGTTGTCGCAGTTGGACTTAAAAAGTCAGTCTTTAGATAGCGAAGCAACTGTAGGACGAGAAACTTGCCAAAGGCTGTTTTCACCGTTGGGAGCCCAAAGACAGTTGATATTCGCTGGTAAAGCAGAAGGGTTGTAAGGCTTGTAGCGAAGCCGTCTTTTCTGATTCGTACTTGCCACTGACTTGGATTGAAGTTTTGATCCAACACGAATTTCGATTCCTGAGCCAGTCGTGGGGAAGTACAATAGCAAACCTGATTAAAAGCTGTTCGGGATAATAGCCTTTGCCCCCGCCATCGCATCCTACCTCCACCGCCTCCTACCATTAGGTTTTCGCCTTGTATTGGCTCGCTGAAATTTGCGTGAAGCGACCGGTTTTTGCCCTCATGTTGGTGATGGCCATGGTGGTGGCTGGAGTCGTTGCGTTCCCCTCGTTAGGGATCGATCGCTTTCCGAAGACCGACTTGCCTACCGTCTACATTCGAACCGGCTACCCAGGTGCAGCCTCCCAGGAAGTTGAGTCTGAAATATCGCAGGTCATTGAAGACGCGGTGTCTACAGTGGCTGGGATTGAGGAACTTCGGAGCATCTCGTCGGACGGCAGTTCTATAGTTCTGATCACTTTTTCGCTGGCACGCGACATCGATGCCGCGGTCCAGGATGTGCGCGACGTTGTATCCGCAGTGACCAATCGGTTGCCGCGGACCGTAGACCCGCCGATCGTTCAAAAATCCGACATCGACTCCTCACCCGTGATGTCGATCGCAGTCTCCGGCGAGCGAACGCCGAGCGAATTGTATTTGCTCGCGGACCGCTACGTGAAAAGCGTTATCGAATCCAGTCCAGGCGTTGGTCAAGTCTCCATTTCGGGTGCTTCCGAGCGCGCGATCAAAGTTAATATCGATGCGAAGCGACTGGCCGCGTATCAACTTTCCATCGTTCAAGTGCGCGATGCGTTGGTGAGGCAAAACGCCGAAGTCCCCGGTGGACGCGTGGATGAAGGTCTGCGTGAAAGGTCTTTGCGAACGCTTGGTCGTGTGGCGGAATCCAAGGACTTTGATGACTTGGTGATCGACACGGTCGGCGGATCCTCGATCCGCCTCGGGGACCTCGGAACGGTCGTCGATGGTACCAAAGAGGTTCGCACGATGGCTCGTTTGGACGGGAAACCAACCGTGGTCTTAAGTGTGCAGAGGCAATCGGGTGAAAACACGGTCAACGTGATCGCTGGAATCAAAGAACGCCTGAAACGCAGTGAGCAATTGCTTCCCAACGATATTCGCGTAGCCATTATTCAAGACCAATCGCGGTACATCTTATCCGCCTTGCATGAGATCGAAAACCATCTCGTCTCCGGATCTATTTTAGCCTGCCTGACGGTGTTGTTGTTCATGCGTTCGTGGCGATCGACATTGATTGCTTCGGTGGCGATCCCAGCCTCCATTATTGCAACATTTGCCTTCATGAAGGCATTTGGTTTTACGCTCAACAACGTAACCATGTTGGCCCTCGTTTTGATGGTCGGTGTCGTTATCGATGACGCGATTGTGGTTTTGGAAAATGTCTTTCGGTGCATCGAAGAGCAAGGCATGGATCCGTTTCAAGCATCGATCGATGGGACAAAAGAGATCGGGCTAGCCGTTTTAGCCACGACCATTTCGTTGGTTATTGTTTTCTTACCGGTTTCCTTCCTGTCGAGCGTGACGGGCCGCATGCTTTTCGAGTTCGGGGTCACCGCTACCGTTGCCATCTTAGTTTCGATGGTCATTAGTTTTTCCTTGACGCCGATGATGTGCAGTCTGCTATTAAAGAAACCGAAGCCCACAGATGGGTCGAACCATACCCAAAAGACGACGCGGCAAAAGGGCTTCTATCACTGGATCGAAGTGAGTTACATGGCGTCGCTTCGCGTCGCGCTCAGGTACCGGTTCTTGACGTTGCTTTTGTGCGTGGGGACGATCCTTGCAAATATTCCTTTGTACGGTTGGGTGCGACAGGATTACATCCCGACCAATGTGGACGAGTCCGAGTTTGAAGTAAGCGTCAATGCCAGGGAGGGTACGTCGCTGCTCGGAATGAACGATGCACTTCAAGTCATCGAAGACAAAGTGCGAACCGTCGATGGCGTTGTCATGACGTTGGCAACTGTTGGTACGCGAGGGTTTGGCGGCGTTAACAACGCCAGTGTGTTCGTTCGACTGAAGGACGCTTCCGAACGGACGTTTTCGCTGGAGCGATTCGTATGGGCATTAGTTCAAGGCAAGCCTCAGAAGGCATTGGCAGGGAATTTTAGCCAACAGCAAAAGATGGCGGAGATTCGCAAGCTGCTCAAATCGGTTTCAGATGTCCGTGTGTCCATCCGAAATCTCACTTCATTGCGGCAAGGAGCCAACGTCGACATCGATTTTTCCATCACTGGTCCAGACGTGAAGAAGTTGTCCGAGTTTAGCGAGCAATTGAAAAAGAAGGCGACCGAGATTCCTGGAATCGTCGACGTGGATACGACCTTACGATTAGACAAGCCTGAATTGCTGGTGTCGATTGATCGGGAGCGAGCGGCTGCGATGGGGGTTTCGGTCCAAGAGATTGCGGATACGTTGAGGATCGCAGTCGGAGGGGATGATAGGGTCTCTCGCTATCGCGATGCAACCATCGATGATGCCTACGATGTGGAGCTGAGGTTGGTAGGACTGGATCGTCGTGACAAAGAATCAATTTCTCAGCTGTATGTTCGGGCCAATCCAGCGGCGGGTAAGCTTGTGTCGGCCATTGAGTCCCAGTCCGCATCTATGTCCAATGCATCGAAATTGACTCGGATCGACAACATCGTTCGATTTGATTTTGGAAATGCACCAGCCCGTATTGATCGATTGGATCGCCAAAGGATGGTTTCGATCCGTGCCAACATTGCAACGGGATTTGCGCTTGCCGATCGGGTTCAGGCGCTTCGAGCACTGGCCCTGGAAATCGGTGTACCACCAGGCTTCGAGACACGCGTGCTAGGGCGTGGCAAAGAATTGGAAAAGACACTCAGCGAATTCCGATGGACATTTCTATTAAGCTTTGTTTTTATGTACCTCGTTCTTGCCGCTCAGTTCGAACACTTAGCACATCCTTTCACGATCCTCTTTACGCTGCCGCTTTCGATTCCGTTTGGGCTCATTAGTTTGTATCTGGGCAACGAGACGCTCAACGTTTACTCAGCCTTAGGCGTTTTGGTCTTATTCGGTGTGGTCAAAAAGGCGGCCATCTTGCAGGTGGATTGTACCAATGCGCTTCGTCGCAAGGGGATACCTCGCAGGGAAGCGATCCTGCAAGCCAATCGAGATCGACTAAGACCGATTCTAATGACGACGATCTCATTCGTCGCAGGTTTGCTGCCCTTGCTGATTGCCAACGGTCCAGGATCGGAAGAGCGGCGTTCGATTGCGGTGCTCGCGTCTGGAGGACAAACCCTGTCCTTGTTGTTGACGCTGTTAGCCGTTCCAGTGATTTACACCTACTTGGACGACATTGGCAATTGGGTCATGCGAAAACCTCGTGAGCGATAATTGCGAGCATAAGTCGCGCACCTACAGGAACCATCGGTGCTATACTATGGAAATTCAGGAAAGCGAGGAATTCTCTCGAATTCCGCGCCCATAAATGCGGTTCACAGCGCAATGCACGGCGGAATTTCTGTTTAAGTAATGGTTTCGTTTGTAGCGGAAAAACAATGTTGGATTTTTGTCGAATTCTTATTGAGGCTCAGCAAGGCGAGGCTGCCGCGATAGAAGCGATTTTCCGTGAATTTGCAGATGATGTCCGTTATGTTTGCCTCGATTTTCAGCTCGAGAATACGGTGGATCTAAGCCGATCGGATCTGTTTCAAGAGGCCTGGGTCAAAATTTGGGTTCAAATGGACCGCTTTCAAATCCAAGAGAATTCGTCGAATGTGATGCAGCAGTTTCGAGTTTGGCTTCGTCAGATAGCCAGAAACGAGATGATTCGCGTACTGGAAAAACGGCACGCAAAGAAACGAAATCCACCCAATCCTGTGCGCAACGGTGTTTGCCTGGAAATTCAACCGCTTGACGATCATTCGCCAAGTGAACGGTTCAGGAAAGATGATGAAATGATCAACTTGAAAATGGCAATTCAAGGACTCGACGCAATTTCTCGATCTGTGATAGAAACTTGCTTTTTGGGTGGGCGAACGGTCAAAGAAATGGCTGATAAACTGGGCCTTACCTATTCCGAAGCACGAACACGCTTGTCGAAGGCTTTAGCAGAATTAAAGACACATCTCGGCGAACCTAGTCACTAAACACAAAGAAAAAACAAAATGCAAGTGCATGAAAGAGAATTATTTCATCAGTTTTACGGCCCCTTCCGGGAAAC
>JANMLD010000159.1:0-29477 GCA_031372345.1 Pirellula sp.
GATCGGGACGCAGAGAATCATGGTCGATTTTAAAAAATCGGTCGATGACCCGCTACCGCTACGCAAAAACCGCCCCGACTACAAAACAATTGCCTCAAATGCTACCATTCAAACAACTGGCCCGGCTAAAGATCGAGGCCGATTCCGGATAGCCATTCAACGGTTAACCTTCGGTAACCTGAAATAGCCTTTAGTGATTGCATTTGGTCCACCCTAAAGTGAACTTGGCCTTTTCTTTGTTCGCCGGAATGGCATAAGACCATTAATCGCATTAGGCCTTCGCGAATTGCAGTTGCCAGAAAGTTGTCGCGAAAGTCGATATCGTTATGCTTGAAATTCGAACTGCTGATTCTATTGAATGCCGAAATCGTTGCAACAATCGATGGTTGCAAATCGAAAAGGCGTTTGCAAAAAACAGAGCTATTGCCGGCATGCGTTGTAGGCAATGCATAGTCCTTTGGGAGCTCAGTGGAAAGCAACTGGCGTTCAGCAAACTCGACCGCAAGCGGGTCGTCAAGAGAATCATCAAGATCCTCACATGCCAGTCGACGCGTTTCGGCGATCTCGTCGGGATTCAACGCAATCAACACGGAACTGACGATTCCTGAGGCGACCCAAGCTGCATCCAAATGGGTTCGAATTGACTCGACACTTGCGTTTTCAATCGCGAAAGCGTCCATGGCTCTGGACACAAACTGACGAACGTATGCAGGATTTGCAATGGCGGGCTCCGCAGATTCGCCTGCTCGCAACCACGAGAAGCGATCGCCGTCCACCAAAAGTGCAGTACCGGTAATGCCTGAAATTAACGCTTGCATTCGTTTTGCGTGCCTACAATTCCAATCCAAACTTCTTAAGTGCGTCTTTCAAACTTGAGATCTCGCCGCGATTTGGTCGCATCTTGCGACCGACCGTTTTCGGTATTACAGCCACCTTTTCAATGGTTTTTACTGTCATCGGGCCCCAAATGTGAAGCTCTATAAATCTATCGTCGGCAGTTGTAGCCCCTTGGTCAATCAGAAATCCCGAAAAATCGCCTCCTTTCGGGGGGCTGATGGTTAGCGAAGGGGCCAATTTTGCGACGGCTAGCAAGTGTCGATCCCTCCAGTCGCTAATATACCCTTCAGGCAAGTTGATGGCGTCCTTCATCAACGTTTCCTGAGTGTACACTGTGAACACAACATTGTTGTCTTCGAAGGTGGAGGTACGATCCTCGATCATGGATGTTTTCAGCGTCACGTGACATTCACCATAGTTGTGGACACCAATGTCGTTCAAACTTAGGGCTGCAAAGCGGACGTGCTTTTTTTGATGCCGGTAGAGTGAATGTTCAGTAATACCGCGGAGCACATCCCACTTCCCACCCGACGGGATTTGAAGACCGGCTTCCACGCGTTCGTAAAATGTCGCAAAGACCCGCCGTTCATTGTCCACAAGATACCTTAACTCGACGTACCCCAAGCTCAAGACGGCACGACTCTCTGTCTGGACCTTGGATTCAAACTCCATTCTCATGGAGTCCAGACTGTCAGCTCGAGCCTGTGCTACGGCAGCATCGTACCGGGCTTGAAGCGCATCTCGTAGGGGAGCGCTTTGGGCTATGCGAACATTGGGTGGCGATTCAAATGTCTTGCCGCAATTTGGGCATTCTATTTCGAGCACCGGGATAAGCTCTTTGCATCCCTTACATTGCGTTTTAATATCCATCGCGTTATTTCAACCAAGTAACCGGTTCAGTGCATAAAGCACGATGAATGTAGCGTATTCATTTCTTCTGTGCAACGGATTTGCAATTGTGTTTTCCATTCCATCCCAGAAGCATGCGAGGCTGGGACTTACTTCCATTTCAAAACAAGCTTGCCATCGTCCACGTTCCAAATTCTGACGATTCGTTCTTGGCCTGTTGCTATTGCACACTTTCCAATGGGTGAGGCAACCGCGCAACAAAGCGAATCTGCCATTGGCCCAAATTGCTTGCTCTGCTTCCCTGAATTGGAATCATGAATGCGTACCATATTGTTCATGGTAGATGAAACGGTATTCGCAGTCGACCCGATGAACGCGATCGACGTTACTTCTGTTTCAAAACCCGTGATAGTCCTCACCGATTCGCCCTTTTTCGATATCCCAAAGCTTGACGGTCCCATCGGAGCTGGCCGTACCCAAATTATTTGCATCTGCCTGCCAGGCAAGAGCCAATACGTGAAGAGTGTGCCCCTCGAATATCTTAGCGATCCCATACGTTTGAGCGCTCAGAAGTTTCGTCATCTTTTCCGCACCGCAACTTGCAAGTCAACGACCATCCGGCGAATAGACCAAACCAAGAATGGTGATGCGATGCGTCGGGTAACTTGCGCATCGAACCGCTCAAAGAAGTACAGCCGGGCTGTGTATTGAGCTCGGAAAACATCTCTTTGTGGCGGCCGACCTTGTCCTTACAAGAGGAAGGCAACAGTCATGTCGAACGTTAATGGCAAGTCCGACATGATCCCCACGGAGTCTGAGACCACACGCACGATTGGAAGCTTTTCTCACGGAAGCCGAGAGACCCCAGTAACATCCACATCTTCCATAGAAGCGGATCGGTCGGAGAAGGCGCGAGGCCATAATCCCGACATGCACGTTATTGGGGAGTCAGATGGTTCCATATTACCTGAGAAGCTGGCGAACAAAACCGGAACACCGGTGGCTGAGCTTGTAGAGGGAAGGGAGCCACCCAAGGGCAAAGTGGTGTCGTACACTTTCGTGCCGGTCTCAGTACCGAGCAAAGCGAATCAAAGTGAATGCACAACTACGGCAAGTAAAGATGGCGACATCTCGACCGTCGCAGCCCAAGGGAAGAGCCGTATCGGTAGTTCCGTACGGAACTGTGCGGGGAGCGGCCAGCAATGGCCGCTCCTACCGCGATAGTGATTGTTTGACAACATGTTGCTTACATGCTATCGCAATTGTGAGGAGGCGACAGTTAGGCTTCTAACGAATAGTTAACGACGGTCGCCGTCGCATGACAGCCCAAATGCGGAAGTTGCCTGCAGGAAGACGCATTCATGGCCGCTGTCCTGTCAGTAACAAAAGAACTGAGATGGCGAAGCATGGACGCTGAGCTTTGACAGGGCGGTATCCCGAAGAAACCTGGAAAACTTGCAGCGCCGGGCGAGCGACTTGGTTACATAGCAGGGATGGAAACGTATGCATCTGCTCAGTACGCAACAATGAAACTTGTGGCAAGGGCTCGCGCGGATGCTCGCGCAGGAAGGCCAAAATCCGCAACCGTCTCTTTTTGGTCGGAAAGTGACTATCCCGGCTATCTTGCGTCGTTGTAGGGCCAGCATGCATGGAGACCCAAGTTGTATCGTCGAGGATTGCGAATGAAGCGATAATCTCTGACCATGGGCCATTCCCTGCCTGTCCACGGACGTAGGCTTCCCCGTGGGAAAGGGCTTGGCAACGCTGTGAAGCATGTTCGTCCGATCGGAGCTTTTCTAGGATTGTCAAGTTCATTATTTTTCCTTTTTTTGTACCTTCCTCGCGTACCGCTAGACATCGCTTTTCAAACCGTTTTTGAAAACCGTCTGCGGCCAATGGGTTGTCGTCTTTTTGGTGATTCGCCGAACTGTTAATGCGTTACTTGTCACACGCGGTAGTCTGAAATAACTTGATGCTTTTGCCTGGGATGTCACGTTCCTGGCTCGATCAAAATCTCTCGACTTCGTCGTTCGATTCTGAGAACCATGTGCATCGAATTGGCTTTATTGAAGATCACTTTCAGTAACGTGTCCGGAGATGCCTCGATACTTGCCTTAATGGTCGTTGAAGCCAAGTTGTTGCCAACTCGACACGCCACGAAGCTCCGTGTTTTAGAAGGTCATCTCCAAACAAGTACTACAAAAACTTTTCTCGAATCGGCTTGGTCCTCCTTTTTTTTCTTTGCCTCTTCCGCAGAATCCGTGGGTCGATTCTTTGATAATGCGAAGGTCCATCAACGAAATCGCTGGTGGGGATGGTTCCATTGGCTTCACGCGATTGCGAAAACGTCGCCAATCGCAACAAATGGCTTGCTTTTCGAGTAATGCGAAAAATCCAACGTGCTGTTGCGGAGCGATATCGAGTTTTTTTACCCACAGATTTTGCGGACGAGCCTTTTCCTTTAGGTGCTAAAGCTTTGCCCTCGCATTAAATCGCATCAATGCCAATTTTTACGCAGGTGCTTTCACAGCTTTCCTCCTTCGTCGGCGAGCTTGGATTGGTTTGCTTTCGATGACTCGCGAGTAATCGAAGTCCTTATTATTCACGCGTGCATGCCAAAGCGATTTGCTAAGCTTACGCATTTGGCGTACCAGCCTTTGAGTTCATCGCGTTGGACAGCTCGCATCGCCCAGAAGTAGATCCAGCGTCGAGCTAACGCCGGTCCACGCTTACTGATCGCTAATTCACCTTTGCGCTTGCCACTGCTCCTCTCCTTGAGGTTCATTCCAATCGCCTTGATAAACGCTCCCGAGCTGCCATACAAACAAGGATCTCCGACCTCGGTCCATATCACGGCTAACGTCGGCGCTCCGATAGCATCGCCGTAACGCGTCATCACTGGATCCCTTGCAATTTGTTCGCGTAATACTCGCTCACACTTGTTTTGCGCTCGATGGGCATTGAGTGCTTCTCCAGCTATTTCCTTGACCCAAAGGACTTCCGATTCATTCATAGGCAATCCCACGGTTGAGTTGGCTGACGCGACAATTTTTGCCATCTTTTCTTCGGTCAGATAAACCTTTCCCCAAAGAGTAAGCTTCTTGGTCAAATTCGGATCCGCGATGGCGTTGGCAGGAGAACCATAAGCTTCCAGCATCTTTAATAGCGTGACGCTACTGAGCCTCAATTGGCTAGTCAGCTCGGGCCAATGTCGAGCCACTTGAGCCTCAAGCCTGCCCAACCACTGAGTCTGAAAGTTCCGAAATGTGTCGATTCTACGCACTTGATGTTTGATTACCTGCATGTTCTCACTCAAGGCGGAATATGGCCATAGAGTTCCTTTACCCATGGCCACAAATGCCGCGACCATAGCAGCGTCCTTTCCGTCATGTTGGCTTGGTACACCGTCGAAAATTTCCATGTAATCCGATACGGCTTTGCCGCTCACTCGTTGAACGCTAATCGCTGCCTCGGTAAGCGCGAAACGAACAGCGTCACCGTACGTTCCAGTTGACTCCAAGCCAACCGAAAAACCATCGCATTTGGATTTGAGAAACAAGCAAAGTTCGATAAGCAATCCAATCTCACCCGTGTTGACGATCTTCCAAGGCCGCTCAAAGCAACCCTGACCCCATCGCACGCAGGCGACGATTTCATTTTTGGCAATATCTAGCCCCATCACCGTACCCGTACTTCCGTATGCTAATGCGGCTTCAACCAATTGATTACGATCAATATCGTTGACGCAAATTCGTCTATATGCTCTCTTACCTACCATGGGGATGACCTTCCACTTCCTGGTGCCTTCGGGAAAAACACCAGTTTCGAGGCATCCCCTTTTTTTACGACCCCAACTTCATGGACTATAGCCAACTTGCCTCCGACGGACGCCGCTTTGGCGTACTAAAAGTGCGGCTCAGACCTTAAAGTACCGTACTCCGCTCCCGCCTCGACCGTCTACGGCGGTCGAGGTGGGAGCGGAGTGCGGTGGTTCGCGGACTGTTAGGTAGGACGCCAAAACAAGGTTGAGGGGAGGCAAGCTCCCGCTCAACATAGAAGGGCCGGGGTTGAGGGCGTGTGTGAGCAAAAGCGATTATAACAGGACTGCTTTGGTACAGCCGTTACGGTACAGCCGCTATTAGATCCCTGATCATGTCGCGATGGCGTTGGCGGAACGGCACGGGATCGCCAGGTAGAAGCGGTTGGGGCACCAAGATCGAGACAACGGTGTTCATCAGTTCCTTTAAGCCGGCGCCGGTAACACTGCTCGTGTCAACTTGGATGGTAATCGACTCGGGAATGCAGCTGTTTGGGCTACAGGTCGCATTGGCATCCACCGTATTCAAGTCCGATTTGGTGTTGACCAGAACCACTCTCCCAGAGCAATGAGCCAGTATTTGATCGTGGGTCTCTGTCCAGCCCGTGGTTCGATCCACTAATAGCAGCGTGCAATCCGCGGTGGCAATGCGTTGTAAGGTCTGCTCGATACCGATTGATTCAATGGCGTCCGTTGCCATTCGGATACCGGCTCCGTCGACGAGCTCAATTGGCCAACCGTCGAAACTGGAACGCTCCTCCAGCAAGTCGCGGGTGGTGCCCGCTTGTTCATGTACGATGGCTCGCGAGTAACCCAGTAGCAAATTGAGCAAACTGCTCTTGCCTGAGTTGGGAGGGCCTGCCAGCACTACCCGCCAAGGCTCAATCAGATGGCGACCGGGTTCCGCACGAGCGTTGAGCTGAGTCAGTCGCCGGATCGCTTCGGTAGTGTTGCCGGCGATCAGCATGGACTTGATGGTGTCGAGTTCCAGGCCGAGCGATCCTCGGAATTGGTCCAGCAGAATGGCGGTGGTTCGCAGCGTGGTTGCATGAAGTAAATCCTGCTGTGCTTCGGATGCGATCTCGTCGGTGCTGCGCACGAACCTTCGCAGGTTGGCCGGTTGCTCGATGGCTCCACAAAAGACCAGTTTCCGAAGGATAGCATCGGATGCCATACGGCCACCGTGGCAATGAATTTCAACGCGACTTTCCCCAGTCCTGCAGATGACAATTGACTCACCCTGCTCCAGACCATCGCACCGTGTAACATCACACCGAGTAAATCCGAAACGAATCGCGTCGATCTGTAAATTTTCGTCCCCTCGGTTGGGGCGCCAACAGCTCTTCGCAAAATCCAAGGCCGAGGGTCCGTTGATTTCTAGTACCGCAATTGCCGATGGAACGCTGGAAGTCAGTCGTGAGACGGTGGTAGGCGTGTCATTTGGATGCTTGGTCGACAATGCATTGGTGCCTTTTGTTTTGTTGTCGCAGCAGAAGTCGTGCGATTTAGACTTCACTGAATTCTCCTGAATCCAGCTAGGGCTGGCTACCGCTATCGGGTGCTTGAGGTGGAAACTGGATACGTATTTTGAACGTCATCCAGGCTTTCGTCTGGAGAGTACGGCCGAGTCAGCAAGTCGGCGGGTCGACTTGGCATGATCATTTCGGCCTCGAGATTGGCGATTTCGGCCCGCATTTCCCCTCTTGTTTCGAAGTGGAGTCGAATGGTTCGCTCGTTGGTCACGAATCGAATGAGGCTGAATCGCCGCCAGGCATATTGCGAAGCGTCCGCCGTAGAGATCAACTGCCCCAGTGACTCGCCGCCGATACTGTCGCTTACCAATAAACCACTTTGTGTTTCTCCGGGCGGGGATTGGATACGGACTAGGCCCTTGATATGAACCATGGCGCCTGCCGGAACGGTGATGGGAGGGGACGACACTCGCATCACCGCGCCGCCGTAGCCCGATGGGATGGGCTGGTTGTTGATGGGTTTGGTGGCCAGTACTAATGACGGACTGCCGTCGGGCCCCCGGGAGTGAACATCGCAGTCGCTCGTTACGTTCTCTGTTAGTCGACGGTCCACTTGCCAAAGGGACTGATAGAGCTGAGCCATATCGCGAAATGGAACACCTGGCATTGGGATGGATTGCCAGCTTCGGCCAGACAGCAAGCGATGGTATTCCCAATGAAGGGGCAATGAGAGGGGTGAAGCCAATAGCGGGCTGCTTTGAAAGGCACCCAGTTGAGACGCCGCTTCATCCCAAGACCTCCGTACGACCCGTTGTGCAGCCACCAACGCTCGGTCCGCGGACTTCAATGCTTGAGGAATATTCGAAGCGGCAAGGTACTGCGCCGAGTCACGGTGCAACGATCGCGCGAGATTCATCTCTTCCCATCGTGGATCCTCTCTCGGAACAGCCTGAGCAACCAACAACGTTTGGCCGGTGGCGATGACTTGTTCGGTGATGTCCATTCGCGACTCGACCAGACTCGGTGCGAGTCGTAAGAGATTGTCTCGCACGTAGGCGGCTGGTATCGGATCGACCACTGTAACAATTTGTTCGATGAGGCCGGGACGATCGATTGCAACAAGCAGACCATTCGGTTTCAGTTCTCCACGCATCGGTTCCAATACGCCGTGGGTGATTCGAAATACTTCTCGCAACTGACCTGACAAAGGCAACGTGATCTGGATGCGTTCGGTGTCTGGCGCCACCGAACAGATTTGGTCCATGGGGCCAGATGCCACAATGATCGCAAGTTGACTTTTCGGTGTTTCGAGGATGGTCGCCGTATGGTTTGGCGAATCCGTGACTAGGTTTCGCCAAGAAGATTGCCCTGCCTGAATCCATGGAGTGAATAGATCAATCTCTTGGTTGATGTGTGTGTAGCTGTCGCGGCGAACGAACGACGTTGGGTCGCCTGAATCGAGGGGCGTGCTTGATCGAAAAACAAAGCCGCGTGCCCCTTGCATCATGCTTCGATAGAACTGTAGTCGGACTTGAAGTAAATCGTAATCGACAGGACCGCCCTCTTCTCTGCCCAAGCCGCGGGTTGCAAGGGCTTTTTGCACGATCCATTCATTGGGCATTTGCGTAACCATCGAAGTCAGTGGAATCGATCGACCGGCCAAGGGGCGAAGGTCGGACTGCATGATCGCGGCCTCTTCGCTAGCGGAGCGCACGCGGGTTGGGAGCGGCAGCGGCACTGCCAGCCAGTCGCTTAGACGGCTGTATGGACCATACATTTCCATGGCTTCACCGACCGTCGGGCGTGCAAGCGATTGTGGGAAACGAGCAAGCTTCGAAACGAGACTTCGGGTCTGCGGCAAATGAGATTGATCCAGCGTCGTACCGATCAGCCAGCCTGTCACATGGCGATAGTCTTTGGCGAGGCTCTCCGTTGGAACGAAGTCAGGTGGTCGGGCGATGACGCCCATTTGCGATCGCGTTGCCTGTTCGATAACGAGCGGGTCGCTGGGGTTGTTGGTGATGATCGCGTTGAAGCCGAGGGACTTGAGATAATCTAAGCTCTCGCCTCGATAGAGAATCCATCTTGGAACAGTGGCTTGCAAATTTCGCAGTTGCTCTGGAACCGAAAGAGTCGCCGGATTTTGCAGAATGGTATTGGAGAATCTGTCGTTGGTACCGGTCGCAGTTGGACCCACCATGCCTTCGACTTGCAAGTCGTCCACCTTCAACTTGATTGTGCCGGGATCCGAATAAACGCTTAACACCACCGCATCGATAAAAGCCCCTTGCAAATCGACACTTGGTCCGTAAAGAGTTCGAAGGTACCGTCTGCGATCGTCGAAAAGTTGAGGTACGGAAGCAATCGTGGACGTAGACCAACGTCCGCCCCCTTCGCTTGGAGACCCCAGAACGACTTCGGTGATTGGATCGTGTGTCACTGGATGGGCGCTGCGAGGGAAAACGACGCGGAAGCCGATTCTCAAACCGCTCTGCGCAGACAGGATTTTGATGGAGGCGTTGAGGTCATCGATGATAGCGCAACGGTCGATCGGGTAGATGAGGTAGACCTTGCTCCCTTTTCCGAAGGAGGGCTCGATAATCTCAAGGCCAGGTTCCGTTCGCTTGAAAGGTGCGAGTTGGGCTTTCGCATCGCTTTCCCAAAGACGGAATTTTTGTCTTGTGTCGTCGAATGAATCGAATAGCTGCGCAGAAGCGATGTGGGGCGTAGTGAAGACGAAAAAGAAAACCAGCAACGTTGAGTTTGGCCAACGCAGGAGTTGCCCAATCGCGCTATGTGGCCCGAGGGTTGACTTTTTGCAACAAAGTGCGAATGAATAGTGGAGAAAAAGAAACATAGGAGGCAACCTGATTTGCAAGTTCGTAAGTCTAGCTTGTAGCATGACTTACGGTGCGTTTCCAGGTCGTTTGGTGTTGCGAAAACCCCACGGACTTTTAGGATTAACATATTTGCAACGAAAGCGTCGACTTTCCTAAGTCCTTGACTAGCATGGGTTTACCGTCCATGTTATTTCTTCTGTCAGAGAGTGTCGGCACGCAAGCTGCATTTCTTTAATTTCATAATCGCCCGCAAACTACCGGCATACTTTTACTAATCGCTACCTTGAGGAGCCTCCGCATGAGCCAAGCCGCCCAATCGACCGAAAATCTCCTGAACGACACGCCTAGCGAACTGGTGGATCTTCAAAAAGTTATTGAAATGCTGCCCCCGGCACAACGCTTGACCATTCAACCCTCGTTTCAACGCGTGGTTGAAAGTACCAATCGTCGACGCAAGATCTTGCAATTGGTGCAGGATTCCATTGGCCAACTCCGTTTGGACATGAAGTACCTGGTCTTCGATTTGGAAGCGACTCGACGAGAGCGAGACGCTTACCAACGCCAAATTCAGGAACTGATGGGTGAACAAGGTGATACAGACGGAATTTCCCCAGAAGAAAACCAAGACTAGTGCGTTTTCATTGCCCGGGAGGGTGAGGCTCCTGCCGAACCATGGTGTCGCCAGCTACGCAGGAGCCTCGCTCTCCCGTTGCCATACTCGAGTACGAATGCATTAGCTTGTGTAATTGGGAGCCGAAAGTCGCCACTTTCCAACCCAAGAATTCCTCCGACAGTACAAAGCGAATTGCGTTCGATCTTAAAACAGGCGAGTCGACTTAGGTAAAATGAGCCTGAATCGACTCGCCTGTTTGTTTAATGGTTTGCTTGATGTGATGATTTGGCTTAGTCTAGAGGAGTTGACGGTACTCCTTTCCTCCACCTCACTCTTCGTCGGTCAGACGTTTCGATGGAATTTACGCCAAGGTCACTTACTCAGCGCGCTATTGATTTGGAGTTAGCTACTTCCGAACAGATTGATAGGTTCTGGGGAGAACTGCGTACCAGCGATGTCAAGTTAGAGGACATCAAGAACCTCCTCCTTCGAAAGGGAATTCTTACGAATTTCCAATTGGATCGAATGATGACGGGGGAGCGGCTTGGGTTCTTTTACGGACCATACCGGGTACTGTACATGATTGGAGCTGGTACGTTTGCTCGCGTGTTTCGTTGCGTGCACCGCGAAACGGGTCGAGTCGTGGCCATCAAGGTATTGCGTCGACGGCACCGCGATCAGGTTGCTTCGGTCGAGCAATTCCTCCGCGAAGGGCGAATGGGATTGCAACTGCGGCACCCGAACATTGTTACGATTCACGAGATCGAAAACGATGCGCGTTCGCCGTACTTGGTAATGGAATTTGTTGAGGGTGAGACGCTACGTGAGATCATGAAGATTCGAGGAATATTCGGTCCGGCTGATGCCTTGAACATGATGCAGGATATTTGCGCGGGACTTGATTTCGCTAGTTCCAAGGGGATAACGCACCGCGATTTGAAACTAACCAACGTCTTGGTTCACGCGAGTGGTCGCTGCAAACTCGTGGACTTTGGATTGGCTGCGATGGCCGACGTTTCGTCGCCGGAAGCGATTGCGGACTGCCCTAGCGCTCGAGCGATCGACTACGCGGCCTTGGAACGCGGAACGGGCGTTCGCAAAGGAGATCCGCGAAGCGATTTATTCTTTGTTGGAGTTATTTTTTACAATGTGGTTTGCGGCAAACCGGCACTCATTGAAACACGTGACCGCATGCAGCGGTTAAGCATTTCTCGCTTCACCGATTTTCCTCCGCTCAATGAACGAATTCAGGGCTTACCCGATTCCATCTACGCGATATGCAATAAAGCTTTGGAATTCGATCCGGAGAAAAGGTATCAGACACCGAGTGCCATCTTGGCTGATGTTCAAGCAGCCATCAAACGCTTAGAAAATCCCGATGGAGGGATTGGCGAGAAGAAAGCGTCGCAACACGCCATCCAATCGATCAATGAGGAGGAGGCCAAGGAGGGGCAGGGCAAAACGTTGATCGTGGTCGAGAGCAAGCCAGAACTGCAAAATATTTTGCGTGAGAAACTTAAGAAACGCGGTTACCGCGTCCTCATTTTTGGCGATCCAGAACGAGCGCTGAGCAAATTCACGCCCGACGAAACTCCGCCTGCGGATTGTGTCGTTTTGTGCGCACCGGACTTGGGCAAACTGGCGCTCGATGCCTTCAATCAATTCGCCGAACAGGAACACACTAAGCAAATTCCGGTTGTCATGTTGGTGGATCCAAAGCAGCAGTACATTATACGCGCAGCCAAAACCAGTCCGAACCATGTGTTGATAGCCATGCCACTCAAAGTCCGAGAGTTAAGGCAGGCGCTGGTTAAGTTGACGACACAGGCATCGACGCAGTCGTAGTCGGTTTGGTATGTCGCCTTTCGCTCCACGAAAGTGCGTTAACGAAGCGCACTTTCGCGGAGCGAAAGGCGACAATAATAAAAGCGACAATGATAGAACCACGCTTACACTTGGGGCTTTTCCATTCGCGGTACATCGGACTCGATGGCTCTTAAGAGGCTGTGTCGAAGCGTGTAGAGTCGAGTCGGTTCGGTGATTTTTTGACCTTCCAGGTCAGTGACGTAGAACACGTCAACGACTTGGTCTAAGTGCGTACTGACCTTCGCCACTTGCAGATCCAGCTTCAGATCGAAGAGAGTCTTGGAAATGTCGTAAAGCAAGCCGATGCGATCGTAGGCAAAGACCGAAATGATGGTGTTGCTCTCGGAGGTACTGTTGTCGAATCGGATTTGGGTTGGTTGAATTCTCGCGTTGGCTGCATCGAAGGTGGACTGCGACTTCCAGATTCGACGGAAAACCGGTGGTTTAGAATCTTTGGAAGCCACGGCTTGCACCAAGTGCTTGCAGACTTGTTCGATTCGGTAGGGCGGTGGCGCACCTTCGTAGTCTGCATCTTGAACCACAAAGCGATCCCAGGCGATACGGCCTGGTTGGGTGTGGATTTCCGCCGACAACACACTGAGCCCTTGGCTGGACAACGCACCCGCAATCGTATGAAACAAACCGGTGGACTGCTCTTGTCGAACGGCAGTCACGTACTCGGTGGCATCCTGTTTGGGCATAAAATTCCCCCAGGCTTGCACCGGTTTTTCCGCAGTCAACTGGCGTATGCGGCGTAATTCCTCCATCAAGTCTTTCGGCTTTATGGACAACAAGTATCCGGACGGGATGGCTTCGATTTGTTCGGTGCACCAACTATTTTCGCGTTCCTCGGCTGTCCGATGAGCCATGACGGCAGTTCGCTGAGTCGCCACAATATCGAGAAAGCGTTGATCAGGACTGTCGCTGCGAAATTGAGATTCCGTGGCATCATAGAGCTGTAGAATAAGTCTAAGCTTCCAATCGTTCAGCGCTCCCGGCCCAACCGCATCCAAATCGGCGCAGGACAAAACCATCAGCATTTGAAGTCGCTCGATCGAGCCAACTTGTTTTGCGAAATGGATGATCGGATCTTTCTGCGAAAGATCGAATCGAAACGCGGTGTGGGCCATGAGTAAATGCTGATGCACTAGAAACACGAGCAATTCTCGATCGGCATCTGACAGTTTGAACAATTGAGCCGTCTCTTCGGCGATCTCTCGGCCTACCTCGCTATGATCCTCCGGAAATCCCTTCCCTAGATCATGCAACAGGAGAGCCAAGTGCAGGATCATCTTGTTCTGCAAGCCACGGTACACTCGCCCTAGAACGTCATCTGACTTGGCAAACTCGCCGGCGCATTCCACCGAACGAATGCAATGCGCGTCGACGGTGTACTTGTGATACTCGTTGAATTGCAACAGGCATCTCGCGTGTCGCATGGCAGGGATGATCTGTTCGAGCACTCGCAATTCATGCAATCGCCTCAAAATCTCGCCTAGACGACCAGGCTGCGCAATCAATTTCAAGAATCGCTCGATGGCCTCGCTGCCGACTCGGTCATCTCGACGCCTAAGCATGGCCTGTCGAATCGTTCGCCAAGTCTTATGTTCAATGCGCCGCACGTAACGATTGGCAACCTGCATCAGTTCAAGCACTTTGGCAGGATCCGATTGCAACTTTTCAAGCCCAGCTCGAGTCGCCCAAACTTCCTTGACTCCCAACCGAATGCCTTTTCGAATGGGCCAGGCGATGAACCGGGACAAGTATCCGAACAAGGTCAAGCGAGAACGAGCCATGCCGACGAAGTTGGCGGAACTGTATCGCACTTCGCTGGTGAATTCGAAGTACTGCTGCATGAATTCTTCGACCGGCAACACGCCATCGGTTCCCTTGAACTTCGACCAAGCTGCCAATTCAATTTGCTTTGGACGATCCAAAGAATCCTGCGCTCGCCCAGCCAAAAAATGCAATTGATTGCGCAAGCGAAGCAAGTACTGGTATCCGTCCCGAATCGCTCGAAAATCCTCTTGAGCCAGCAACCCCATCTCCACCAACTGCTCGGGGTCTTTCTCGCCAAAACACACGAAGCCGATCCAACGGACAATTTGAACATCGCGCAGACATCCGCGGGATCGTTTGACGTTCGGGTGCAGCAAGTAGACCAATTCGCCGAATTTTTGGCGTTCAACAAATCGCTCATTTTCAATCAAGCCTGCCAGTCGTCGTGAACGACGCTTGCAGCCAATTCGAAACGCATTCAGAAATCCATCGAAGAGCGTTTGACTTCCTTCCACCAACCGCATTTCAACCAAGGACGTTAAGACCGTCGCGTCCGACCAAGCGGCCGTTCGAGCTTGGGATGGGGTTCGAATCGTGAAACCGAGTTGCAGTCCCGCATCCACGATCTTCTGTGCGATCGCACGAGCCAGCGGCGTGATCTGAGCCTCACTCACCCCGCGATAGAGCAACATCAAATCGATATCCGAGAACGGGGCCAGATCCCTACGACCGTACCCACCCAACCCAACAAATGCAAAGCACGAAGGGTCTAACGGTGTCGGCAAACCCTCCACGGCCGCGTGGATCAAGTCGTAGATAACTTGGTCGACTTGATCCGCCCACGCAAAGCAGACCTGTGGTCCAGTTGCGCCAGAATGGTGAAGACTAGCCGCTTTTAGACGTGCGTCCGCCAATTGCGAACGCGCTTTGACTACTTGCGGGTGTAAGGATGACAATTTGATTGGACGACTTACAGGGCGTCTTGGCCGGTTTCACCGGTTCGAATCCGCACCGCAGTTTGAAGTTCTGAAACAAAAATTTTGCCGTCACCAATTTGGCCCGTTTGGGCAGTCTTTACTATGGTGTCGATGACCGTTTGAAGTTCGCCATCGGCGCAAACCACTTCGATTTTGACCTTGGGAACGAAATCCACAGCGTATTCCGTCCCGCGATAGATTTCAGTATGTCCTTTTTGGCGGCCGTAACCGCGCACTTCGCTGACGGTCATTCCATGGATGCCTTGTTCGGTAAGTGCGTTCTTGACGTCTTCTAACTTGAAATGTCGAACAATGGCTTCTATCTTTTTCATTCCGGACTCCAGGGATGCATGTTCCAAGCCAAATGGCTTGGATGACTATCGAAATGCGGGACCGCCTGTGCGTCGTTCGCACATCCCACCCCTATAGTGTAACCAAACGGCTTCCAATCCAACAAGGGTAACAAACCAACTGGACTCTAGTCTTGATGGGATTTCTGCGGCTATTCGGATCCGGAAGGCTGCAACTGGACCGCTGGGGCTGGAACCTGAGGAACGCTGACCGATGTCGCTGGCGTCGCAGGTGCTGTCACGATTTCGCCGTCGAGCGGCTTGCGAGGAAGTTTTTCGTCCCGAATTGCTGCCTGGTACACAAACGTCGCCATGATGATCGACGCTTGTTTTGCATCGTCCGCTTGAATGCGTTCGTATACGTCCATGCTGGAATGGTGAGTACGTGTGTCGTATTCCAGAGGGTCCTGAATGAACTGGAATCCAGGTAAGCCGACCCCGTCGAAAGACTGATGGTCTGTTCCACCTGTATTCGATGAAGTGATCGTGGTCGCTCCCATATCGGCAAAAGGAGCGAGCCAGGCACGGAAGATCGGCCGAACGGCTTCGTTTCCTTGCAGGTAGATGCCGCGAATCTTCCCGGTCCCATTGTCAAGATTGAAGTAAGCAGAGAACTTCTCGTGCTCGGCTTTCAGTTCGTACGTAGGTCTCGGACGTTCTCGCGGTGCGTCGCCGCCGCCTCCAGGGGCACGCGTCGGGGTTTTGAGGCTTCCGAAATGGTCGGAAACGTAAGCTCGTGATCCGAGGAGCCCTTGCTCTTCCCCAGTCCATAAGGCGATTCGAATCGTGCGTCTCGGCTTGGCACCGATGGCTTTCAAAATCCGAACGGCTTCCAACGCAACCCCACATCCGATTGCATTGTCCGTCGCTCCAGTACCCGCATGCCAGGAGTCGAAGTGACCGCCAAGCATAACGATTTCATCCTTGAGGTCCGTCCCTGGTATCTCGGCTATGATATTGAAGCTGTTCACATCGCCATCGTGATATTGCGATTCAATGTCGATCGACATTTTGGGATGCGCGCCCCGTTGGATCATACGCACTATGCGATTGTAATGTTCTGCTGCCATCACCAACTGCGGCAAGACATCGGGCGGATTCGTCGCCCACGGACGAGGTCCGCTACTGAATGGATTGAAGCTCTCTCGGCCAGCTGGATCTGCCTTTCGCGGCATGGTTGCGGATTGGACGAATACCGTACCTCCGTCTCCACGGCCCGGTTCGATAACAACCGAGGCACCTTCATCGTATGCCATTTGCCACTTGTCCGCTTGCATGTTACGCCCCTCCGTTCGCGGAGCAGGTGCTGCGGTCGCATCTGCCGCCGGAGCAGCAGTCGCATCGCCAGTTGCAGGTGAAGCCGCTGGCTCACCTCGGCCACCACGACCACCAAATCTGCCAGGTCCACCTGCACCGGGTCCACCTGCACCAGGCCCACCTGCACCGGGTCCACCTGCACCGGGGCCACCTGCACCAGGCCCACCTGCACCGGGTCCACCTGCACCGGGGCCACCGCGACGACGTGGCGTTGACGGATCCGCGTTGGCAAGCCCCAGTAATTCTGCATCGGTCTTACGTGTTGCAGGTGCATCAAATAGTGGTTTTACTTCTCTAGGTGGACTGATCATAACAATCGCGCGACCTAACTTGCCTCGATACTTTTCGAGTTCCTCTGGAGTCGATGCATCCAAGTAGATCGGTTCGCTTCGAATCGTCTTGGAGGTGCTCGGCGTCCAAGCTTTTGGGTAGGCGATCAATCCGGAATAGTGCGGCTCTACCAAATTCACAGTGCATGACTCGAGCGTCCAACCTCGACCAAAAGGCCCCCAACTTTCAAGGTGCGAGTTTTCCAGTCCCCATTCGGTCAGCTTTTCCCTTGTCCACTCGCCCGCTATTTTGGTAAGCGGCGATCCGGTCAATCGAGGGCCGTGTACATCGGTCAGATAACTGATGGACTCCATCACTTTGGAACGCTGCAAGCCCTCCTCTTTGATTTTATCGATGGTGGCGGTATCGATTTTTTCGACCGCAACTTGAGCCAACAGAGTCGGGCTCATCGCAACGCTGAACACGATAACAGCGTTGTAAACTCGGAATTTCTTGCGCATCGTCAACTCGACTTCGTTGGGACAAACAAAAGAACATCAATAATAAAGCATCCGACGCATGCCTTCGGACTATTCAAGCGGCTTATTATGCCTTCTGGCAATCCAAGATGCTACAAGATCGAACCGGAATTCAAGGCCATCCGGAAGAAAATTAATGGCTAAATATAATTTAGGTGGCTAATCGTGTGGCACCTCCCTGAGTTCACGAAGGGCGTGGGAATCTCTAGGGGCATTTGCTGAAGTTCCCACGCCCACACTATCGTTTTGGGCGTGCCACACGCCAAACACTTTGGGCGTGCCACACGCCATACACTTTGGCCTTAGCCCACTACTCAGTTCGCCTGGCTAATCTCAACCGAATCGGCCCCTTGAGCGTTTCGATCTTCCTTTCGTCGATATCGACGACCTCGCCGTTTTGGGTGACTTCAATCGCCCCGTCGCGGACCATGTCGGACGCGACTTCGCGGACTGCGGTCATCAGCTCTCGCCATTTTGAGCCAAAAGTACGACCAATGTCCGACGGGCAAATGCTCTCACCGGGTTTCATCATCAGCAAATTGCGGAGAATCTCATCGCGAATATCCTTGCTGCTGGGTTCCTCGTGCTCGTTCCATCGCGTCTTCATAGGTTTGTCACTATCGATCTTTGAATATTATTGATTGGCATCCAGCGAGTCCTTGAGTCCGTTTCCGGATAAAAACGAGACCGTGGCTTGGACAACGGTTGAATTACTCATTAGGAAGGAGTGAACGACCGGTACCGATGCAATCTCTGCCACCCCATCCAACGCAGCTTCTTCGAGAGTAACGACACCATCGCTTGGGCCGTTAAGCAAGGGATTCTGAATCGGACTTTTGGAAATATCGCCGGCTACAATGGCGAAGGGACATGGTGGTGTCCCAAGCCCGTTGCGAAACTGATCCCAAGATGGCCCAAGTTGCATCCCCGAGTTTCCCGTGATCGTTTCAAAGAGCCCCATTCGCGACAGTTTTGCTGCGAACGAAGAACCTTGATTCGGAGGTCCTAGCATAACAACACGCTTCATTCGCGGTAGTACTTTTTTGGGATCCCCGTTGCGTTGCCATTCACCAATGGCATGTCGAAAAACAATATTTCCAAGACTATGCCCCACCATGCTTATTCTTGGCTGGGCTGGCAAGTTTTCAACCAATTCTCGCAAAGCAGCGGAATGGACGGAGATCGGATCGCGCGTACTTGCGTAGGAAAAAGAGATGGGAGTCCGTTTTTTTGCGAATTCTGGATGCAAGATCATTAAGTCGCGATCCACGCGAGCTAACTCTTTCTCAATTGGATCCATACTGCTGGCTGTTCGCATTAATCCATGCACCAACAGAACGACTTCGGTTGGATTGGACTCACCCTGGTTTGATGCCGTGACTCGACTTAGCTCGTCGAGCATCGCTTGCCGTCCACCCCAGGCCCTTCGCACCGAATTGGGGTCGAGCAAACGCCAGTGATCAAGCGTGCTATTGTATTGAATTCGCCAACCCTGCCACCAGCGGTAGTCCGTCCAAAATTGTTTGCCTCCAAGCGTTGGCAACGGTAAGTTCCAAGGCATTGCATTGTCTTTCATGTCACCGAGCTCGTCGTTGTTGCTGGAAATAACTGGCGGCCGATTATCCACATCATTGGGAACTTCTTGCCTGGCGCGTGCTACAGAAATGGAACCAACGCAAAGCTTCGTTACCGCCAGTAATACTACGCAACGGGCGCTCCATCGCACAACCGATCGAAACATCGAACCTATCCCTCCGGTGGAATACTGCGACCGTGCGGATCCAGCGTGGATAGCCCGGTTTCGACATCTAGCTTGCCACGTAGCGATGAATTTGTAAAGTGCTCCAGTGACTCCGCTTGCGCATGCAATCGAGCGTCGCTTGCGTTAACCTCAACGGACAAGTACTGCTCCCACAATCGGTGGGAACGAATCAAGTTCTGAGCCACACGATGCCCTTCGCTCGTGAGCGTTACTGACGTCTGGGTCATGGATACCCAACCCTCTCGAACCAATTCGGATGCAACCGAAGTCAGTTTTTTAAGGCTCATTTCAAGTTGGTTTGCGATGTCGCGAATGGAAAGGGCCTCGCTATTGGCAGCCGTGTCCGCTTGAATCGTTCGCTCCGATTTGCGATAAAGCAACGCCAAAATGTCCTCGCCTACGATTTTCCGAGACACCGTGCGTTGCTCTAGCAATCGCATAAGCACTCCAGCCTTAGGGCTCAATACCACCGCCAAAACCAAAAAAAAGCCGCAGGTCACCGCCATCATCGCGGCCGAATTGACCGATCGAAATCCAAAGGCAACCGGAACTGTTATCGCCAGCAAATGCCCCGCAATGGCTGACGCGGATCCAACCACGATGCTAATCAGGATCATGGTCTCCAACCGTCTGCACAACAGAAACGCAGTTGCCGCTGGGACAACCAGCATGGCGACGACCAAAATGTTTCCAACCGCCTCAAAACTTGCGATGCAAGTCACAGCCACCAACGATGCCAACACATAATGAAACAAGGTAGGCGAAATGCCCTGTGCCTGGGAAAGCAGCGGGTCAAACGTCGAAACTTGCCATTGCTTGAAAAAGACCGCAATGCAAACGGCATTGAGCGCACAAACGAGACTGATGGTGATAACCACCCGAGGAACTGCCCCAATGGGAGTTTCCACAGTGTCCAAGATAATCGTTTCGAGATTGCCGTAGAGCACGCATGATGGGTCCAAGTCGATCTTGTCTCCTGCTCGCACCATCATGATGAGGCCAACCGCGAACAGCGATGTAAACACTACCCCGATGGCGGCGCTTTCTTCCACTTTGCCGTATTTTCGAATCAACTCGGTCAACCACACGGTCAGCAACCCCATGCTGGCTGCCCCCATCAAGACAACAACAGAGCCCCGTGTCCCGCTAAACAAGAAGGCGGCCGCAATACCAGGCAATACCGAATGGCTTATCGCGTCACCCATCAAACTGAGTCGACGCAAAACCAGAAAATTACCCAGCAGTGAAGCTGCGACCGCGCATAACGCGCCTGCAACGATGATCCAACCATCGACGGTCCAATCCCAATTGACCCCACTGGCTAACTTCTGCATCAGCTCGTTGCTTGTCGTTCGTATCGCAAGGGAAAACAGTTGTATGGCGAGCAGCGTTATGAAAACTGCCAATCATAACCCGAAACGTAAGTGAGGGACCTGCGAAATTGTCCCTCGCTTACGCTTCGGGTTGGGATATTTCATTCCGCCGCTTGCCTAACTACCCATAGGATACCTATTTTTTATTCATTTGCGCGAGCTCGTCGCCAAAATCGAGAACCGGTTCGGATTCTGCCAATGGATCTGCTGCCACGTCGATGGCCGGGGCTGGAGCCTTTTTAGGTGCTCTCTTAGGGCGTCCCATCATTGCAGCCGTGATCGTTGCCCCGATCAAACCGACCATAAAGAGAATCCAAATGTAGGGAAGCAACTCGTACATGACGGCCTAACAAGACTTGGTTTTCGGAATGACAATGGTTCTACCAACTGCTTAAGGGTAATTTGCAGGTTAGGTATGCACAAGTTTTGACCCGGTTTAAGTTTGCGAGAAGTCTGCCTTTCCGAAAATACCCGGAAAATAGCTTGGCCATATCCCTGCAAAACCTGAGTTTCCTATATTTTCCTAACGCTGGATCGCTTGCGGATTGGAAGGAAGAGACGGCCTTGCTACCATGCTATGTCGGCACCCCCAAACAAATATTTTCCAAAAATCGACACCAAGGACCCAACTGATGGACGACGCTGCTGTTTCCGGACTCTTTGAATTGAAGACCGCAATTCGTAAACAGGCTCACGAAAACCGACGCGCCCAACCGGAAAAAGAGGTGGTATCCACCAAAATCGTGGACCGGTTCATGGAACTACCAGAATACCAATCGGCCAAAACAGTCATGTTTTATGTGGATGTCCGGGACGAAGTTCGAACCCGACAGGCCCTTCCATCCGCTCTCGCCAGCGGGAAGCGCATCGTGGTCCCTTACTGCCTCGACGGTGAATTGGAGCTGTTCTGGTTGGAAAATATGGAGGAATTGGAATTGGGAATGTACCGAATCCTCGAGCCAAAAAACGAACTCCGCACCGTGGCATCCAAACACCTCCAACCCACGGATCTCGATCTAGTTATGGTGCCAGGAGTTGCCTTCGACCGAAATGGCGGACGAACTGGCCACGGTAAGGGTTACTACGACAAACTCTTACAACACGCAAGACTCGACGCGCCTCTAATCGCTTTGGCCTTTGAATGCCAAATGTTTGAGAAAATTCCAGCCGAGAGCCACGACATCTACATGGACGAAATTGTGACCGAGAACGAGGTCTACATCGGCAAAGGCCGATAGCCCTTCGTTTCACATAAACGGCATTCAGCGATCGAGGATCGATCCGCCACTACGTACAACAAAAAGGAAAAACTCAAATGGTCCGAACAGCCAGCACCATGCTCCCTTTGGGAACGCAGGCGCCCGACTTCACATTGACAAACACCGATGGCCAACGCGTATCCTTGTCCGACTTTCGCGACACGAAAGCGCTGGTGATCATCTTCATGTGCAATCACTGCCCGTATGTGAAACACGTTGCACCGGAGTTGACTCGCGTTTCGAACGAGTACATGCCGAAAGGGGTTGGTTTCCTTGGGATCAGCTCTAACGATGTGGTCGCACATCCGGAAGATAGCCCAGAAATGATGAAGGCCGAGGCCGCAAAACAGGGCTACAAGTTCCCGTACCTTTATGACGCGGATCAATCGGTGGCTATGGCGTACAACGCCGCCTGCACGCCAGATATTTTCGTTTTTGATACAGCCCATCGGCTGGTGTATCGTGGGCAACTCGACGATTCGAGGCCCAAGTCGGACAAGCCATTGACCGGAAACGATCTCAGAACCGCTCTGGATTGTATATTGGCGGGCAAACAGATATCGATGGAACAACGCCCCAGCATCGGTTGCAACATCAAATGGAAAGAGGGCTCAGAGCCAGCGTATTTCGACCCAGTGGGTACAGCATAGTGGCCTCCGAAAGCAGGAACGGGTTTTCTGGTTTACGAGTCGGTTTGGGCATGGACTCGCATCGGATCGCATCCGGCGGACCGATGATATTGGGTGGACTACGGCTGGAGGAAGCGTTCCATTTTGTAGGGCATTCGGACGCAGACGTTTTGTTGCACGCCATCACCGACGCCATTCTCAGTGCGGCAGGTCTACCGGATATTGGACAGTTGTTCCCCAATACCTCTGAGGAAAACCGCGGTCGCGACTCAGCCAACATGCTTTCAATTGGCATGAAAGCCGTACGCCATGCTGGCTGGACCATTATCAATTTGGATTGCGTTGTTCAACTGGAACGGCCCAAGCTGTCTGGGCACAAAGAATTGATGAAAAAGAGAATCGCTGAGATTCTTCAAATCGAATCGGACCAAATCGCGATCAAAGGGAAAACGGGCGAAGGGGTCGGCGAAATTGGACGCGGCGAGCTCTGTCAGGCAACCTGCGTTGTGCTTTTGGTAAGGCTCTAAGCTGAGCGGCGATGTAAAAACTACCAATCACAACCCGAAACGTAAGTGAGGGACCCGCGAAATTGTCCCTCGCTTACACTTCGGGTTGGGATACTCCAATCTGCCAATCGCCTAAGCTGAGCTTGACAGGATTAACGCGATTGAAACGATTGGAATGGTTGTTTTGAGCTTGCCCATCCACTTTTACGCAGCGGGATTGGAACAACGCTCGGTGGGTGTCTAGGTTAGAATGGTAAGGCTCTTCACTTGTCGGGTCACCGAATTCCTTGGCGTATTTCCCATGTCCAGTTCCGTCGAATCCACTTATGAAAGTCAGCCTGGGCCCAAGGACAGGGCTGAGTTCTCACGATTGGATACCGAAAAAACCGTAATTCGACAGGACGAACTCCTAGATGCACCGAGCGTCGCGCCAAACCAAGATCGGCCGTTTTCGCTGGTCGGGTTCCGGCAATCCGCCTCGCAGTTGATTGGGCAACAGCTCGATCATTTTCTAATCGAGTCCCTAGTCGGTACGGGCGGAATGGGAGCGGTCTTCCGCGGTCGTGACCTGAAATTAGATCGTGAGGTTGCGATCAAGGTTGTGCCGATTGCCGACCGCGGCGCGGAAGCCATGCGGAGATTCCGTTTCGAAGCCCAAAGCGCCGCCAAACTGGATCATCCCAATATCGCTCGTGTCTACTACGTTGGCGAAACGGAGCACTGGAGCTATATCGTATTCGAGTTTGTGGAAGGGACCAATCTGCGCGAACTCGTCGTCAAGAAAGGGTTGCTTTCTATCGATGATGCAGTCTGTTTGACGCGTCAAGTTGCAGAGTCGTTGCAGCATGCATTTGAGAGGAAAGTAGTCCATCGCGACATCAAGCCTTCCAACATCTTGGTAACTCAAGCAGGCCAAGCCAAATTGGTCGACATGGGGTTGGCCCGTACCACCGAACTCGACAAATCCACAAATGACCTTACGGCCAGCGGCGTTACGCTTGGAACCTTTGACTACATTTCGCCTGAGCAAGCGCACGACCCACGACAAGCCGACGTTCGCAGCGATATCTACTCACTTGGCTGCACCCTTTATTTTCTGCTGACCGGGCAGCCACCCTTTCCCGAGGGCACTGCACTTCAGAAACTTCTGATGCATGGTACCAAGATGCCGGAAGACCCACGGCTGTTCCGGACTGATATCAGCGATTCCATGATTGCGATCCTGCGCAAGATGATGGCCAAAAAGCCTTCGGACCGGTATCAAGTACCGATCGACTTGATACACGATCTGCGCACTCTTGCTGACTTGGAGGGGTTGGTATGGGCAAGCGCCACTGATAATACCGCTAATCTCCCTGCTGCCGCACAACGCACCTGGTTTGAAGCGACGATCCCGCTTCTGATTTCGCTGGCTGCGATTTTCGGCACCACACTTTGGTTGCAAAGCAGTAGCTACCTAAGTGCGACATTCCCGATCCCGAAAGTCGACTTTCCCGAAGTCGCATCCACTGCGTCCGATGCCGAGTTGGAAAGGAAAAGCGAAGAACGCACGAACGCGAAGGCGGTCAAACCTGTCGAACCCGCTACCAAGGCAACGGCAACTGGCGAATCGTCGACTTTGGTCAACTCAAGTCCCCTTCCGAAAACAACGCCCGCATCTTCACAAGACCCTTCGGATCGGGAAACCGTCATCGTTGATCCTGATCCCATGAGCGATCGAACGAAAGGCAGCTTGATCGTTCGATCGCTAGAGCAAGCCATTGAGCTCGCCGCCAACCAATCGCAGATCAACAAGATCGTGATCAAGAGCAGTTCGATTTCAACGTCGCTGACCAGTTTGAAGTCGACTATGTCCGTCAATTCCAATCTAACTATTCAAAGCGATGCAGGCCTGCGCTGCCAATGGAGTATTGAAGGCTCAGAATCGCCAACGGATCCTGTTTCCTCGCTGGCATGGATTGAGTGCGTTGGTAATCAACTCGTGCTTCAAGATATCGACGTGATTTGGCGACCCCATTCTATGTCTCGCCGCCGCTCGCTTTTTTCGGTACGTTCTAACGCGTTGCTCCTGCTTAAAAACTGCTCTATCACCGTTCCATATGATCCGAGTCCATTTAGTTCTTCTTCGCTAGACACCACCTTGGCACTGCAGGGAGCGACATTGCCGGCGATTGTAGTGCTCGACGCGGGATTGCAAGATAATTTCGGAGATGCGTTGGCGAGCAACGCTGCCAAACTACCGGCACGGATTAGTTGCACTCAACTAGTTGTTCGAGGGCAGTGTGATTGGCTGCGAGTCCCCGGTCCGATTCGGACCGAAATACAGATGGGAAACTGTTGGCTGGCAATCGCCGGTTCGATGTTGGACGTGAATGGAAGCCGAACGGCGGTGCGAACGGGAATGCCATTGCGGATGGATTTTCGAAACGTTACCACTTATTCGCAACGCGCCTGGATGAAAGTAAGCCTCAGCAACTCGCAACCTTTTCCAATTCCGTTTGTTCGCACAGCCAAAGAATGTGTCTTCGCAGGTAGCAAATCCTACATTGAATGGAATGCCGCCGAGTGCGATGACTGGGATGTATGGGACCAGAGCGACAAAGGAAATGAATTGTCGCGATGGATTGATCTACGAGGCAAAGACAATGTCTATGACTCACTGACGCTTTCCGACTTCCTAACGGTCAAGTTAAGCAATGGCAGTCTGGAGCAAATTGGCATCGGAATCGACGCGAGTTTGGTAAACGACGAGCGAGGTTTAGAGACGATTTCTTCATGGAAGAAAAGACCAGTGCTAGAACCAAGCCGCATCCACGAGACAACCTTTGAGGCTTTGGAATGGAATCGCAATGCATTCCATCCCGGTTTTCAATCGACTAATCCCGAGCCGTAGGCGAAGGTTCAGTCACTCTTCCTCTGCAACGCTGTGAAGCGTTTTCATCAATGAAATAGCCCGCTATTTGACCTTACGCCTTCCGTTCGAGCCCGCCGCGAAGGAGGCAGCAATTGACGGCTACTGGCATGAAGCCAGTGGTAGCGAAACACAGGAAAAAATGCTTCACAGCGTTGCCGAGGGAGGGTTCAGCGAAGCGAGGGGAGGGTGACTGTTACACATGGGGACTACTTCTTTTTCGGATCTAAATTCGCTTCAAGCTCTTCGGCAGTCACTTTCGATTCGACCCCATTCTTAGGAACCTCTACGTGCGCAGACCAAAGCAAGGCATTCAAAACGACTTTGCGATAGTTGTCGTTTCCCCAGTTGTCATGAAAGTGGCCGCCTGTGAATCCGAATCCCCGCCCACCATCAGCGCGTTCGACGGACCACATCATGGCCTCCGCACGTCCCTTATTCGCTTCGATATGTGGGTAAGGTCCTTTGGGATAAACGTAGGGGCCATCGCGAACATCGTCCGACGGAGACGCCACGAGAATGGGCACAAACTTGGTCCCCTCGAAATCTGCTGGCGCGTTTCCTGAAACATCCTTCACAAAACGCATATTGAAATACCATTCGTCTTTGGACTGAAAGGGCTTAACGCCGCGCGTGATCGGGTGATCAGGAAACTGACTGAATTGCGGCTCCCAAATCGGATTGCAGGAAAACATGTTTTCGTAAAAGCCACCGATCCAACGCTTGAACTGTGCCCCCGCTTGATCGGGAACGATTTCAACGCCGAAGTGCATGCACCCAATGCCAACTCCCTTCTGTACCCACTGGTCGATCTTCTTCAACCGCTGCCCGTCCTCTTGTACAGCTTCATGTCCTTTGCCTCCATCCATATAAAAAATGACTGACACAGCGTCCTCAAAAACACTTTCGTCCTTCGGCCAGCCATTCAATACGAATTCCGCTTTTACGCCCGGCACATCCTTCAAGCATTTGGCGAGCAATTGCACGCCTGCGTTGAACTCGTGCATGCGGGCTGGGTGAGATGGCTTGCCTGCCATCAAGACGATCTTCTTGGCCGACGGCGTTGCGACCATCTTGCTGGCCACTAGTTTTTCGGCCTCTTTCGTTGCCTTGGCCATGACATCCGCAATTTTGACTGGCGAGCCACCTTGTCGTTTCGATTCGTCGGCTGCTTCCATGAAGGCAAACATCTCGATCGTTTCCTCAGTAGCAATGGGAACATCCCCTCCAGCGAAAAACTTTGCTATTTCGTCGACAAGCGGTGCGTACCCTTCGTACTTGCCCCCGACCTCGACTTTTGATTCACCAAATACGACTAGTCCATACTCCTTGGCGCCATCACGCAAGCCGCGAAACTCACCGATCCGTCCCGAATCCCAGACGCCGATGGCAGAATCGGTGCCTGCGGTAGTGACCCGAGTTACTTGTTTGCAGCCCATCCCCATGGCTGTGTAGAGAGTCTCGCAACCGTGAACTCCATACCAATACAAGTCTGGATGCGTTGCTTCCAGCGAACATGGACTCCAAGCGATTGCCCCACGAACTTGGTCTTTCAGTTTTGGATCGATTCGGTATTTCCAAATTCCTGGACTGAATCGCAATGACGAACTGCTGAACCATTTGACTTTGTATTGCTCGGCAAGCTTTTGAATGGCGATGGCATCGACGAGCGAGCCAGCCAATGGCTTGTCGATATAAAGCGGCTTGCCGGCGCGGAACACGGGTATTGCTTGTTCGAGATGTCGGCGACCGTCGAGGCTGGTGATGATGACCGCGTCCACTTGAGCGATCAACTCATCGATCGACCCAACCATTTTTACGCCGAGTGCCTCGAGGTCTTTGGTGTATTGCGGTACACGCGTATGGCTGCTTTCAATGTCGGGACTTCCACCTGGGAACGCCACAACCAACTGCTGCTTAGCAAACAGTCCAGTGGCCTCTGGGTTTCTCCATAGTTTTGCAAAGGCGGGTGCATGGGATGTATCCAACCCGATCATGCCGATCCGAATGATCTTCTCTTGAGCAACGGAATAATTGCTGCAGGTCATTGCCCATGTGCAAAGAGCGGCAAAGGCAAAGCACCATCGGTACATAGAGGTTTCAAAGGGTGAGCGAGCTTTCATATTCGAGACCATGCGTCGGTGGGGAGGGAAGGGATGCACAGTGGAGTGTGCTGTAGAACCAAGATTATACTCTACAAACAGTATGGATGTCTCCTCTTGTGATCAAGTAGCCCGCCGGTTTCAAGATAGACTGGCAAGAGCTAAATCGGTCCTGGATTGAATGGGATGAAATGAGCAGCGTTGGCCAATCAAAACCTGGATAACTGGAGTGAATCAGGGATCACAGATTTGACAAATCTGGGATAACTATTCTAAAATCAGGGATAACCGTCCCAAACCGGGACAATGACAAGTTCTGTTCGAAACACAACTTATAGAGGCGCATCCGAAAACCGATGCTGAGTCGATCGCACGGCACGAAGAATGGCCCGGTTGGAACTATGCTCCAAAGCTAGTGGCACTCGCTGTATTGCGACAAAGGACGGGTTGTGTAGCGATCGGATTCGGGGGATCCAAGAAGACACGACGGGGAATATTTACTTTACGACATATGAGGGTATCAGTAAATTCGACGGGAGGTCCTTCACGACGCTTAGCGTTTTGAATAGTTCCACTCCGACAGATTGGAAAAAGCATGCCGATGATCTGTGGTTCATCGGGCCTCCGGATGCTGGTGTCGTATTTCGCTATAATGGCAATTCGCTCCACCGGTTGGAATTCCCGAAAACTACTTGCGACATGCGTGCTTGCGTTCGGTCTGTTTTCATGGGATCCTAGAAGAGTCGTTTCCTGGTGGCTCGATTAAACTTAGGCTGGGAGCAAGGGCCGAATTTGATTCCGCGTACGAAATGCAATGACGAACAAAAATTGCACCGAACGGCTCGATCGTCCGCCTTGACTTGCGTTGAGTCAACTCCGCGTGTTCGGTCGTCGGGGCCGTTCTGATTTGCAGCGATCGATTGACCGCAGACACGACAACACAAGCAGTCGCAACCGTCCTGCCGGACCTTTGCTTACACCGAAGGTGTCAAACAGCAAAGCCCTCGATCGGCCGCCCGGACTTGTGCCGAGATTACGACTCGGGCTGGCTGAATTTGTACGCACATTTGGCGAGCTACGATTGTCTTGCCAGCCGTTCGGATCGTAAACCCGAGGTAGGTTTCAATCGTCATGCATTGTCCTGGCGTAATCCGGCCGAACAAGGCGGTCAACCGGAGCGGCGAGCGGCGAGTTTTTGCAAATCCTAGGATTCTGGCCGCCGCCCTTTTCCTTCGTCGTTCTTCCGCTCAGATGACCCCACGGGATCCCAGAGATGGTACCAAAAGACCTTAAGCGGATCGAGGAATTGCTTCAAAAACAGTAAACAGGGTCTGACCCGAATGGCACTTGTACTTTGATCCAAATGCTTATCACGAAATGAGTTAAGTCGATCTTCTGGTTCTAGTTTG
>JANMLD010000198.1:0-20932 GCA_031372345.1 Pirellula sp.
CTCATCTACGACGCTTGGAATCGGGTGGTCGAGCAAAAGACAGGAGAAATGTCGAACATCACGTTTGCTTACGACGCGATTGGTAGGCGGATCAAGGAAGGTTCGACAGTCGTGTATTTTAGTAGTGCTTGGCAAGCGATCGAAGAGCGCAACAGCAGCAACGTAGCGCAAGTGCAGTACACTTGGTCGGCCGCTTACATTGATGCGATGGTGGCCCGCGATCGCGACACGGACAACAAGGGCTCGCTCGACCAACGCGTGTATGTGATGCAGGATGCAAACTGGAACATCACAGCGCTTGCGAATACGACAGGAGCGGTTGTGGAACGGTTCCAATACGACGCATACGGCAAGCGAACGGTCTTGTCGCCGACGTTTGTTGCCGCCTCGGATACGTTTGTATTCAATCATGGCTTCGCAGGAGGCAAAGCGGACACGGTAACGGGCAGGGTAAATTTCAGGAATCGCGAGTACGACGTCGACTTGATGCGTTGGACAACGATGGACCCCATCCGCTTCGCCGCTGGGGACATGAATTGGTATCAGTATGTAGGAGCTGGACCGACCGGGGCAGTTGATCCAAGCGGATTCGACGGGTGGTGGACTTCTATTTTCGGACTTGGCACTGGCCTCGGTGATCCTTACGCACAAGAGTACGCCCAATTTTATGTTCCGGAATTAAGAAATCCAGTGGCCGAGGGGCTTAATCTAGTTGGGCAACAACTGAATCCATTGGCAGCAGGCTTCTATGACAGTAGCCTTACGCACCTTAAAAATAGACTACCTGTCGATATCATTCCTGGAGACGTAACGTACTTCGGTGACGAAATGGTAGGAAATCCTTACCAACAAGAGTTATACGATACGGCTCGTCGCAATTCGGACACCATGTATGACAATCTGCCAGGCAGGCGATCCAGTTCAAATGGTAAAAACCTTGGTTCAAAAAACAAAAATCGCGACAAGGAAGACTGTCCTCCAGCGAACGCAGGTGCACCAAGCAAGACACCAGCGCAACAAGAACGAGAAAAAAATGTCAACAGCGGGATACCAGATAGTCAATTGGGACCTAGCGGTAAACCAAAAGTGCACACCGTCGATCACTCATCTAGTAAGCGCGCGAAAGATGCGGCAAGGAACGATGGAAAGGGGGAACCTATACTCCATCCGAACGATTCGAATCATCCACCACATTTCCACGCTGTCGATTCGGATGGCAACAAGATCGGGAAACAATCGCCGCATCATAATTTTCCACCAAACCAAAAATAGGTTGCCAAGTGCGAACAACTGACGAGTACAAAGTTTGGATTGCTCTTTGCGAATTATGTTCGCTCAAGGATCGTAACGAAGGATGTGCGTTTTGTACAGCGATGGCGTTTGTGCGAGACAAAGAGCATTTTGAACAACTGGCTCGTGAAACGCTTGCTGAGATGGGATTCCGATTGATTGCAATCGAGGAAGTGGAAGGATATGATCAGCGAGCAATCGCATTCCAAGTCAGCGATGAATGTCGAACACTGGCAGATCGAACAACCGCAAGTCAACCAATTCACTTTTGCAGGTTTCACACATTCCCTTATGAAGGCTAGGATACCCGATTCTTTACAGGTTCACGAGTTAGCGTTCGCGAGGACATTTGTGGCGGCAGATCAACGTGTTCGCTTTCAATCGCTTCTGTCATCGGAAAAGAAAAGGAAAAAGTTTCTATCGAAACTCAGAGATTTTCACGGTTTTGACGAACGGTGTGTTTTGGAGGTCCAGAACAGCGACCAAAACGCGGCGAGAGTTTTGGATATACTCATGACTTTTGGCGCGCCAGAGATGTGCTATGTAACATCTGAGAACCCAAAATTGGACTCGAGGCAAATGGCGATTTCGGTAGCACTTACTGCTACGATCGGGATGGGTTTCGGCACAATCATTTCGTGCCTCGCCGGGCATTTGGCTTTTTACGAAGGTGAATACAATTACAGATTGATACTGAGAAGTATTGACGCAAAAAGCTGAGAGCCTGTTATTTATCATTGCATAAAACCCGTGGGGTAAAAAAGATGACGTTGCCTGGGATCGATCAATCACAGATCAAACGTGCGGCAGAAGCGGTTAGCGATAGCCAGGACGCTTATGCCGGTCTGGACCGATTTGGTCGTGTGATCAACCAGCGTGCTTTAAAGACGTCGACCTCGGGCCCGTACATGGGGCCAGCCATCTATGGTTGTCAGCAAATTTCACTTTTGCTACTATCAGACCCTTTGAGCCGCCCCATCAGCGACCAAACCCTGTCCCAAAAACAAATATGTATGGCCCCACTGAGTTATTCTACAGTTCTTTTTTGGTCCGCCTTCGACGTTGGGTTCAGTTGATTCCGTTTAGGTCTTAACGTGAGCAATGACTTGGAAGACATTCATCTTCGTTGTAGTCGCAGGCACCTTTCGTGGGTTCTCGGAGGCATTGCGCCTTTCTTGCTATTTATGCTCGTTTTTTGTGCAAAAGATTCGAGCTGCCGGTTTCCAGTTGCGTTGTTGAGTCTGTTAGCCGTCGTTGTTTACGCGTCGACGTTTTGGATTTCGATTCGTTTGCGTAACGGAGAGCTGAGTTATAGGTCACTCTTCGGATGCACGCGACGCATTGCCTTCGACGAGATTCGTCGCTTGAAGTTGGAAATGGGCGAGCCAGATCACTCCCGCCCAAATAGGCGGATAGTTGTCGTCCCTCACAAAAACAGTGCGTCGAAAAGCTTCGACATCAACGCCTTTTTATTTTCACAACAAGACATCCAATATCTGATGGAACGTTTTGGCAAAAAATCACGAAACTAAACCGGCAGCACGACTGTGCACTGGATTTTCGTGCGTCGCGACTATTGGTTGACGCCAATATACCAGAAATTGGGGCAACGCTCAGTGTTACGGAAGGGATTGAAATTCGTTAGAATTGGGAAAGTTCTCGATTGTCGTCACCTCAATCCATGAGTGGTTACATCAAATCCCGCACGCTTGTCCGGTGGATCGTATTGGTAGCAAAAAGCCGCAACTTCCGCCGGTTAAACCTGCGGGATTCAATATTCCACTCGGATTGAGTGATGGTCCACCATCCCTATTTCCAAACTCCGTCGCCAACCAAAAGGATCCAAAATGACTCGTTCCAATCGAAATCGTCGCGAATTTTTGATTAACTCCTCCGCTGCGGCCGCATTCGTTCCGTATTTCTTTTGGCAATCGCGGACTTTGGCGGACGAGACGAAGTCCAAGAACGATCGGTTCCGGCTCGGCCTGATTGGTGCAGGCGGGATGGGAACGGGCAATATGAAAGCGGCAGCCAGTTGGGTTGACGTTGTTGCGATTGCGGACGTCGATTCCGTTCGAGGCGAGACCGCCAAAGAAACCATGAGCAAGGGCAAGGCGGATGTTTATAAAGACTACCGCAAGATCCTGGATCGCAAGGATATCGACGTCATTCACATCGCCACACCAGATCATTGGCATACGAAACCGCTGATCGAAGCCATGCTGGCTGGCAAAGATATCTATTGCGAAAAGCCGCTTACCTTGACGATTGATGAAGGCAAACTCATACGCAAGGTACAAAAGCAAACAGGTCGCATCGTCCAAGTTGGAACGCAGCAGCGGAGCACGTTCAATCTATTTGTAAAGGCCATGGCCATGGTTCAAGACGGACGACTTGGGAAAATCAAAACCATTACCGTCGCCATCGGGGGCGGACCCACTAGTCCAGAGCTTCCAGCCGCCACCGTTCCGACCGAATTGGATTGGGATCGATGGTTGGGGCCCGCACCGAAAACAGATTTTCGAAAAGAGGTTATCAGCCAAGACGATGAAAAGAAAAAGGGGGGAAGGCCGAAGACCAACGGTCACTATGAATTCCGATGGTGGTATGAGTATTCCGGCGGCAAACTTACCGATTGGGGCGCACACCATGTCGACATCGCGTCGTGGGCACTCGAGCTCAATGGCCAAACCGATGGTCCGGTATCGATTGGTGGTGATGCCACTCATCCTGTGGAGTACAAGGACGGGATGCCTGTTCAAAGGGACCGCTACAACACCGCGACCAAATTCAATTTGAAGGCGACCTATCCGGGCGGTACGGAACTCATCATTAAGGACAACGCGCAAGAGCTTGGCTTTCCAAATGGTGTCTTGATCGAAGGTGACAAAGGGAAGATCTTTGTCAACCGTTCGAAACTGACGGGTGCTCCGGTGGAAGCGCTCGTGGACCACCCGCTGCCAGAGGGTGCAATCCAAAAAGTTTATAAAGGGTTGCCGATGGAGGAGAACGAACGCAAAGCCCACTGGGCCTGTTTTTTGAACTGCGTTCGGTCCAGAAAGGAGCCGATTTCGGACGTTCATTCACATATGAAAATGCTGAATGTATGCCATCTCGCAGGGATTTCAGCCAGGCTCGGTCGCACACTGCAATGGGACGCGGTAAACGAACAAATCCAAGGCGACCAGCAAGCCAATGGGATGCTAGCGCGTCCCTACCGAGCTGGCTACGCGATTGAAATGTAGTGCAGCACGGCAATCCGCTGGGTGGGTGACTAAACCGGACGATTGCAGCCTGTTTCTAAATTTCTTTTGTTGATTCGCCTTGTTTCTAGGAACTGGATCTTTTTCAAGAACGTCTATTGAATCGATCCGAGTCTCTTTGCGATCCTAGTTCGAGTAAAACTATGTACCCTCTCCACCGTGTGATTGTTTTTTTCTTTTGTGTTTCGTTCCTCGGATTCTCGAGCGCCCACATGACTACGGCTCAGGAAATTGGATTTAGCGAGCGGTACGCCCTGGCCGAAAACCGGGAGGCGGCCTTGGCCGAGCTGATACCGGGGACAGATACCTATTTCTACTACCATTGCTTGAATTGCCAAACCGTAGGGAAAGTCGCCGAGGCACGCGGGCACCTCGACGCTTGGATCGCAAAAGTTGGTTTGAACGACCAAACCAAACGGATGCAAACTCGGCAGTTCATCCTGGAATACAAAACCAACGCGCAAGCCTCACTCGACCACCTTCGCGCCGATTTCGGTATCAACATCGACCATGCTGCCCCCCGAAAGGACGAAGCGGCTGAACTGCCAACCAAACTCGATCCCAACTCGCTCGACTGGAAGGCTATCCTCCGAACCCATTCGAACAATCCAGGAGCCGTCGAAACGGTCGCACTGGCTCATCTCGGACCGTACCTCGATCAACCCGCCACCACGCGTACTTGGTTGGAACGCATCGATCGAATCGACACCCCTGGTCTGATCGAAATCATCGAACGCGAACTCAACATGCCCGACTGCCGCGGATTCGGTTGGGCCGCAATCCACAACCAGTTGACAACGGCACAATTGCTCGACCTCCAAAAACGCATTCCAAAACTGATCGAGTCCAACGCCTTCGTTCAAGCCCGTCTGCGTCGCATTCGACCCAACGACGATTCCTCGTTGGAAGACCGAACCGTTCTCCGAGAGCACCTCATCGCACTCGAGACCTTCGTCTCCGGTCTGCCTGAATCCCAAAACAGCCTCATCGCCTCGGTTCTCTATAACCGGCTTCAATTCGATGAACGCGATGGCAACATGGATCGCGAACGATTCCTTCGCTATATCAAACTGCCAAGCAATCGCCCATTCTTCAATCCGGAATACGTCGCACGGCAAAATCGTCGACCGCAAGTCAATCTGGGCGCAAACTACAAAGGAGAGACGCTCCTGGATATGATTGGCGACGACGCACCGCTAGTGCTTCGTTACCTGGAACACTTCTTCAAAACCGATACCAACGTCGACGCTTTTTCAACCATCATCGATCGCGATTACCTGCGACGCGTATTCGCCTCCACCAAAATTCTGTACGGAATCGGTGATGCGAAAACCTTCTACGCCCAGCTAACCCCAGACGAACAACGCGAACTGCAAGCCCGCATCGAACTCAAGTTTTCGCTTAGCAATCCGACCTACTACCGTCCCGCCGATTCGGTCCGACTCACCTTGGACATCAAGAATGTTCAAGAGTTGTTGGTCAAGGTCTACCGCCTCAACGCTCGCAACATACTCATCCAGCAAAAGCAGCCCATCGGAACCAACCTCGATTTGGACGGCTTGGTTGCCAACATTGAGAAACGCATCGCCTACGCACAACCCGCAGACCTGCGACATCGCGAAGTGCTCGAACTTCCAGAACTAGAAGGGGGCGGAGTATGGGTCGTCGATGTCCTGGCTGGCGGCCAACGCAGCCGAACGCTCATCCACAAAGGTCATCTGCATGCAATGCAACACATGTCCGACGCCGGTGACACCTTCCGCGTTTTTGACGCCGAAGGCAAACACGTGCCAACGGCCAAAGCCCTCTTTGGTACACGCGAATTCGTAGCTGACGACAAAGGGGATATCGTCATTCCATTCGGAAACGAAGTCCGAACGGATTCATTGATCCTCATTGATGGCCCCATCGCTTCGGTGCAAATGTTTGTTCACAATAGTGAGAACTACCTGCTGCAAGCTGGCTTCTTGCTAGACCCACAGTCTCTATTGGCAGGTGCCAAGGCGAGCGTCGTCGTGCGACCGAACTTGCTGTGCAATGGGCAACTCGTCTCGCTCGCCCAGCTAGAAAAACCCATGTTGACAATTACATCCACCGATTTGGATGGAATCGCTGCCACCCAGACCATTCCTGATCTCAAACTAGCCGATAACGGTGAATTGGTTCACTCCTTCTTGGTTCCACAACGGCTAGCAACCATCGCAATCACTCTGAGCGGCCATGTGCTCAAGTTGAGCAACGACTCCCGCGTGCCAGTCGCTTCCTCGCATTCGATTACGATTAACGGCATTGCCAAAACGGCCCAAGTCCGCGACTTCTATTTGACGCAAACCAACAAAGACAATTTGCTCGAGGTGCGAGGCCGCAACGGCGAGCCAGCCTCCCGTATTCCGGTTCAGTTGGAATTCAAACTGTTCGGGCTAACGCCGACGGTCAGCCTTCGGCTGGCGACGGACGCTAGTGGCATTGTCGACCTTGGACCACTTCCAAGCGTCGAACGATTCAAGGCTTCTGCCGATGCGATGAATCCTCGCGACTTCCAGCTTTCCAGCTTAAGGCCAACTTGGCCAACTGCATACCACGCGCTCAGCGGACAACCCATCGAAGCGGTTTGGAATACCACGGACGGGGCGGAACAAGGGCCGCAAAAACTCGGTCCGAGCGACAAGCCCTTCTGGCGTATCAGTCTTGTTGAATATCGCGGCGGCGTTGTGTCTGCCAACCACTCGGACAAAGTAAGCGTGGATGCTGGCCTCGTCAAAGTCAAAGGCCTCGAGCCTGGAACCTATCGCCTCACCGACCATTGGTCCGGTCGCTCCATTCAAATCTCTGTCGTCAAAGGGGAACAGCAAGGGGACACGCTCGTCGGCCAATCGAAGTTCCTGGAAACGAATCGAGTTCGTACCGTCCATGTCCAAGACGTAAAAGCGACCGATGATAAGTTGCAAATCCAACTGGGCAATCAAGACAAATTCACTCGGGTTCATATCGTTGCAGACGCATACGAACCGCGAACCAATCATGGAGTAAGCCTGCCTGCTCCCGAGTTTCCAATCCTGTCTTCTGCTCGTACGCGAATCCCAAGCTTTTACATCAATTCGCTCAAGCTGGACGAAGAGTACCAATACGTTCTCAATCGGCAGTTTCTGAAGAAATACCTTGGCAGTCTATTGCCACAACCGAGCGCGATATTGAATCCATGGGAGCTAGCGGTTACGCAAAATACAGCTCAAACCGCAGCAGGCGGCGATCCGATGTCGGCCATGGCGCCCAAGATGGCAGCTCCTGGTGCGGCTGGCCGAGCCGCGGAGGATTCCTTTCGGGTGGCAGCTGATGGGTCCCCTGAATACGAGTTTCTCAAACGCGGTTGCATCGTGCTCGCCAATGGACGATGCGACGACAAAGGCATATTGTCCATCGATCGCAAGGTCTTCGCAGGTTTGACTTGCGTTACCGTGGTCGTCGTGCACCCCAGCGGAACAACCTATCGAATCGTCCACCTTCCTCTCAACGAACCGCGAGAACTCACCGATCGCCGGCTTGCCAAAGCGTTTCCGGCTAAAGATCGGCTGACCGAAATTCAAAGCGTTCGAGTTTTGCCCAAGTCCGATAAGAGCGACCTAGGAGATGCCGCGTCAACGCGAGTCAAAATCTATTGCTCGATTCCTGACCTGTTTCAACTCTATCGAACACTTTTGAATAACCATGCCGATTGTGACAAATTCGAGTGCCTAACGCGATGGCCGGCGCTCAAGCCCGAAGAGAAAGAAAGGCACTATTCGGATTTGGCTTGCCACGAGCTGAACTTGTTCTTGTTGGTCCACGATCAACCTTTCTTTGATCGGGTGGTTCGACCTTATTTGGCCAACAAGATGCAGAAGCAGTTCATGGATGACTACGTTCTGAGTTCGGACCTTTCCAAATACGTTCAGCCATGGAAACTCGCACAACTCAACGCGGTCGAACGGGTGCTATTGGCCAAGCGAATCGCAGCCCAGTCTGGTAGCACCAAACGCTGGATGGGAGACCTAGTGAATTCCATTCCTGTGAATTCCGCTGCCCAATCGGTTTTGTTTGCACAGGGGCTTATGAGCTCTGCTTTGTGGGACGACAGCGGTGCGAATGAAGCTGTCAATAGCCGCTTCTCATTAGGACTCGAACGACGTGAACTGAAGGAATTGAGTGACCTATCGGCTGTGGCTTTAGGTGAACAACTGACGGACCGTTTTTTCGCTGAAGAAGCCGAGGTCGAAGGCGTTGATAAACAAAAAACGGATTCGATGGATCGCAAAGCCGGCGCTGCGGATACGCGACGAGCATTACTTTCCAAGCGAGGCAGGGGCACCGAAAACAGGCTAGGTCGACTTTATCAGTCTCTCGAGGCGACTCGAAAATGGGCGGAGAGCAATTACTTCCGCTTAGCATTGGCAAATCAAAATGGGGAACTGGTTAAGCCCAACGCGTTCTGGCTGGACTACCTCAATCACTCCGGCGATGCTCCTTTTTTGACCAAGCACGTTGAACTCGCCGCCAGCAATGTCCACGAAGCCCTCTTGGCGATCGCGGTACTCGGCCTGCCCCTCGAATCCAAACCGGCCACCATTAGCGTCGAACAAGGTCGTTTGGTTGCCGCCACGAGTGGTGACTCGATTGCATTCGTTCAAGGTCTGCAAAGCATCGAGCAGAGCACCGATCCAGCCACTGTACTCGCCAGTCAGAGTATCTTCTTGGCCAGCGACACCGGCGAAGAAGCCAAACCGGTTAAAGAGCAATCGCTGATCAAAGGAACCGTCTATCGCTTGCGAGTTGTATTAACCAACCCAACCGCTGCGATGGTCCGAGTGAGCGTACTGCAACAAATACCTCAAGGAGCCATCGCCCTGGAAAACGCCAAGATCGTGGCTGGACAAAAGCTAGACTTGGCTCCGTTTGCAACGCAAGAACTCAGCACCAAGTTCTATTTCCCACAGTCCGGCTCTTTCGAACACTATGGAGCCCAAATCGCCATCGGAGGCAAGATCGCGATTGCCGCACCCTCCTCGAGCCTAAAGGTTCTCGATGCGCCCGATGCCATCGACGAGACCTCGTGGTCGTATGTTTCCCTTTGGGGCTCCGAAGATCAAGTGTTAGCCCATTTGAAAACGGCGAACCTGTTCAAGATAAACCTCGACGCCATCGCTTGGCGGATGGCCAACAAGAAATTCTTTGAATCGTGCCTAGCTCGTCTTACCGAATACGGCATTTACAACCCGACGCTATGGGCCTATGCCTTCAAACACAATGATGCACTGCGATTGCGGGAGTTCCTGGAGAACAACGCGAACATCGTTGGCCGCGTCGGTCCCGTCTTCGATACGGATGTGATGAAAACGGAACCGGTGGATCGTTTGCAATTCGAACATTTGGATTTCAGGCCCTTGGTGGTGGCTCGCATGCATCAGTTGGGTCCAAAACGCGTCGTACTCAACGACGGGCTCGCGTTGCAGTACGAACGCATGATGGGAATTCTCGCCCAACAAAAAGCCATCGAATCGGAACAGCGGCTTGCTTTGGTTTATTACATGCTGCTGCAAAACCGCGTTGAGGAAGCCATTGCTCATTTCGCAAAGATTGATCCTGCGACGCTTGAAAGCAAACTGCAGCATGACTATTTCGCTGCCTACCTCGATATGACGCAGGGCAAGTTCGAAGAAGCGGACGCTCGATCGCTGAAGTACGTCAACTATCCGAATCCACGTTGGCGCGATTGGTTTGGTCAAGTGCTATCGCAAATTGCGGAACGCAAAGCCATTCAGGCAGGCAAGACCGCCGACATCGCCAAGACCGAAGACTGGAAAACGGATCCGGCGAATCGGCTGCTTACAGGTGCCCGTGAGCAACAAAACATCACCGAATCCGCCAGCCTCCCCGTATTGGACTTGATCCAAGACGGCGACAGAATCGTTCTTCGCCATCGCAATCTCGAGAACATCGATGTCAAGTTTTACTTGATGGATGTCGAGTTGCTCTTCAGTCGCAATCCGTTTGCTCAACAAGATGGTGGGCGGCTGAACATGATTGAACCGAACTTCGCCGAAGCGTTGAAGATCGAAAAATCCGCCGCAGCCAAAGACGTCAATTTGGCGATTCCGGATAAGCTCAAGAACAAGAATTTGGTCATCGAAGTGTTCGGTGGTGGACTTACGCGGAACTTGGTCCTGTACGCCAATTCGTTGGTCGTCAACCATTCGCCGAACATGGGACGGTTGCAAGTCTTGACCAAACAGGGGCTTCAGCCGCTCGAGGGGGCCTATGTCAAAGTCTACTCGCGAGACAATTCCGGAGCGGTCAAGTTTTACAAAGATGGCTACACAGATTTGCGTGGGCAGTTTGACTACACATCGTTGAGCACGAACGACTTGGATACAACGCAGCGATTCTCATTGCTGGTTTTGCATCCGCAGCACGGCACAAGTGTCCGGGAATCCGAGCCCCCCAAGCGATAGAGTTGCCGATTTTTCATGTGGGAGGGCGAGGCTCCTGCCGAGCTTAGCGCCGCCATGGTTCGGCAGGAGCCTCGCCCTCCCGGGCTATGAATTCGTTGAGTGAAGTCAATGCAATGATGTTTACAGGGGTGGCCTTGCCCTCCCGGTAAAAGCACATCCGACCCTCCATATCTATTGGTTCATCACCATCTATTGGTTCATCACCGGTCCGAGTATCGGCGGGTTCGGTTGTCCAAATCCGTTGGGACCTGGGTTGAGTTGGGGCTGAATCAAGATAGGCCCCTGGTTGGCTCTCGTGGGCGGGGCCGAGACGGCCATTCCTTGACTCGACTGCAATCTCAACTGTTCCCCGCTTGCAATCAACGCCTCAGTCGGCACTACTGGGTTGGGGGTCAGTTGAACATCAATGATTCTTTCATCTCGCGTTTCGAACGGCCACAGCGTTTCACTGAAAAAATCGAGTGGAGGAATGGCGTACCAGGGGGGACTGATTCTGCGTAGGAATTTTTCGGTCCGGTAACCGTCCCGGACGAGTTCAATGTTCCTAGTCCCGTAGTACGTGAAGCTCGTCGAGACAGGCGTCAGTCCAATCGGGTTCTTGTCAATGTATGCCATAGCTCCCGGTGGCGACGTTCGAACCGTCATCCTTTTTCGAAGGCACCCGGTCATCGAGGAAACTGCCATGAAGAGGATGACTAACCAGAGCAACCCAGGATTGGGAGGGCTTCCTTTCAAGGTTGTGTATTCAGGCATTTGCTGTTTCATTTGCAATCCGAAAAAACACTACAATCGGTAAGGTTGACGCAATCGCAAGGATGAGTTGCGATGGAAGTCTAGGAGCCTGAGCAGCTAGGACGCAAGATAGATTGGAGAATATTGGGATTTCTTGAGCAAACCCTTGTATTTTTGGAGGATTCGGCAACGATTGAGCAACCAAGCCATTTTGCCCACACACACCGAGCTTTTCCCTTGGCTGCCATCCCCACGCCACATTCCAAAATCAACCAACCAACGAACCTCGGTTTGCCAGACCGTGAACCGCTGACCCCACTTTGCAAAGCAACAGGGCACACGCTAGCATTTTTAGCTAAGTTAGTCAGTGGCTTTACCGTTCGTTGGCTTGGCTCTCAGCCTGAGACTTGCCAACGCGTCTACTTTGCGAACCATACCAGTCACTTGGACGCAGTGGTCCTGTGGTCCTGTTTGCCAAAGGAACTCCGCCTTTTGACGCGTCCAGTGGCCGCGCAAGACTATTGGGGTGGCTCACGTCTGCGACGCTTTTTAGCGAAGTCGTTCAATGCGATCTTGATCGACCGAAAGCAGATCAAGGTGCATCAGAGCCCGGTCGAGCTGATGTTGCGTGAAATTGGAGATGTCTATTCTCTAATTGTGTTTCCCGAAGGGAGCCGGGCCTTTGATGGGGAAATGGGTGAGTTCAAGAGCGGACTTTACTATCTAGCCAAGAAGCGTCCGGATCTGGAGATGATCCCCGTCTACATGGACAATCTCAATCGCATCTTGCCACGGGGCGAGTTCATGCCTGTGCCGCTATTGAGTTCCATAACCATTGGCAGCCCAATTTACTTGGAATCGGGTGAGTCGAAGGTCGATTTCCTCAATCGAGCGAGTCGATCGGTCAAAGTCCTCAAAGAACGGTAAGCCGAAGGCATTACATCAACGTAAGTCACCCTCCCTCGGGGAGGGTGACTGAACGACGGCACTCTTCGCCTTGACTTGCCTCCCATTTGCTTGCTATATGCCTACTCGTAAGCGCTTTTACGAGTTGATGCCTAGTGGCGGACCGATCCAATGCAGCCAGCCAGAACCAGGGACCAGATAGCACTGTTCCAGCGTTGGCTTATAGCTTGCATCTGGCTCATAGCTCCCCACCTGCCAGCTTGTACGAGACCGTTCAAGGATCCAGGTTCCAAGGGACTTATTGCGTCCGCGAGCGAGCGACTGTTTCCTAAGAAAGAAAAGGGACACGATCGTTTGTGGCGGCCTGACCTTGCGATCATGCCATTCGCCGAATTTCAAGACGAAGATATCCTCATCAAGCATGTCCGCAATTGCCGCTATCGATCGGAAACGGATTACGACGTTCGCCATTATGACATGCGGTTCGCGCTCGCAGATGTCAACCATATCGACTTCATCATTGTTCCATTTCAGAACAACTCGCTCTTAGCGCATACGATGTTTAGTTTTGGTCTCCGCGATGGACGGCATTTCATCATCTCGGTGGAAGCGAGACTCGACTATGGAGCTTCCTATTCACCCATTCGCGGCATCACCAACAAGTTCGAATTGATGTACCTGATTGGCGACGAACGCGATCTCATCCCACTCAGAACCGATGCACGCAAAGTAGAAGTGTATTTGTATCCAGGCAGAGCAACGCCGGATCAAGTGCAGAATCTTTTGGTCGATATGCTTGAACGAGCCAACCAACTGCAACGCGTCCCCGAAAACTACGACACGATCAACAACAATTGCACCACCAATTTGGTGAACCACATCAATAAATTGCGCCCGGGCAGTATCCCAGCCGACTGGCGCGTCCTGTTACCGGGCCATTCCGATCGACTGGCTTACGAGCTCGGTCTATTGGAAGTAGTCGAGCCATTCGAAAGTGCCCGCGAAAAAGCCAGGATCACTTCGGTTGCCAATTTGTACAAGGACAGCCCAGACTTTTCGGCAAAGATTCGCGAGCAACACTTTAGTCTTTAAAAGTCAAACGGGCTTTGCTCAGTTGAAACGATTTGGACTCACCCTCCAGAAAAACAACGCGGGCCATGCGTCGAAGTCCGCGCCCCTCAACCGACATGATGGTGCCAGGCCCATAGCTGGGATGCATAACCATATCGCCCGTTTCAAATCGATCGACCGGAATCCCATCTGGGGTCGTTGCCGCCGTGACTTGCGCAGCCGTCTTGAGCGCTCCAGTCGGAATCTTTCGGTTCAAACTCTCCAGTTTCTTCGCAAACGTGCCCAGTTCCTTCGAACTGGAGGACGCTGCTGCTGGAACGTCATCGGCTGCAAGATCATCCAGCAAGACATCCATATCGCTGGACGTCACTGTGGATTCCTGCGAAACCTCCCAATCGACCGAGGATTCGATTTTGGGTTGTTTTCGGTTGTTGGTAACCCCCTTGGCTTTCTTGCGTTGGTGCAGAAAACTTTGGGACTCCCAATCGTCGTCATGCGAAGTGTCGAAATCGCCATCGCTGAAGTCATCATCGCCGACAAACGGTTCACTCAGGTCGACGATTTCCATCTCGGCCCGCGGCAACTCCATTAGGAACGAGCTGGGACAACTCATCCTCGCATTTCCGAAGCCTCGCGATTTGGCGATGCTCAATTGCAAGCGATTTTTGGCTCGCGTGATGCCGACAAAGAACAAACGCCGTTCTTCCTCCATCTGTGCCGCATCGTACATCGACCGCTTATGAGGCAAGATCTCTTGCTCGACCGCGATGATGAAGACGTTGTCGAACTCGAGCCCTTTGGCCGAATGCAAGGTCATCAGCGTTACCTTGTTCTCATTGTCGGTAATACCGTCCGCGTCGCTAATGAGTGTCACTTGCTCCAAAAAGCGCTCGATGGCGTTGCCGTCCACATCTTGTCGATCCACTTCGGCGGCGTCTGCGATGAGTTCGTTGATATTTCCCTGGATGCTCTCGTCAGGTGTCTCGGTCTTCCTGTCGGATAGATACTTGACGTAGTCTGTTTTGGCGACCAACTGCTGGATCATGACCGAAAGGGGGCCTCGCGACAAATACATCAAGTCGTCGTATAGGGCCAGGAACTGCCTTGCACCGGATGTGGCTTTCTTGCTCATCAGCCCATGCTCGACAACCGCTCGCAATGCCACGAGCATCGGAACGTTTCTCGAATTGGCCAGTTCGGTCACTTTGGAAAGGGACTTGTCCCCAAGCCCGCGGGTCGGCACGTTGACGATGCGTTCGAAGGAAATGTCATCCGTAGGATTGTGAACCAAACGCAAGTAGGCCAGCAAGTCCTTGATTTCTTGGCGATGATAAAATCGGAAGCCACCGATCAACTGGTAGTTGAGTTTTCGCCGCAGCAGAGCGGCCTCCAGGAGTCGCGAATGGGCATTGGTTCGATAAAGGATGGCGAAGTCTTTGGGTTTGGCCGTCTTGGCCAGGACGGCGGCAACGATTTGATCGGCAATATTATCCGCCTCGTCGCGGGCTGAGGCATATGAATAGAGCTTGACAGGGACGCCTGATTCACGCGTCGGAATCAACTGCTTTGCTTTGCGACGGGTGTTGCAAGAGATCAACGCGTCGGCAATGGACAGGACCTCGGGCGTGCTCCGGTAATTTTGCTCCAACCGGACTGTGACCACATTGGGATAGTCCCGTTCGAAATTCAGGATGTTCGAAATATCGGCGCCACGCCAACCGTAGATCGATTGGTCTGGATCGCCAGTTACGTTGAGATTCGGATATTCGACGGACAACGAGCGTACGATTAGATACTGAGCCAAATTGGTATCTTGATACTCATCCACCAAAATGTAGCGGTGCTTGAAATCCAATTCGCTGCGCAGGTCCGGGTTAGATCGAAGGATCGATGCAGTGTGCATCAAGAGATCGTCGAAGTCGACTGCGTTGTTTTGAAGCAAGAACCTTTGGTAGGCGGGATAGACCTTGGCGAGCACTTTATCTGAACTGGATTGGTGCTCACCTTGCATCATTTCAGGGGTAACAACGCGGTTTTTCAGACCGCTGACGCCTTTCGCAATATCGCCAATATTCAGATGCGTAAGCGAAACTTCCGCCGCAGCGATTGCGTGCTGCATGGCTCTCTTTGCATCGTCCGCGTCGAATATCGAAAAATTCTCTGAAATCCCAACCATGCGACCGTAACGACGCAGGAAACGCGCGCAGTACCCGTGAAAGGTCCCAAGCCAAACCGGTTCGTCGCCACAAAGATTTCTGAGTCGGCCCTTCATTTCCTGTGCCGCTTTGTTGGTGAAAGTCAAGGCCAGGATGGAATAGGGCGAAATTCCTTGTTCGAGTAAATGCGCTATCCGATGCGTGACAACTCGCGTCTTTCCGCTGCCTGGACCTGCCAATGTCAACAATGGGCCTTCGACGTGGGTTACGGCTTTCCGTTGGGCCACATTCAAATTGTCTAGAATTGCTGAGTTTTCAGTCGCCATACCGTTTGCTCCATGCTCATTCACCAAAAGGCCAGTCCATGCGACACGCATGCATGAAATGGTTTCATTCCGGAGGTTTCGAGCGATTCGTCGGCAGCGACCTCCGCCTCACAGTATCGCGTATAAGGGAACTCCTTCCAAGTGCTTGGCCTGCTTGTATTGCCTGCTTGCTATAAATGAATACCCTTTCACTATCCCGACCAATTAAATCTCCGAAAAAAAGTACACATGTCAGATTCAACCCCAAGTCGCCCCACCAACCTTGCTAGTTTGCGAGCCAGTGGCTGGCAAAGCCGCCCTGTCAAAACAGAAATTCGCGATAATTTCATTCGCATGCTCGCGTCTGGCGAGACACTTTATCCCGGCATCATCGGTTTTGAAGACACGGTTATTCCTGAATTGAATATCGCGCTGCTGGCTGGCCACGACCTCCTGTTCCTTGGCGAAAAGGGACAAGCCAAAAGCCGCCTAATGCGGACTCTTGGTCGTTTCCTGGATGAATACGTTCCATTTTTGGACATACCCGAAGTCCCTGTCCACGAAGATCCGTACCATCCCATTACCAAGGCTGGCAAGGATTTTTTGAAACACAATACACCCGATCAGGTCCCCATCGGTTGGTGGCACCGATCCGAGCGCTACGTCGAACGGCTTGCACCTGGAACCAAGTTCGCAGACGTCATCGGCGAAATCGATCCATCGAAGCTGACCGGTGGCGTGAGTATGGGCTCCGAATCCGCGTTGCACTTTGGCTTGATTCCACGCATGCATCGCGGCATCTTTGCGATGAACGAATTGCCCGAACTGGATGAACTCGTACAAGTGGGCTTGTTCAACATCCTTGAAGAACGCGATGTTCAGATCCGTGGCTATCCCATTCGGTTCGACTTAGACATTTTCATCTTGTTCTCGGCTAACCCGGGCACCTACAACCGCAGCGGCAAAGTCATTCCCCAGCTCAAGGACCGGATCGGCTCCTTGATTCAAACCCACTACCCACTCGATCGTGATCAGGGAATCCAAATTCTTCAACAGGAATGCGGGCTGGACCTGGGTGGCGCATACCCAGTGCAAATCCCTTACTTCATGACGGAGATCATTGAGGAGATTACCGCACAAGCCAGAAGGAGCAAGTATGTCGATCAAGCGTCCGGTGTATCCGCCCGATTTTCGCTTTCCAATTTCCGCACGATGATTGCATCGGCTCGGCAAAGGGCTGTTTTGTTGGGCGAACCATTAGCCGTTCCCCGGATAAGTGACTTGGGGCATCTCTACACTTCCTCGCTCGGAAAACTCGAAGTCGACTTGATGGGAAGCCATCAAATGACGGAACGTAAAATCCTCGACTCGTTGGTCTCCAGCGCGGTCAAGACCGTTTTTGAGCAATACGCTACCGAGCACGGCGTCGGCCAAATCGCAGAAATCTTTAACAAAGGGGTGCGCATCGAAGTCGGAGATCTGCTACCCAGTTCCGCTTACGCTGAGAGACTCAAACATGTGCCGCCAGTCTGGGAAACAGCCTTTGAAGTGAACGCAACCGACCACCCAGCGGTTCGGGCCTCCTGCGTGGAATTTGTATTGGCCGGTTTGTATAGCCTGGACAAGATCAGCCGTGCAAGCAAGCATGGTAAAGTCAGTTACGACGTGTAAGCAAGATTCGGTGGCTGAGCATCAGTAGCTGAGCGAGGCCCTCGCTCAGGATTCGTGCCAAAGCGAGGCCCTCGCTCAGGCTGGTTTCCAACCCAACGAGCGAAGGGCCTCGCTCGTCCACGTTTTCATCGCCCGGCCAACTTTTCGTGAATCAAGGCGCGCCAAACCGTCACATATTCGCGCGTTTTTGACTCACTCGGGAATGCGCCGATCAAAACCAACCATGGTGGAATACGTGAGATTCAATTCGCTCCTGAACGCTCACGCATTCAGTTGCGAGTGTCGCTTTAGAAGAGAACTTCCAGAATGAATAGCACTGGCACTCTAATTGCACTGATTAGCCTGTGCGAGATGGTAGATCTGAACACACGGTACCATCCAGTTTGAAGGGCTGTATTTGGTGAGGTGAGGCACAATATGAAAACTCAAGACAACCCAAAGGTTGACATGCTCTTTGCGGATTGGAAGACGCAGCATCAGATACTTGATCGATTTACGACCGATCTGTCGGAATGGATTGATCGCCAATCGAAACTGCGCACCGCTCAATTTCGAGAGACAGTTCAAAAGCTTTCCGATTTAAGCTCGCAACTCAGCACTCATTTCGCAAAAGAAGAAGAGATTGGCAAACAGCTTCGAGCGTTGCATTGCGGTAACTCGCCCGAAGCCGAGGCCGCACAGCGACAGTCCGAAAAGGACCACGCACAAATTTCAAGTCGATTGAAGCATTTAATCGACCGAATGCAAGACGCGGAGGCAGAATGTGATGCCTGGAAGAAAGGCGTAAATGAACTGAGCTTGATTGTCGACGTTATTGAGCAACATGAGGAGCAAGAGTCTGAAAGCGTTTGTTGTTTGATACCCACTCATCCTACCAAAGATTGAAAACATGAAACGAATCCTTATTTTCGCCGTTCCAGTCTGTGCCATCGCGTTGAGTATGTTACGACTTCACGGCAATCCCCAAGAACCAGCAGGCCAAACCGGGAAAGGGCAATTAAAACCCTTTATGCAGATGAAATTGGATCATGCCAAGGGAATCCTGGAAGGGATTGCAACCGAAGACTTTGAACGCATCGCCAAGGATACACAAGCCCTCAGCGCACTCAGCCTTCAAAGTAGCTGGAACGCACACACGACAGTCGAATACCTGGACCATAGCTCGGACTTTCGTCGCGCTTTGAATGTCATCACCAAAGCCGCGCATGAAGAGAATTTAGATCGAGCAGCACTGGGTTACGTCAATTTGACGGTTCAATGCATCGAATGCCATCGCTACTTGCGTCAAAAGGAAGCGACCGACACGGCTAAGCCAAAGTAGCAGCCAATCAAAAGTGTCGCTGTTCTTTTTTGTGGCTGAGCGAGGCCCTCGCTCAGTTTTTGCAGAAGTCCAACGAGCGAAGGGCCTCGCTCGTCCACAAGAGTCGCCTTTTGCTCCGCAAAAGTGCGTTGACGAGGCGCACTTTCGCGGAGCGAAAGACGACAATAATACAGCTCGCATTACCATTGTGCTAATCGTCGCAGTTCCACTAGATCGAGCGTTCCCTCGTTGCTCAGCAACGCGCACAGATCTGGGTCCTTCAGCACTTCCGAGAGATCCATCGGACGTCCGTCCACCATGACTTCTTTTGACATCAGTCGAATGCCATGGCTGTAGTCGACGTACCAGTCGACATGACCTGCGTAGAGCCCCTGAATCGGACGACCGTCTGGCATATGCCACCCGTAAATCGCGACTCTGTGCGGTTTGACCTTCAGGGCATTGCTGATTACGACATCCTTTTTTATTCCAGCGACCAATCGCTTGTTTGCATGTGCTGTTAGCTGCGACTCAATGATTCGATGGTGCTCAAAAAATGTTTCAGCGGAATCGCGGTCTTTGGTCAAGGGATGCGGCTCCAAACGTGCCGTCGCTGAAGCGAAGATATCATCGGATATCTTGGCGGTAATGAGCGAAGCTCCAAACGCATCCGCTACTTGAATCGCACTGTTCGGCGAAAGGGGAATTCGAAACGAGTCGACTTCATCGCCGATCGCCAAGTAATCAGGCATCACGAATACTATTCCCGCATGCGCCACCCCCGCCTTATCGACACACCGTACCTGGATTGGGACCAATTGCTTCGATGAGTCAGGTGAGTTCCCAGCTAGCAACTCTCGAACAATGGCCGCTTCCCGTTCGGCACGTGCCATTCCCGACACTTGTTTTTGAAATTCCGAACCTGTGACTGAGCCCGTTGCTCGCGGCGGAGAGCCAAGCGTTTTTCGAATGCCATCCTTCGGGATGAATGCTTGATCGGATCTGCGATCCACGAACGGTAGCGGCTGGATCCATTGATGAAAGGCAGGAGGACCACCAAACGTCCCCCAGGCTTTCTCGAGGGGAGTTCCAAGCGTAAGGCTAGCGAGCAGTCCATTCATTTCGCCAACCAAACGCGTATGAAGTATCTTGTTTTCGGGGTTGCGGTGCAAAAAGAATTGTATTTGATCCATGAGTCCGGAAAAATGCTTGAATGGACCGAGTTCGCTTTTCTTCAGATCGGACTCCTGTCGAAACCGTTTTAACATGCGCTCCGAGGCACGCCAAGTTCCGCCGTCACCGTCGATGACTTTCTTGCCATTGAGTTCAATCTCCCGATCATCGTACGCAACAACGATGAGCTTGCGGTCCGTGGACCTTTTTAGCCAGGCGAGCAACCGATCGCCATGCCCGACTTCGTCGGAATAGGAATAGTTGGCGTCCAAAAAAAGGATCCGAGAGACTTCAGCGGGGATCGTTTCCACGCTCGCGATGTACTCCCAAAGGAATGCACCGCCGCCGCTGTGGCAGCACAGCACGACATCGTGGACATCGCAATCGGTCTGAAGCGTTCGAACGATGTTGTGAATGACACTTGCGGCGGCTGGATTCTCCTTTCGAAACATTGGCCAGCTCAGCTTGGGGGCTTGCACAACGGCCAAGATCCATTCGTGATCAGGGTCTATTGCGCGAAGGGTTCGGATTTGCGCGGCAATTTGCTGGATCTGAAAATGCCAGTCGATGCCATCTCCTC
>JANMLD010000311.1:0-71368 GCA_031372345.1 Pirellula sp.
CCGCGGGGCACAATGAATCCCGCAGGTTCCCCCTGCGGAAGTTTCGGTTTTACACTACCTAAACGATCCTCCGCTAACCACGCTGGGCAACCGGATTTGCCTTCGGAAAATCCGGTAGCCCAGCGAGGTTCGCGGAGGATCGTTTAGGTAGTGAAAAACCGAAACTTCCGCAGGGTGAACCTGCGGGATTCATTGTGCCACGCGGCTTGAGTGGTGGCGTTCAGCGAGAAGTGTCTCATTTATTCGGATTGACGAGCTTCAGCATCTCATAGGCTTTGGACGTCGCACAGCGTCCGCGTTGAGTGCGAATGACATACTCGCTGCGCAGCAGAAACGGCTCGACTTCGTCCTCGAGCGTATCCGCGGAAACACTCATGGTGTGGGCGATGGCTTCGACGCCGGCCGGTCCGCCATTGAAGACGCGAATGAGCGTTTCCAAGTAACGACGGTCTTGTCGATCGAGCCCAATTTCGTCGATTCCCATCATGTCGAGGGCTCGTTTGGCTATGTCGAGCGAGACGCGGCCGTCGGCTTTGCTCATCGCATAATCGCGGACCCAAAGGAATCGATTGTTGGCAATACGCGGGGTCCCTCTGGCTCGTTTGGCGATCTCGACAGCGGCATCGGAGTTGAGAGAAACATTTAACTTCAACGCGTTGCGGGATAAGATCTCGATCAGCTCATCGACCGAATAATAGCCCAAATGCTGACGGATCAAGAATCGATCGCGAAGCGGAGCGCTGAGCATACCTGCCCGTGTTGTCGCGCCGATAAGAGTGAACGGCTGCAACTGCAAGTTGAGGGTTCGAGCATTGACCCCTTCGCCCAAGATAATGTCGATACGATAATCTTCCATCGCTGTGTAAAGAAATTCTTCGACCGGTTTGGGCAAGCGATGGATTTCGTCGATGAATAGAACGGAACCATGTTCGAGGTTGGTCAAATAGGGAATCATCTCCTTGGGGGCTTTGAGGACCGGGCCGCTGGTCATGTCGACCTTGACCCCCATCTCGCGCGGAATGCATGTTGCGAAGGTCGTTTTTCCTAATCCAGGTGGGCCGTCAAACAGGATATGACCTAAAGGCTCTTTGCGTTTCTTGGCCGCGTCCATGGCAATTTGAATGACGTCCATCACTTCTTGCTGGCCGACCATGTCTGCGATGCGTTTAGGGCGGAGGACAATATCGTTTTCGCCTGGCGCCATGATGCCTGAGCCAGGAACGTGACCGGGTGAAGGCAAATTCCCTTGCTTGTCTTCCTTGCCATCGCCGTCGCCTTTGCCGTCATCGTCATCGTCTAACTCGGCTGGAATGATTTTGCGTTCTCGAACCATACTACTTTTCCGCACCTGTGTCCAAGATCGCCATAAACGCCCTTTGAGGGATATCGACCGAACCGATCGATTTCATTCGCTTCTTGCCTTCTTTTTGTTTGGCCCAAAGCTTCTTCTTTCGCGAAATGTCACCACCGTAGCACTTGGCGGTCACATTTTTGCGCATGGCCGCTACGGTTTCTCGGGCGATGATTCGCGAACCGATGGCAGCCTGAACAGCCACTTCAAACATGTGCCGATCGATTTCTTCCTTGAGCTTTTTCACGACCGCTCGACCTCGGCGTTCTGAGTCTGCCGTGTCGCAAATAATGCTCAAAGCGTCGACCCGCTTGCCATTGACGAGAATATCCATTCTGACAAGGTTGGCGGGTTCGTATCCGATGATCTCATAGTCCATCGTGCCATAGCCGCGCGTCACGCTTTTGAGTTTGTCATGCAAGTCATAGATAACCTCGGCCAACGGCAAATCGTAACTGACCAACGCTCGCGTGCTGGACAAATACTCATTGCCGCGAAGAATGCCGCGTCGGTCTTGCGAGAGTTTCATGACAACGCCGATGTATTCGATCGGCAGCACGAAGTTCACGCGTACAATCGGCTGACGAAACTCTTCGATGTCGCACGAGTCAGGCACTTCTTGGGGACGGTGAATTTCCAAGACGGTGCCGTCCCGTTTTACGATTTCGTACGTCACGTTGGGAGCGGTTTGCACGAGGTCGACGTCGCATTCGTTCTCCAGGCGCTGCTGGATAATTTCCATGTGCAAGAGTCCTAAGAACCCGCAACGGAATCCGAAGCCAAGGGCTTCGCTGGACTCGGGTGCATAGTCAAACGACGGGTCGTTGATGGAGAGTTTTTCGAGAGCGTCGCGGAGTTCCGTAAACTCTTGGCCGTCGCTTGGGTAGAGCCCGCAGTACACCATGCGTTTGGGCGGTTTGTAGCCTGCGAGAGCCACCGCTTTGTCGTCGTTGGCCATGGCAACCGTGTCACCGATGCGCACATCCTTGAGCGACTTGATGTTGCATATAAGGTAGCCAACTTCGCCGGCGAGAAGCGAATCGACGGGCATGCGATGCGGGATGAACTGACCCAGCTCGAGCACTTCGTAGTTGGCACCCACACCGAGGAAACGCACTTTGTCGCCCCGTTTCACTTTGCCTTCCATGACTCGAACATAGGTGATTGCGCCACGGTAATCATCGTAGAGCGAATCGAACACCATCGCCTTGAGTGGAGCATTTCGATCACCTGTGGGTGGTGGTATGCGTTCGACGATGGCTTCGAGCAATTCGTCAATACCGATTCCGGCTTTGCCAGAGCATTTTATGATTTCGGTTGGGTCGATGCCTAAGCTCTGTTCCATTTCGGTCGTCACTTCATCGACGCGTGCATGGACCAAGTCGATCTTATTGATGACAGGAATGATTTTGAGTTCATGCTCCATGGCCGCGTAAGCGTTGGCAACCGTCTGAGCCTCGACTCCTTGGAAGGAATCCACCAAGAGCAATGCCCCTTCGCAACACGTGAGTGCGCGCGAGACTTCGTATTGGAAGTCGACGTGGCCGGGCGTGTCGATCAAATTTAGTTCGTAGAGCTCACCTTTGTGCCAGTGATTCAACGATACCGACTTGGCTTTGATAGTGATACCGCGAGATCGCTCCAGGTCCATTCCATCGAGCAACTGCTCTTTCATTTTGCGCATCTCGACCGTGCCGGTGCGTTCCAGGAGTCGGTCGGCGAGGGTGCTTTTGCCGTGATCGATATGCGCAATGATGCAGAAATTACGTATTTTGGCTGTGGGCATTTCACCCAACTGTTGGCCACCGTGCTTGCCGCCAGTACTCATGACTGATTCCTAATTATTGTTTTCAATGGATTCTTTCGTTCGCCCTGCTGGCGGGAGAAGCTTGCTCTAGGCTGGTAACTTTTTGAATTCCATGCGAGCAATCCCAGCCGCACCGAGGTAACCGGCATCGCCACCCAACGAGGCGAACTCGATCTTGGTACCCTTTGCGACGTACTCGAAACTGCGTTGTCGAAACGTCGCCTCAATCCGTTTTAGGAATCGCGTCCCGACGTGCGATTGCGTGCCACCAAAGTTCATAGCTCCCCCTAAGACAATCAGGCCTGGATCCAGGGTATGAACGATGGTTGCGATTCCAAGCGCCAGATAGTCCGCCGTTTCATCGATGATTTTCAAACTGAAAGCATCGCCAGCTTCGGCCGCTTGGTAGATCTTTTTTGTGGTGAGAGTCTCAACGCTTGCTGAAAGCGAGCTGATTGCACCCGCCGCAAGTTCTTCTTTGGCTCGTTGGGACACGGCGCTTGCACTTGCGTACGCTTCTAAATGACCACGTCCCCCGCCCCAGACGCAAAGTCTTGCATCGGGTCGAGGATCAATAATCATGTGACCGCATTCGCCACCAAAACTGTTTTGTCCGACGACCAGTTGGTTATCGATAATGATTCCACCGCCAACTCCAGTCCCGAGTGTCAGCAATACCATACTACTGTACACTGCGCCGGTGCCGACCCAAAACTCGCCGAAAGCAGCCGCATTTGCATCGTTGGCGAACGACACGGGCCAATCGATAGCGTTTTCTAGGCATTTCACGATCGGAAAGTGATGCCAGTGTGGGTGATTGGGCGGTTCGATGAGCATCCCTTTTGGGATGTCCTGGCTACCTGGTGTTCCAAGTCCGACGCGAGCGATATCGTTCTTTGAGAGCCCGAGCGATGCTAGCAATCCATTTGCGGATGCCGAAACCCGTTGCATTGCGTCTGCCGGACCTCGAGGTTCTTCCGTTGGAATGGCGGTGAACCCTAGCGTTTTCCCTACTTCATCGACGATACCTAATTTGATTCCCGTCCCACCAACGTCGACGCCTAAGTAAAACGGCGACACGGCTTTCGAGACGGGAAGGATTGGCTGCGACGTCATAACTCTATATTGGGTAAAGGTTTACTGCGTCACTAGTCCGGTGGCAGTTTAGACCAAACCCCAGTATACGGCATGCCTTAGTAGACCAACAGGGACAATTCTCAGGGCGCCAAAATCCACTCTAGATTCAAGCGCGCGGCGAGGATTGCGTTTTCGCCTTCGTAAAGACAAAGCACAGTGCCGTCCGGCAAGACTGCGAGATCGGAGTAAGCGCTGGGGCCAGGTTCAAGTGTCTTGCTGATCGGCCAGGTTTTTCCGTCGTCGCGACTCAGTTTGATCGAGAGGTTTTCGCGTTTCCCCCGTCCAGCAGGCATCTCCTGTCCCTCTTTGTCTCGCCCGAGGCTGTGTGGATTCGAAAAGATCAATGTTGCCGGAGTCGAGGGATGGGAGATAATACTGGCCATGCAGATCGGTTCCCATAACTGGTCATGAAATTCCGGCGTGCTCCAGCCGCTGGCACCATCTCGACTGATGGTGATAAGTTTGCGATTTGGCTTTGAGACGCTGCGGGTGACCAACATAGCTCGACCATCCGATAGGGTAGTGATCATCGTCTCGTTTGGATCACCGAAGTCCCCTTCGTCGGGAACCGCGATTTCACCAGCCTTCCAGGTTTGGCCTTGGTCGTCGCTAAAGATGGTTGCGGAAGCTGAGGGCTTATGTTCGCCGGTTTTACCGTAGGCCAACCAGATGGGGACAACGAGTCGCCCACTAGCAAGCTGAACACCATGACCCGGTCCGGTCGCGATGACTCTCCAGTCATAGTGTTTGCGAAATGGTTCGAAGGTCTCGGTGATTTCAACCGGTTTGCTCCAAGTCAGGCCATCATCCATGCTGCTCATGGAGAAGCAGCGGGCATAGTTGACGCAGTACAAGAATTCAATGGCACCCGTCGTTCGATCCACGATGGCGACCGGGTTGTTGACGGTTTGTTCTCGTGCTCCGTCGACTTTCTTGGTTGGGTTACCTTCGATGCGGTCGGCTAAGTGCGCGATCTGCTTTGGTGCATCCCACGTCTTGCCACCGTCCGTTGATCGGCGCAGATGCACTTCGATTTCACCCCAATCACTGCGAGAGTTGGTGCGAGCTTCGCAATAGGCAAGCACGGTCCCTTGCGTGGTCACAACGACACCCGGTATTCGATATAGCGTTACGGCGTTCATGCCAGATGGAAAGACTTCGGTTTTTTCAAGCATCGGCTCGCTTGCAAGAACGGAGTAGCAAGACATTCCAATTAGGGAGAGTAGGAGTGTTTTCACGTTGTCGAGAAATCTTTCCAAAGTGGAGTGTGTGTTGGAATTTGATCCGAGATGGTGATGGCTTGTTCTACCAGTTTCATTGCCATTTTAGCTTTGCTGTCGTCATCGCATTGGATATCGAGGATTGGCTGTCCGGCGGTGAGCGATTCGCCGATTTTGCAATGCACTTGGAGACCGACCGAAAAATCGATGGCTTGGCCAGCCACTTTTCTGCCGCCACCCATCACGATGATCGCTTGTCCGAGGAGTTGACCATCCATGGATTGGATGGTGCCAGCGGAATTAGCAAAATAGGGATGGCTGTGGCCGATAGGTCTGGCGGCAGCCAGCGAACCTCCTTGGGCATGCACCATGCGTTCGAAGCGATCCATGGCTGCGCCGCTATCTAAGAGTTTGCCTAGCCGGTTGCGAGCATCATCGAGTTGCGTTTCGCGGTTTGTGCTCAAGAGCAATCGGGCAGCAAGTTCGATCGTTAGTTCGCGAACGTCGGTCGGGCCGCCACCTTGAAGGACGGCGATGGATTCGTCGACTTCGCATGCGTTGCCCACCATGTTGCCTAGCGGCTGAGTCATGTCGGTGATGAGGGCCATCGTGGGAACGCCCGCGTTCTTGCCGACTCGGATCAGGGAGGCAGCAAGTTGTGTGGCAAGTTGCTCGGTGGCTAGAAAAGCGCCACTTCCGAATTTGACGTCCAAGACCAATGCGTCGAGCGACTCCGCGATCTTTTTGGACATGATACTGGCAGTGATTAACGGAATAGAGGGGACTGTCGCCGTGACATCCCGGAGGCCATACAGCTTTTTATCAGCGGGGACAAGCGTTTCGGTTGCGCCGGTGATGACACATCCGACAGTCTCCAATTGGCGATGGATTTCCGATTCGGTGAGGTTGGTGCGAAAGCCCTCGATCGCTTCTAGTTTGTCGAGCGTTCCGCCGGTGATGCCTAAGCCCCGGCCGCTAATCATGGGGACGTGCAATTCGCAACAGGCGAGGAGTGGGGCGAGAATGAGGGAGGTCTTGTCCCCCAGGCCGCCGGTCGAATGTTTGTCGACTCGGGGAGTTTCACCGACCTTGCCAAGTCTTAAACCGCTCGCAATCATGGAGTCGGTCAGGTCGGAGATTTCTTGATCGGACATTCCGTTAAGGTAGATCGCCATAGCCAGGGCGGACATTTGGTAATCCGGGATAGTGCCACGAGCATAGCCGTCGATCATGAATTTGATTTCTTCGTTCGACAAAGGCCGCCGATCTCGTTTGTTTGCAATCACAACTGCGGGAATCATGTTTGTGTCAACCAAATTCGGGTGGATGGAGTAGACTGAGTGGATCAAATGTGGCTGAGGACCTATCGTATGATACCCGATGCGTCCCAGCTGCTTTTGGTCTTGGGAAGATAAAAAGTTTGTACATAGGAATAGGTAAACGAATGTTGTTTTTTCCTACGAGTCGTCGAATTGACATTTTGAAACTTGCAATCGCTATTGCTGTTGGTTTCGCATTGCAGGCTGTGAGGGGTGGCTCGCTTCTCGCTCAAGAAGGGGTGGACGCAGCCCGGTTGAATTCCGCCAAGGAGCAGGCCCGCGGATTGGCTTATGCATTCCAATCGGCTTCTGCCAAGATGTTGCCCTGTGTGGTGACCGTACTTGCGAAGCGATCGGATGTCGATGAAACGCTAGACGACTTGGATTTGCTAGAAGAGAATCCTTCGGCCTTTAATATTGGGTCGGGAGTCATCATCGCACCGGATGGGTTGTGTGTTACCAATCATCACGTCATCAAGGGTTGCAAGGGAATTCGAGTTCGACTGTCCGATGGTCGCGAGATGTTGGGGAAAGACGTGCTTTCCGATCCGTCGAGTGATATTGCCGTTTTTCGAATCTCAACCAAAGAGCCTCTCTCAGCAGCCGGAATTGGGAATTCGGACGCGTTAGCCATCGGCGATTGGGTGATGACCATTGGCAGTCCGTTTGCGTTGGATCAAACGGTGAGTGTTGGGATTATCAGCAGCAAGGGGAGAACGATTCGAGCTCCGGGTTCCTCAAGCGCTTCTAGTTCGTCGGATAAGACATTAGGACAATTATTACAGACTGATGCGACTATCAATCCCGGTAATTCCGGTGGGGCATTACTCGATTTGAATGGCGATCTTGTCGGAATCAACACCGCTATACCAAGTACGAGTGGTCAATTTCAGGGGATTGGCTTTGCGATTCCTATGCGGCGGGTCCAGTGGATCACGAAGGAGCTTGTGGAATTTGGAAAAGTCCGTCGGGCGAAACTCGGTGTAACGGTTGACGTAATCCCACAGTATCTAGCGGAGGAGTTAAAGATACCGGTTCGGGGAGGTGTGCAGCTCACGAAGATGGTGGCAGATTCACCGGCAACCCGGGCGGGTATGGAGATTGGGGATGTGATCCTGGAATTAGGCGGTCAGAAAGTCTTCACGCCAGAAGATTTTCGAAGCTTGGTCGAACAGCTACCGGCCGATCGGGCTTATCCGATTAAGTTTTTGCGTGACGGAAAGTTCCAGACATTAGAGATTCGGCCAGTCGTTAAAGAGTAGACCTGTGTATTTCAAGTCGACTATTGTGCAAATGTGGCACGTTTTGCGAGACGAAGTGGAACATTTTGGTAATTCTGATGAGCGATACCGCTCGAAGTTCTATCACTATCTTGCAGGATTGGGGAGCGAGAACTCCTTTCTGTGCATGTGGGCGGTACTCTTTTAATTGAACTCGCTCGCTTGGGAAGCTTCTTCCCGTTAGCAAAACAGGGAAAAATAGGGAAATTTTCCCTAAAGATCTTCCCTATCCGGAACGTGAAGCTAAACTCGGTGGCATGGAAAGAAGGATCTGGGGACGAACGAGTTGTTCCTCGTTAGGGGTATCTATTACTGCCTAAGAGTCTTTTTTCTACTTTGATAAACAACGTCGAATTACACCGCCCCATCTTGTTTGTGGTGGAACTTGTAAGTGTGTTAGCTGGCCGTGTGGCCAAATTTTTTATTACTTCGAGGAGACTACAATGAAGTTTCGCCCAGGTTTTGCCCTTGGGCTGGCCACAATCTTGTTTGGGGCCAGTAGCGTTTTTGCCGATTGCGGTTGCGGAAGTGCAACCGGTTCCGGCAGTGTTGTTAGCGGTATGGTTGTTGGTGGTAGCGGAGACATGGGTGGATGTGGCGCTCAGATCAGCTACGTTGAAAAGACCATTATGGTCCCAACGCAAACTACCGAAATGCGAATGGTCAATAAGACCGCAACTCGCACCGAAGCTCGCACTCGGACTTACACAGTAAGCCGTCAAGTGCCACGCACCGAAACCAAGACCAGCACGTCCACGGTCATGGTTCCAAAACAAGAAACCAAGCAAGTCACGTACACCGTGAACACGCCGGTTACGAGCCAAGTCGAAGAATCGTACCAGGTCAACGTCTCGAACACTGTTACCGAACAAGTTCCTTACACTGTCAACGAAACGGTTTACAACGACGTTGTTCAGAACTACACCGTTCAAGTTCCAACGACTGTTGTTGAACAACAAACCTACCAAGTAGCGGTTTGCAAAACTGTTCAAGATGTTCAGTCCTACACCGTTCAGGTTCCTTCGACTGTTAACGAAACAGTTGACTACACCGTTCAAGTTCCACACTACGTAGATGTCGTTCAGACCTACAACGTAAATGTGCCCGTAACAACCCAAGAACAAGTTCCTTACACGGTTCAGGTTCCTGTTTACACAGACGAACAAGTCCCTTACACGGTTCAAGTTCCTGTCTACACAGACGAAGTTGTTTCGACCACGGTCAAGGTTCCTTACACCGAGCAACGTACTGGCTCGCGTCAAGTTTGCCGTACGTACACAGTGCAAAGTAGCCGAACTGTTACCAGGGACATGGGCTCGTACCAAACCGTAACAGAAGAAGTACCAGTAAGCGGTTGCGGCGTTGCCTCCTCCGGATGCGGTTCGTCCTCTGGTTGTGGTTCGTCCGCCGGTTGTGGATGTGGAACGCCAGTTGCTTCGTCCGGTTGCGGATGTGCAGCTCCTGTAGCATCGGGCTGTGGCTGTGCAGCTCCAGTATCCTCCGGTTGCGGTTGTGGCGGTGGCTCAGCTGGCTCAACTGACGGTGGCTGTGGTACTTCAGTTATGTCGACACGTACCGTTTGCCGAAAAGTTTGGGTTCCAAACGTTGTTACGGAAGAAGTTCCAGTGACAACCATGCAACGTCAAATGGTTGACGAGCCTTACACCTACACCGTTTCCCTCTGCCGCGACGAAGTTCGTCAAAGCACGGTCAAGAAGGTTAGCTACACAACTGAGACTCGTCAGCGAACGGTCAAGAAGTGCAGCATGACCACCGAGACTAAGATGCGAACCGTCAACAAGGTTTCCTACACAACGGAAGCACGTCAACGAACTGTCAAGCAGTGTCAAATGCAAACAGAAACGCGTCAACGAACCGTTGCCAAGACTGTTTACAACACGGAAACCCGTCAACGTACTGTCAATCGACAAGTTACCGAAATGGAAACACGGACTCGTCCAGTCTCCAAGACCGTGATGAACACAGAACAACGAACGCGAACCGTTAAGGTTCCAAGCGTTGTTCAAAAGCAATTGATGCGAACTGTGAGCAAGGTTGTCTGCACGCCAGAAACCCGCACACGTATGAAGACCGTTGTAACGATGGTTCCTGAAACCAAAACCAAGGACGTTGTTACAACCACCATGGTTCCAGAACAGCGCACCAACACCTACAACGTGACTGTCTATGACACTGTAAACGAAGAGAAGACAGACACCTACAACGTCAGCGTTCCATACACGGTGACCGAAGAAGTTGCTGTAACCGTCTGCAAGATGGTTCCACAGACTGTTACCGTGCCAGTTACGACCTACGTCGGTGGTGCAGCAATGGGTTCCGGTGGTGCAATCAGCGGTAGCGCTTGCGGCGGTGGTGCCGGTTGCGGCGGTGCTGCTGGTGCCGGTTGCGGATGTGCTGCTCCAGCTGCTTCGTCCGGTTGCGGATGTGCTACTCCTGCAGTTTCCTCCGGTTGCGGATGTAACTAATCAGTTTTGACTTTCTGTGTTGCGGGCACTAGCCGCAAGCAAATAAGTCAATAACTTGTAAAAATCTAAAACGGCCCGTGCAAGGTAACTTGTGCGGGCCGTTTTTCTTTTGTCTAGGCAAGCTACAATAGGCCTCCCACGATCACTACCCTAAATTTCCTCTAATGCAAGCTATGACAACTTCCAAGAGACTGACCGACCCGTTCGGCTCCCGCGATACTTTTCGTGCTCCTCAAGGCCAACTCGGAATCTACCGACTCGGTAAACTGGAAAAGGACGGGATTGCACCCGTCTCCAAGCTTCCTTTCTCCATCCGCGTTCTGCTGGAAGCCGTTTTGAGGAATTGTGACGGTTACCAGGTGTCGGAAGCCGATGTCGTCAATTTGGCTCAATGGAATGCCGCTAGGCCAGCGGAATTGGAGGTGCCATTCAAAGCCGCTCGCGTCGTCCTGCAGGACTTCACTGGCGTCCCAGCCGTGGTCGATCTCGCCGCCATGCGAGACGGCATGAAATCTTTAGGGGGTGATCCCAAGAAGATCAATCCTCTGATTCCCGTCGATTTGGTTATCGATCACTCGGTGCAAGTGGACTACTTCGGAGCAGCCGACTCCCTTGCCAAGAACGTGGAGGTGGAGTTTGAACGCAATAAGGAAAGATACGAATTCCTCCGTTGGGGCCAACAAGCATTCAATAATTTCCGGGTGGTCCCACCCAATACCGGAATCGTCCACCAAGTCAATTTAGAGTTCCTGGCCAAAGTGGTATTCCTAGGCAAGGACCATGCGGGGGCAGTTGCCTATCCGGACACGCTCGTCGGAACGGACTCGCACACGACCATGATCAACGGATTAGGGGTTCTTGGTTGGGGCGTCGGTGGTATCGAAGCCGAAGCGACCATGCTGGGGCAACCGCTCTACATGTTGATGCCGGAAGTAGTCGGTATGAAGTTGCTTGGCAAACTCTCCCCCGGAGCTACAGCGACGGACCTTGTTCTTCGTGTCACGGAAATATTGCGCAAGGAGGGCGTCGTCAACAAGTTTGTTGAGTTCTTTGGCGAGGGGGTTTCACGCATGTCGCTGGCCGACCGCGCCACCATCGCAAATATGGCACCCGAATACGGAGCCACCATGGGCTTCTTCCCTGTCGACAACGAGACGCTCGTTTATATGCGTCGAACCGGGCGAACGTCCGATGAGATAGAACTGGTGGAACGCTATTGCAAGGAGCAAGGGCTGTTTCGAGTCGATGGCAGTCCGGATCTCAATTACACCAAAGTGTTGACGCTCGACTTGAGCAGCGTGGAACCTTCTCTTGCCGGACCCAAGCGTCCTCAAGATCGCGTGCCTCTCAAGTCCATGAAGGTGTCGTTTGCAAAGGCTCTTTCTGCGCCGATTGCAGAGCGAGGCTTTGGTCTCACGACGGAACAGTTGTCATCTGTTGCATCGGTTCAGGACAACGGACACAGCACAAACATCGGGCACGGTTCCGTCGTCATTGCGGCCATTACTTCTTGCACCAATACGAGCAACCCGTCGGTCATGCTGGGTGCTGGACTTTTGGCAAAGAAAGCAGTTGCTCGGGGATTGACCGTAAAGTCCTTTGTTAAGACGAGTTTAGCGCCGGGTTCTCGAGTCGTCACCGATTATCTCGAAAAGGCTGGCGTCCTCCATCCACTGCAGCAGCTCGGATTTCATGTGGTTGGTTATGGTTGCACCACCTGCATCGGCAACAGCGGCCCATTGCCCGAATCGGTTTCGAACGCGATCACGGAAGGAAATCTTGTCGCCGCAGCCGTGCTGAGCGGTAATCGAAACTTCGAGGGGCGCGTCAATCCACATACGCGAGCCAACTATTTGGCAAGCCCAGCTTTGGTAGTGGCATATGCCATTGCAGGTACGGTAGAAATCGATCTGGAAACCGAACCGATCGGTCAGGATCCTGACGGCAAACCGGTGTTCTTCAGGGAGATATGGCCAACTCAAGAGGAAATCGAAAAGACGATCGAACAAAGTGTTCAGCCGGAGATGTTTATTAAGCTCTACTCGAGCGCATTCACATCGAATGAGACATGGAACGCAATTCCAATCACTCCAGGTGAACTCTACAAATGGGATGAAAAGAGCACCTATATTCAGCGACCGCCGTTTCTCGAGGGGATCACAACGAAGCAAGGAACCATCGCACCGATCTTGGCTGCAAGCGTACTGGCAGTCCTTGGCGACTCCGTAACGACGGACCATATTTCCCCCGCTGGCTCGATTGCCAAGGATGGACCGGCCGGTCGATTCTTGGTCGAGAATGGGGTCCATCCCCGGGACTTCAACAGCTACGGTGCCCGACGCGGGAACGACCGGGTTATGGTTCGCGGTACCTTTGCGAACATCCGCATTCGCAACGCGATGACTCCCGGAATCGAAGGTGGCGTGACGAAGTACTTGCCCACTGGCGAACAGATGAGTATCTACGACGCTTCGATGAAATACCAAGCGAGCAAAACACCGCTCGTGATCTTGGCTGGTGCGGAATACGGAACCGGGTCATCTCGCGACTGGGCCGCCAAGGGAACGCTTCTTCTTGGGATTCGTGCAGTGATTGCAACTTCCTACGAGCGTATTCACCGGAGCAATTTGGTGGGGATGGGGGTGCTGCCGCTCCAATTCCTCGAGGGACAATCGGCCCAGAGCCTTGGTCTGACTGGAGTTGAGTCAATTGACATTCCAAGTCTGAATGACGAGCTTCAACCTCGAAGCCAAGTGAAAGTTGTTGCGACCAGACTTGATGGCACGAAGCTAACCTTCGATACACTCGTTCGCATCGATACGCCGGTGGAAATTGACTATTATCGCAACGGTGGCATTCTCCCTACAGTCCTTCGCAAACTAGCTGAAGCTTAGGGCGGAATGCGAAAACGAAAACGGCCTGCCATCACGATTACCAAAATTGCGATCGCACTTGCGGTGGTAACAACCGTACTTGCAATGGCTGCTTCGGGTTCGATTGTACTTTCGGGTGGCCGGAATTTCGAAGAGGGTATCCATTCGATTGCGTTGGGCGTCATGCTCATGGCTTATCTATTTCTGATTTGTGTTCTAATGATGGCAAAACAGAAACAAATGGATTCTCTCCGTGTAGTTGAGCAAGATGGATTTCTTGTTGTTTCGCCATGCGCAGGGAAAAACTGCTTAGTTCTTGACCAATCTGGTATCGATGATGCTGCTAAAGGATCCTTTGCGAAAATCGCCAAACATCGACGGGCCGCGATCCGAATCGTGGTGGCAAGGGATGTTTCTATTCCGGAAGCCTTCTTGGACTCGCTGGCTCATTTTCCAAACATGGGGCTGTTGGATCTGCAAAATGCGAAAGTGGCACCTGAGTTTTGGACCAATCTGGAGGAGTTGCCTAACGTGGCGCATGTCTTGGCGACCAACGCCCTCCCTGCCGACCTGCTTCGAAACATCGCAATCTCCTTGCCAGAAGTCAAGTTTTGGTTGGGGCATCAAAGAAAACTTGTTATCGGCACCAAGGCGGCCATGAACCCATATGGAACGATGGAATGAACCCTACCAAACCGGCAAAGGTCTATCTCATCGGTGCGGGACCTGGTGATCCGGGATTGATTACCGTCCGAGGTGCCGAACTAATCGGCCGAGCAGATGCCATTCTCTACGATGGCTTAGCCAACGACGCGTTGCTCAGCTATGCATCGAACCAAGCGGAAAAGATTTGTGTTGGCAAACATGGGCATGGAGGAATGTGGGGGCAATCGCAAATCGACGATGAAGTCGTGCGACTCGCCAAAATGGGCAAGTCGGTCGCGCGGCTCAAGGGTGGCGATACGGCCATCTTTGCTCGAACCAGCGAAGAGGTCGACAGACTCGTCGAAGAGGGCATTCCGTACGAGATTGTTCCTGGTATCACCGCTGCTTTAGCAGCCAGCGCATTCACAGGGATTCCGGTCACGCATCGCGATTGGTCGTCTGCGGTGGCGTTGATCACTGGACGATTGCAGCCTGCTGACGGCAGCGAGGATGCAGAAGAGTCGCTCGATTGGAATGCACTCGCTAAGTTTCCAGGTACGCTTGTGCTCTACATGGGAGTCACGACGGCCCGCTATTGGAGCAGCAAACTGATCGAAGCGGGCAAACCTCCGTCGACCCCGGTAGCCATGATTCGACGTTGCTCCTGGCCAGATCAACAAGTGATACGTTGCGACTTAGAGACTGTAGCGGCAACCATTGCTTCGATACCTGGATTGCGGCCGCCTGTGATCAGCATTGTCGGAGATGTGATTCGTATGGCGAAAACTTTGGATTGGTTTTCGGCCAGACCTTGGTTTGGGAAACGCATTTGGGTAACAAGCCCGGTGAATACAGCCGGTATGCTTAGCAAAAAATTTGCCGAGCAAGGGGCGGATGTCATTCAGCGTCCGGTGATGACCATCGAATCGCCGCTCGATTGGCAGGCTGTGGATGCAACGCTTCAATCGCTCGATCAATTCGATTGGATTGTCTTCAGCAGCGTCTACGGTGTCGATGGCTTCTTTGAGAGATTGCGTGTGCTGGGTAAGGACGGACGAAGTCTCTACTGCACTCAGCTCGCGGCGGTCGGGTCAGGAACGGCGGCTGCGATTGCCAAGTACTCGATGCACTGCGATATGGTCCCGCAAGTCTCTGGAGCCGATTCCTTGGCAAATCTTTTGGTAAACCATTGCATGGGCAAGCGGTTTTTGTTTGTCCGAAATCCGGACGGCGAGACGGCTGGTATGGATCGCCTTACGCAAGCCGGAGCGGAAGTTGCATGCCTAAACATCTATCGTCAAGTTCCAGTTCCTTCGTTGCCCGGCGAATGGATTTTGAGTCTTGAAAGGGGCGAGATTCATGCCATCACAGCCACCAGCAAGAACATTGCAAGGCAAACCGTGACGCTGCTCGGCGATCTAAGTCGCCGTCAAAAATGGCTTAGCTTATCCCCCTCGATCACAGCCAAACTTCATGAACTCGGATGTGACCATGTCCGAACCGCTCGCGAGCCAAGCTTTGATGCGATGGTGGAACTCGCTCAGTAGCTGAGCGAGGCCCTCGCTCAGGTCTGGGTAGTCTGCCTGCATCCGAGCCGATGCTAAGGCGAGCGGCATACTAAAAACTACGTGCCAAGGGTTCCAACGGGAGAGCGAGGCTCCTGCCGAGCTAGCGTCGCCATGGTTCGGCAGGAGCCTCACCCTCCCGGTCAACGAATTGCTTGGGAAAAGTCGATGTAATCATGTTTACAGAGACTAATGCCGACGTGCTTAGCAGCGTCGGCCACGACACTTATTTGTTTATCATTGCTGATCAAAGGGGTTGCCGAGCTTTTTGGATTCTTCTTGTACTTGGGCAACAAATCGTTGGTCGGCGACACTTAATCGTGACAACGGTACCGAGACTTCTTTGCCATCCGTTTTCTTCAAAATAACATTGTCTCCGTCGGCTCCCATGTAAGTCGCTTCGACTTTGAAGCTACCAGAACCATCCGACCAAGTACGGGGCGCGGAGGGCGAAAACGGCTTGGAGGGTAGCGGTGAATCGCTTTCAAGGCGTTTTGGCTGAATGACTTCCTTGGGCGCCAATTGGATCTGATTGCGTAACAAATTGGCTGTCCTTTGTCCCCAACCGCGATAGCGAGTAGCAACTTTGCCTTCTGGAAGGATTCCGGTGATTTCGGCAGCTTGCCAAGCGCTCCCGTGCTCTCGAATTTGTACAATCTGACCCACGTAAAGGTCGGTTGAACTGTCAACAGTTAGCTGCGACGATTCCACAAACCCTGTACCTTCGAAAGCCTTGTTGATCCTGTGCACTGGATCTAGTTTTTGCAAAACTCTGTCCGCCGAGGAAGCAAACAGTTCGCCCGATTTGGCTATTTTCCGAACCGCTTCCACCAGTTTTGGATCGGCACCAAAATCTTCTTTTTGCATTAGTTTGATGAGCCCAGCGTGCTGTTCGTGGTTTGATGTTGAGCTCAGTTGAGCTAGCAAGTCTTCCAACTCCTTGCCAACGATCGGCGCCTTCGCTTGCACTTTGCGTTCTTCGTTCATCTTCTGCGATTTTTCTTGATTGGCCTTGGCCTCAGCCTGAATCGCGGCAAGTCGTTCTTCTGATAGCTTGGTGAACTTGACTTTGATCGGAAAGGTCGTTGTTGTGTTTCCATCCTTAACGCTCAACGTGTAGTGCATATCCGCTGACAAAGGCATATGGTCTTCGAGGTCAAAACTCCAAGTCCCCTTGCCCGTCATTTGGTACGATTCACGATCGCCCGTATTCGGGGTCTTCATCTCATAGTTTTTCTCGACTGTGACCACCCCTTCTTCGTTTCGAGCAATCGCATAATGCGAAACCTCAGAGGCCAATTGCAACCGCTCGGCCGGTTGAAATGCAAACGGACCGAAAGGCCGAAAGGCGTATCGCAGGGCATTCGAATCGTCGGTAATGGATACCCCAGAGTCGCTTTTCCAGGTCTTTTTCTCCTCGGTAGGAAGTTGCTCAAAGGGGATTAAGGACAGATTGCCAAGCAAGAACGGGAGTTGCGATGATCCATCGAGCGTTAGCACTTGCCCAGAACGAGACATTGCAATCGTGTTCTTGGATTGCGATTTTCCGGTGAAGTTGTTTTGGGAGAAGATCAGTGGCAGGTTGGGGGGGCGAGGAATCATTCTTCCGAAATTGGATTCGCGATTCGAAGCTGATTTGGTTTGCTCCGTTAGCCCGCCGCTAAACGCCAAGCGAACCAGTTGTTCATTTACAGCCGTGACGCCGTAGTGAACGATCCCGGTATAACTTATCACGCTCGATGAAGTATCGACTTGAATATCGTACTCATACGAAGCCTTTTGGTCCTTGGTCAAGTCGTATTTCAGCAGTTGTGCCAGTGCGCATCCCGCGTCGCACGATAGCACTGCGGCGAACCCGATGGCATAAAGAAGAATTCGTTGCATCCAAGTTGGCCCTGCGTAAGTGGCGTATGTGGTGTTAAGGAGAGTGACGGTCCTCCGAATTATACATTGAACCGAGATGGATTTTCCACCCAAACGGCTCGCGAGCCAAGCTTTGATGCGATGACGAGTAATCGCCTTCCATCCGAGCTCGTCTCGGTGGAGGCCTGATCGCAAAATGTTCATTTTAAACCCGAACCGTCTCATGAGCTGCGTTACGATTCATGATAAACTAGGGTGTTGGCTGAATCTGTCATCACGCCGCTTGCGAGCTTGAATCAATGAATGCTCCTCCGAAACTTCGATTTACCATCGAACAGTATCATCAAATGAGCGAAGCGGGGATCCTGGATCCGCTTGTTCGAACCGAACTCTTGCGAGGTGATATTGTTACGATGCCTGCCAAAGGAACGCCCCACGAAGTTTGCTTGACTCGATTGATCAAGTTTTTTGTCGTTTCGGTTGGGGATCAAGCGATTGTTCGCGTCCAATCCCCGATCTTGTTGCCACCTGATAGCGAGCCAGAACCTGATTTTACTATTGTTCGGCTCAGGAATGACGAATACACATGTTCGCATCCCGCTCCCGAAGATATCTTGTTGCTGATCGAAGTTTCTAACTCCAGCCTCGGTATCGATCGTGGACTTAAGCTTGGGCTCTATGCCGAGTATGGAATCGAGAACTATTGGATCTTCAACGTTCAGGAAAACCAACTTGAATGCTATGCTTCGCCTGTTCGATTCGCTCACTCGCATGGTGGGGAGTATCAAGAGCGACAGGTCTTTTCAAAAACCGATAGCGTCGATGTCCCGATGTTAGCTGGGGTTCGGCTGGAACTAGTACAGATATTTCGATAGCAAGCCCGAAGTCCAACAAGTAAGCCATGACTTCAGAAAAAACAGATCGCAACAATCCATGCCGAAGCTCCGATCGGATCCAACTTCACCGATGGCGACTATCCGATTCGATGGCGTTCCAATTGTACCATCGAAGCTATCCCGTTGAAATACCTCAAGCCGATGCGAACCCTGAGCCACCAATCCAATCTGTTGGGCTCGATCCGACAGCTCGTTCAGGGCGGTTTGGCCGACAGAGCCTAAGTCGACGTTCCAATCGCGAACCAAGCTTTGATGCGATGGCGAGTAATCGTCTTCCATCCGAGCTCGTCTCGGTGGAGGCAACAATTGGCTGCTACAATCTGTGCGCTATTTAGCAAAAGCTCTCCGTCCGGCCTGTCCGGGCGGAAGCTGCGTTTCGCTCTGAGAAAACATGCGATAGGTCACTATCGATAACGATAACAAACAACAAGGCTTCCGTCAGGCAAAACCCTGCGATTTCGTCCCTCTTGCGTCCTAAGCTACGACCGCCCTCGGCGTCCGCGAGAGATCAAAGTGGAGCGTCCCCGTCTACCCGTTCCGTTTTCCCGTTCCCGTTTTCCCGTTTTCCCCGCCCGCATCACAGAAAACCCGCCAAGCTACTAGTTGAGTCGCGAAATCAATTTGATCTCGCCGCTCAACTGCGAGCTTGAAGCATAACGCGACACACGCCCACCAGTTGGCCCCACGGCTCGTCTGCCAAAGTAGCAAGTCGCTGGCGAAAGTCTAATCGTCCCACTTCTCTTGCTCGTCCCACCACTGCGACTGGCGATCATAGCTGTCCGCGACGCCATCGAGAACTCGAGCCGTGCTTGGTGAGTCAAATCGTACTTTGTTTGCCAAATTACGGAACTTGGTTGAAAGCCCGCGTTCCTCGGTTCCGCCTTCCCCATGCCAAACCACGCCACGTGAATTGCTGATTCCGCAGTGCAAGCCTGACGCAATTGAATCCGATGCAATCGCCTCGATAACGCTGCGTATGGCTTGGCATGGCCACGATCCATCTTCGTCTTGTAATGGACAACGTGAAAGCATCTCGCCAATTTGAACGTCGCACACTTCGATTCGACCGGAAGCGATCGCGAGCTCGCGTGCCTTTAAACACCAGTCTTTAAGCTGCTGTTCGTCAATCGAACCAACATCCCGAGTGCCGGGAATGTAGTTCCAATCATGCAACAGATGGAATGCATGCTCGGCCATATACTTGTCATGGCTTGTGACTGACTCTCGTTCATCGTCAGAAACGATTCGAGATCGAAAACAAGCGGAAAGGACTTCGTGGAAAAAATCGGGTGAATGCGCTAAATGTTTGTGCAGAGTCTTCGGCGAATGTCCGGAGTGTTCGTCAAGAAAACGAATGAAATGCCACTCAATTGGGATCAAGCGGTCAGTCGAAACATCCCCGCGTACTTGTAACTCTGCAATAATGTCTTGAATGTGATGACGATCCATTTGCTGAATCTGATGTCCGGACTCGGATTTGGGCAATTTTAGCAGTCCTTCCAGCGATCGGCAAAGTAAATCGGACTCGACACGGAGCTTGTCATGTAGGGCAAATGACAATACGTCAATGGCGTCAACTGGCCTCGAATAACTTAGCAAAGTTTCAACGGCAAGCGAGGCGGCTTCGATTTCAAGGTCCGGATTGAACGCACGGCATTCTTTCCAATACATGGCCTTTGCGCGTTCGCCGTGTTTAGCAGCACGTTCCCAAACATCTGGATGAAATCGCAATGCAAGCAACAGGTTGACGGCGTCGCGATCATCCGTGCATTGATCCAAAGCATTGTCGATCCACAACCAGTTATCCGGCCAATAGCGTTTCCAAATGAAGCCTCCAGCGAAATCTTGTTCTTTGAGTTGCCCACCGATCTTTGCTGGAATCATTGAATCGAAAAATTGATCGTTCGTCGCGTTTGCCAATGACCAGCCAACAGTGTACGGCGACTCCGCCACTTCGGAGAGTTGTTCAATCCCGTTGAAACCTTCTTCCGTAAGAATTTCGCGGATCGCTTCCGCCCGTGCAACTTCGAGAGCTTTATCGCTTTCCTCAACCGGTCCAAGGCGACGGAAAAAGCGGTAAGGCCACTGTGCAAAAAGCCACGCATTTCTCAGTACAGCACTCCTCGGCCTGAGTTTTTCAAGAATGAGCTGTAGTTGGTCGAGCACGTCGTTCGGGATCGCCCATTGAGCGTCTTGGATGTGACGATGTTGATGAATTTGCTCTGAGAGAATCTCTGATAAACGTCTTCGATCAGCATCCGCGATTTCGGATTCGGCGAATTCGTTAAGGGATTGCACGAATTGATCGCGAGTCGTGTATGGAAATTGCCCGAGATGTTCAAGTACTTGACACCAACGTTCTGTACTTTTATTGGCGAGCCGAATGATTCGTTCGGCAGTGGCGGTGATAAATGTAATTGACTCTTGACGACTAGCACCTGCGATCCATTCGTTCGCCCAATCTTGCCAGTACGGTTTGTGTGTGGGCATTGAAACGCCACCAACTTGGCTGGGAAGTAGGCTCAATAAGACTCCCCATGCTGTTTCCGGGTTAATTCGAAGCATCAAATCAAGTAGTTTCACTCTTGCATTGACGTCTACAGTTGTTTGAGGCATCCAATAGGAAAGGACCTCGCCAATACTACCCAACGGACGATTGCCCCATTTTTTCTCGCCAGTATCCACCTCAACAAGCCGCAACAAGAACTCGATGATCTCTCCAACGTGTTCCTGAGGCCATGCCAAACCCTCTAATGCCCACATTAGCCCTGAGTGATTGCACCGTCCAAGCACTGTGCCTTCCTCTTTATGTAGAAGCTTGGCGAGTTCTGGTTCTGATTTCTGCAGATCTTCTCTCACCGCTCGCAGGAAGCTCGAAGGACTAGCCTCGGCCAGCAGCGGCAAGCGTGAACCAAGAGATGCCCACCGGTGCCACGTCACAGTTGGATTAAGTACACTGCCAACGATATGGTTGACTGTGGCTCGTATGTCAATCGAGGAGGAAACTATTAAGCGATCTGCGTACGCGCCCAAGAAAGCTAGCGTCTCCGCGACATGTTGCTTGAGAGTCGTCGAGTACTTTGGTATATGACCGCGGATATTGGCGTACAGCCGCTCTTCCTCAGGAAGCTGGAAACGAGGGTCGTCATCGGCAAGTATCTCGATCGCGAGACTTTCGAATCTTTTGATTGCAGCAGGAGAGACACGGTCTTCAAAAAGTGACCACGCAAAGTCCTTCGAGATCAAACGCCATTTGTTTGCAGCATGTAAAAGCAGCGGATCGCGACCGCTTGCCATTTGCTGTATGTCGACTTGGCAATCGGTATAGGGACGCCCCGCAATCTTGGCGAACATTTCCACGTCCGCTTCATCATCCTTCCATCCACCTAATAGCAGTGACGCAGTGATCGACTCTGCAGAAACAGCCAGCAACCAAACAGGTAATCGCTTTGTTCCATTTAGGGCTAAGCGGTGTTTCAGAATCGCAATGCTGCCACCACTTGCACGGGAAAGCTGTTCGGATCTGCCTTTACTGTAGCCTGACTTCTCTAAGGCACTGGCAAGTTCGAACTGGCTCGCCCTGGGCATCTCGCAGTCTCGGTTCTCAGCCAAAAGATTCGGGGCGGCGGCAATCAAGATGCGATGCCCGCGACGGGTTGCTGCGGCGACTTCACTTGTCTCTAGTTCGATCGCAGGATCGATAACCAAACATGACGGCGCGATCGAGTCAATTATCATCTGCCAAGCTCTGCGATCACGAACGATAACGCCATTCGCTTCAACTTGTTCGCGTTGCTCCAAAGGCATCGCAGCAACGGTCGCTGCAAAGAAGTCAATCACGTCGATAGATGATCGAGCAACGAGTGCCAACTGACTCGCTTCTCTTGAAAGCCAGTCTTCGATTTCATTTACGACTTTAGTTCGGCCTGCAATAAAAACCTCTGGAGTAAGGGAGAATTCGGTAAACGTTGAAATCGATGACCAGTAGTCAGCGAAGTCGACAACCCCATCTGGACGTATCCCCATCTTTCGACCAAGCCATGCTTGAATTCCGGCAGGTGCGGACTCTACCCACTGCTCCAAGTCATCCGCGTCGTAGGCACGGACACCCCGCCAGTGACAATGAGCAGACTTCGATTGTTCAACAGCCCACTCTGCCTTTTGGTTAAAGCGACGAGGAGTCACGAAAATGAAGTACGACAGCTCTTGCTCCTCCTTCGGAGTCTTGGTTTCAGGATTTAACGTTCGCTTGTCGAAGTCTCCTTGGGCCTTGCTACGCACACCGTCCTCGGTACTTAACTCCCATACGCTTTTACCAGAAGGCAACCAAGCATTGCCCTCGGTACAATTTACAGTCCCGTCGAATCCAGGCCTTTGGACAGATTCGTAAGCGGGAAAGTTCAGCTCCGTGATTCCCGTACCGGTCGCCAGCACCAGTCGTCGTAAGATATGCGGTAAGATGGACCTTGCTTCGAGCTTTTCAGCCCAATTTCTAAGTGTTTCGGCGGAAACGAACAGCGTCATCGAATCCTCATTATTGCTCAACCTTGGGAATTTCCAGCAAATCTAGGCTTGACTCGCGGAAATGTTATAGTATTGTTATATCGTGTCCGATAGATTAGTCAAGCGATGACGGAAGCAATTGTGACAGCAAAACGGATTGTCAAGATTCGCCCCGCCGCGTTGGATGATCTGAGCACACTTTTGCCTCGCCGAGATTCACGTATGGTGCTATTACGACTAGCTTTAAAGCTGGAGCATTGGACAACGGGAGAAACTTTCGCGCTCGATGCTAAGGTTGTAGAACTTCAGTCTCACTCCATTTTCGAGTTACTAATTGATGACACGTTTGGATTCTCGCGCGGAATGAGGATCGCGTTCTGTGAGGATGATGTCTTCCAACCACGTGGCACGATTTGGCTAATTGGAATGCGACGTGAAAACGAACCCCTAACACATGCAATGATCGAAATTCTTCGGCTTCGGCGCGAGATGGCGATTAGCTATGACTCAATACTTGGTGATTTGAATGAATAACCACACTTCCAACGCTGCTCCTAACGGACTGCAATACTGGGAGCATTTTCGTCGAACGTTGCTTTCGATGCTTGAACTCATCGAAGCCGAAGAAACTTCTTTCGCCGACCGCAAGCGTGCGGCGAGTACAATTCGCAGTGCACTCTTGCAACACGACGAGTTGAAAGAATCTTTTTCTTTTCAGCTCAATCACCTTGAGCTTAGGGAAGCGTCTCGTAGTCGCTCTGTGGACTATTCTGCTAGCGAGCTTGACACACAGGAAGCGAAGTTTGCCGATAGATTGAAGGAGCTGATGAAAGCCAGAGCGATCACGCAATCGCAATTAGCATCGCGTATTGGTTGTTCGCAGCCTGCTATTTCGCAAATGTTGAATCGACAGTGCCGTCCTCAGCGAAGTACGATCTTGAACCTGGCTGCCGCGCTAGACGTCGAGCCACATGAACTGTGGCCCAATCTTGACGTGACAGACATACTCGATACTGTCGCTGCGGTACAAGAAGATAGCGAAATGTCTGCGACGGAGGCAGATGCGATTCGCCGAACACTCGACAAGCTACCAGCGAAGGCTCCAGCTCGCGCGCTACCTTCTCGTAAGAAGTAAAGCGGGACGCGATCATGGATGACTCGCCCTACCAGCTTTACGCAGACTTGCTGACAGATGATGATCGACCGGATCTCGCCCAGTTTGATTGCGGATCCGGAAAATGGGCTGAAGCAGCCACGGAGTGGATTCAAGGCTCCGAAGTTTGGAAGTCGATCAAGAATCGAAAGACTCGCGTGTGGCTCTATCGGAACGATCGAGACGTTCTCGTCGGTTTTGGCTCGCTCGGAATTACGCGTCGCAAATGGCCACCACCCGATGGACAACATGGAAATCTTCAAATCATTCCGATGCTTGGTCTCGATCAGCATATTCATGGAAAACCGCCCGATCGCCGGTGGAGATACTCACACCAAATGATGAGCCACCTTCGCTACGAAGCGATCAGAACGCTTACTCAACATGTTTCGTCTGGACGCAGTACGTTGCGACTGCTAACACTGTACGTCCATCAAGACAATGCAGCCGCAATCAGACTCTACCAGCAATTCGGCCTCACGCCCGAGCCAGCTGCCCGAACCAACGACCATATTTTGATGTTGCAGAAATTGGATACGGGAGACTCGACGTGATTTCGGTTGGTGCCGCTTTCGCCTTCAACTCCTCGGTTTCCTTTTCGACCTTTGCAAGTCTTTCCTCAACGCTGGCCATGCATTTGTTGATCGAGCGCATTGAGCGGCTAGCCCTCTCTTCGTTGGTGCGGAGTTAATGAGACTGTACAGCAGCGGCTAGCTCGTTTGGTGAATGACCGAAAATATAAAGACTCCCAGCATCGCCAAAGCTAAACCCAGCCTGTTCATCTTCAACGAATTGCGCAACAAAATCATCAAAGGCATTCTGTACCCAATAACCACGTCCACCGATACGAGACTCTTCGAGTACTTGCCTCTTGTCGTCATCTACTTCATTCTTTAGCACAGTTAGTAACTCATTTGGTACTTTATCAAAATGGCATCGAAGTATTTGACGAATTTCCGGCCAACTGGGAAGTTGCTTTTTAAAATGAGTTTCAATCCTGCATCGTGGTCGAGCTGTTAGTTCTTGCGGCATCTGGAATAACTGCAATTCGTTCGTGCTATGCATGAAAACGTACGGTGCGGTAGTCGCCTCAGCTTCCCACCAGTCGTCAGACCAAAACAATGTCAACAGCATCTCAGAGTCGACTTGAAACGGCAGCGAATCATTCAACATCGGGGAAATCGGAAGCTGGGCGAAAAAAGGCACAGATCGCCCGTCTCGCGTCCTGGGCCACTCGGTACCTGCAGGTAGCCAAGGCCTGCCCCCAATTCGACCTTGCTGTGGAAGCGGTTCGTGGCCAGTTGGAAAGATACGAAACACACAGGAAACGCGTTCGGTTGATTCAACAACCTCTCGCAACTCGCTTAAACTTGGCAGAGGCACTGCAGATCGTATTGTGACTCGAATGTCTTCTTCGACAGGCAGCGGACTCTCATTATCCTGGCGACGCTGTAAACTCCCAGCTCCACCCAGGAGAAAGTGGTGTGGCGAATCCCAAACGATCGGCTCGCCAGTCATTACGTGAGACAACAAGGTATTCAACTGTTCTCCCGCTTCCAACGCTGATACGTTGGCTACTCGCTTTGCATCTGTCATGGTACTCATCCGATTCGCTTCATCAACGGCGTCGGATGTGATAGGCCGATGCACGATGCAGGTGGCTCCTTCGCTCAAATTCAGCATTGCAGCCGTATCGCTATGCATCCTTATGACAAGATCTTGTCCGAGAATTGGCTTGCATGCAACAAAACTTTTGCCACCAGTGAGCAGCACCGGCTCGTCAACGTTGCACCGTAGGCAATTGAAAACAGTCTGCGGCAACGTGCATTGACCTTTGGTCGTGAGATTGTCGACAATCGCCCGCGCGGAAGCAGACCAATCGACGCGTTTCGTCTCTTCGCCACAAATTCGCGGAAGAACTAGATCCAGTCCAGATAGCAATGGGCGGTCACTACGCCCCATTGTTGGGCTTGATTTCCAACCATTGGCTTGCAATTGATCGACACACAATTGAAGTTCACGTATCTCATTGTCGATGATCCCGGGGGGAGCATTGAGCTCTCGAAGTTTCCTTAGCCGGTTACTGCGATTAATCACTCGACGATAGAGGTCATTCAGATCCGAAGTTGCGAAGTTACCACTGTCGAGCAAAACAAGCGGACGGTAATCGGGTGGAATCACATACACATCGTTTTGGATGAGACTGCGCAAATCGAATGGCACTTCTTTTCCATGCTCCTGAAGCAGCTTCTCAATCGCCTCGGCTCCCTTCAAAACGCAGTCTGGATGGTCGATTGGTACTACGTCGAATCGTTGAGTTACACCCGATCTCCAACTAACAATGGATTCAATGACATCAGGTTCGAGACCCAGAAGTCGACAGAGAATCGGTTGTTCCCCAATTCTAAAGAGGATGGGCACGACCGGTGCCGCCAATTCAAAATGTGCCGCACGCTGCCTTCGAACATGAGTCTCCGGACCAAATACCTGTTCGCAAAAAAGACCTCCTTTTTCGGGCCGATAGGTCCTGTAGTTGATTGTTTCCGGTTTTCGGATGGTTTGCGAGGCAACTCCCAGCAGCCAATCCCTAGTTGCCGGTGCGACTCGCAATGCGACACAATTCTCTCGCGATTCAATCTCCACGCGGAGCCCCAAAAGGCGCAGTTCTTCCGTTACGACGAAGAGCGATTCTGGAGCGCCCATTTCAGTCGTCAAAGGAAAGCATTGGTTGCCTTCATCGAGGGCGCGGAGCTTGTCTCGGTTGAAGGTGTCGTCGCATTTTAGGCTCGCAAGCTCGGTCGCAATAGCAACAAATCGATTCTCAAGTAGCCAACGAATCTCCATCGCAGTGACGATCTGTCCACGAAAACCATGCCCCTTTAGCGGCATCAGTGTGATCAAGCTATACGGTCCGACACTGCGAGCTTCAACGGTGTCCCGAACCGATGGCTTTTGCCGGCGCGCAATCATTTTCTGAATCGACTGGTCAACTGCGACTGTTGCGCCGTTCGCGGGAACAATCGCGTCAATTGCTTGCTGATTTTCATCGGTAGGCATCGATTCATCGTCCAAAACATCCACGACCGCAATCGAACGACCGTCGTTTGCAACGAAGTCGCCTACCGCCAGCGCGTCATGCCGTACGAGTGAAATGGTAACTCGATCGATTAGACCTGGTTCAAAACGCTTGGGGAGATCACGTATGTTCTCGCGATTGACCGCAGCAACAGTACAGCCAATATGTTCCACCGAAAAGTACTCGCTACTGTTGCGTACTTGCTGTTCTTCATCGTTGCCAAGTATAGCTGCAAGTAGATTCGTTTCTCTCGAGGCAATGGATGATGTTAGAGGACTAACGGCGCTAATCGCTATCAAGTTCGCTGTAACGATGGTCCCGATCCGAACGATCCCATCTTTATCGAGGTGCGATGCGTCAACTCCCTCCAAAAATGGGCTGGAGCGAGTGATGCGGGTTTTTCCATTCGATTGAGCGTAAAAATCAAACTGAACCGAGTACGTAATGACAGCGGTCAGTGTTTGACCGGCAAGTCCTTTTCGAATTGTCATTCCTGTCGCTTGAGCATCAACACGCACCCGCAATTCAGTCCCAGGTTCTTTTGACGCTTGTTCGCTCAGGGCACCTGCTGCTTTAGTCATCATTTAGTCCGAATGCTGGTTTTGGTTGTGCTGAATCGAAATGTCGAATTGACGGCTTAGCTATTCCAATGGCAGCTAGTTGTACCTCATAGTTTAGCACCGTCCGCATAGGCCTGTGTGAAAGTCACCCTCTCTTCGGAGATCGTCCGGTTTAGGACCCTGTATTTTGATTGACTGGAACGACAAGGTCTGTCTGGGGCGGCGTTTTTTTTCGGAGTCGATTGCTAGCAAAAAATTGGCCTATGTGAATTGGTATCGCATCGTGGAGAAGGAAAAGGGGTCTGGAGAAGGAAAAAGGGTCAGGTCTCTTAAATGCGATTAACACGCACCTGCACCAAAGCGAATGACTCCATGCTGGATGTTCTACATGCAGGATGTTAGCGTTGAGAATGCTTGGTTCTAAAAGCGGGCGAACCTACTGCTTCTAACCAGACGAAATCTCCATTCGCCCGCACCTGTACATGAACTGGAAAATCTTTGCTATGCTTTGAATGCGAAAACTCAGCATTCATTAGACTGCGCAAAAAAAGTGCTTTTGCGATTGCAAGTTGCGGAAGCAAATGCTAAGGCAGCAGGGAAGAAGAACAAGACGAAGTTGAAGGATGACATGAAAAAGTTCGTTACAGGGGCACTGGAAAAAACAGCCAACATTCTTGAAGAAGGTGGTAGTTTATGATCTACGACAGTGACACTCTAACGAATTTCGAGCTGACTATCCGAGATGAACTTCAGACGCTTATCGACTTCCTAGTGTCACATCCTGGAATTTGCGAGCAATTCGACAATGCCACAGGCGACGTTCATTCGACTTCTATTTATGAAGCAGTTCAGGGCAGAAGATAGCAACAACAAACGCATAGAGATTCTTTTGTCACATGGAGCGAAGATCGACGCAATTGACGATCTTGGCGTAAGTGGACTATGTAAGTCCATCCTCAAGAATAAATTTGAAGTCGCAGCGTTTTTGCTCGAAAATGGAGCGGATGCTAATGTCGGAAATCCACTTCGGAAATGTGGCTCTAGTCGAGTCACCGACCCGATAGCGATGGCCAAGCTCCTGGTCAATCATGGAGCTGACCCCAATCAAGTTGACACTTTCGCCGATGGCTCTAGAGTAACTGCACTCGATTGGTACCTTGGTTCCAATCCTGAAATTGCTGAGTACCTGCTTTCCATCGGGGCCAAGACCGCAGAACAAGTGCTTGGAGTACCACAAGTTTCGATTCCCTCGGAAGATGTATTGGACGCCGCACTGGTCACGTACTTTGCGGAAAAGTTCGGACCGGTAGCTACAGGTTCAATTCAGCAAATCATACCTGACATCGTCAATACTAAGATCCGTTGGGTCCCTCCCGGTAGTAAGGCTGGTATGTTTGGGAAGCGAACCGAGACGTATCTTTTGTTTACCGTTGGTATGAGTCGTCGTCCACAATATGTACCTTTTGGAGAGCAGGATTACCGATTTGCAGAGTTGTCAGTCGAACTGCCCCCGCACTGGCCATCACCCGCGATTGCGATCCAAAAGCCAGAGACGGCTTGGCCCATTCAATGGTTACAAAAACTGGCTGCATATCCCGAGGAGGAAAGGAGTTGGCTCGGCGGACCAATATCAATCATCTCGCATGACAAGGCTGTAAAGCCGCTTGGACCCGGTTGTCCGTTTTCCGCTTGGATGTTGAGTTGCAACACAGACAAATCAGAAACGATCCAATGCAAGGATGGCACAAATATTGTTCGGTATATTTGCTATCCCATCTACAAAGAAGAGTTTCTGTACGAACGTCGTCACGGTACAAGTGCGTTAATGGAACTTTTTATCGAGAATGGACTCCCGGAAATTGTATTTTTGGATCGCCCAAATTTTGCAATGCTTTAATGAGCGGAAAAGGGGTCCCACCAACCGCGTGCGGTGCATATTTCGTCGCATTAAAGTCGAATGGTAAACACAGATCCCAAACAACAGTACCATCGACCTTTGCGGGTGTTCATATCAGTCGCAACACACCGCATGTTTGCTGATAGGAGATTTCGAGGTCGAGAGAAATAGCGTGGTCGTTGTCTAACCAAATTGGCAGGACTGGCAACGATTGGCCCACGACCATCGGATAGGCCCAAGACTCAAACCGAGTGCGGGTGGCTAAGTTATGACTACGGCAGGTGACGGCATAGGTCGCTGGTGGAACAGGAGCAAACGCAGGATCGGTCTGACCGAAAACGTCGAGGACCTCACAATACAGATTGAATTGCTTGACGGTAACCAAATCAACGATCGAAACGCAAATCTTCTTTTGCAAGAGCGCGGCGCATTTGGAGACGAACGCTTGCCGAGTCTCAGGTCGATCCTTGTTCGCTGGACTAACGATCTCGATCGCTGCCACCAGTTCGCGACCGCGCTGGTGGTCAAAGATCAGCACTTCGTATTCGTAGAATTCCGTCGGGGCAAGCTCCAAGGTCAGCGTTGGTTCCGGCGGAGCCCATAGCACCGTTGCCAGTCCCGGGCCACTTTCATTGGATCCGGAACCAGGCTCCTCTTGAGTATCGAACGTACAAACATCAATCTCAAAGTTTTTCCCAAGGTGAACTCGAGGCTCGGCTGTGTACTGTTCAGGCAACGACTTGCACAAATCCATGACCATTGTCATCGGCCAGCCACCATGGAATCCTTCCCAGGAACCTTTGTTGGAAATCGGCGGTCGAAAGTGATCTAACAGTGGCATTAATACTATCTCCTGTCCCTAGATTGTAGCTTAACCGCCGTCAGCCGTCACGTTTCGCCAGCAACGCGTAACTCAACGCATCCAATTCTTCATGGCGGGCCGACCCCGAGTCCACCCTTCCACACGTCCACCCTTCCACCCTTCCGCACGTTCACCCTTCCACACGTCCACACGCAAGAGCCAGACGAGCGAAGGGCCTCGCTCGTCCACATTCGGCTACTCAAGTACCTCAAGCCGTTTCGAACCCTTCTTAACCAATCCAATTTGCTGGGCCCTATCGGACAGTTCGTTCAGTGCGGTTTGGCCGACAGCCCCTAATTGGATGGTCCAATCATTGACATACAAATCGACATGCTGCATCAACACTTCATCGTCAAATTCTTGAGCGTAGCGACGCATGGTGGGGAGCGTATCTTCGCGATGCGACATGGCGTATCGCAAAGAATCCTGAATGACCGCCTGCACCATGCGCAACGTATCCAGGCCGAGTGAACGCGAGCCGACGATGCCTCCTAGGGGCAGTGGCCCATGTGTCTCAGCTTCCCAGCGTGTGCCGAGGTCTTCTACCAAAAACAAGCCTTCGTCTTGCCAAGTGAATCGCCCCTCGTGAATGCACACGCCAAAATCTGCTTCCCGCCTTTTTAGTCGCGGCATGATTTCGGAAAAGACAATCTGCTCGAGACGCGAAGTCTGAGGGTAAAACAGTTGAAAGAGAAGTGTTGCAGTGGTGTGTTGTCCTGGGCACAACGTCAATTGCGAGGATGCCATGGGACGGTCGTTGTCGTTTGCGGAAAGCAGAAGCGGTCCGACGCCAAACCCCAAAGCGGAGCCGCTGGGCAAGACCAACATGCGATCCGACAGCAAAAGCGCTGCGTGAAAACTGACCTTGGCAATATCAAGATCGCCACGAAACGCACGAGCGTTCAGTTGCTGGATGTCGAGAAGCTCGATCTGAAAGTCAAGCCCTCTCCAATCCACTTTGCGATGCAATAGGGCATGGAAGGCAAACGTATCATTCGGGCAAGTGGAAATCCCTAAGCGTATGGTAGGACTCATAAATCTAATATGCCGACGATTGATGCTTCGACCGATACCATGGCTTCGCCAACTCGCCAGTTATCTTTGTTGCGATCGCCTGCACGATTGGAGATGCCTCGGACAATACTTAGCGGAATACCCGCAAATCGACAGGCTGCCGCAACCGAAAACCCTTCCATATCCTCCGCTACCGCGTTGGGATATTTTCTTAATCTCATTTGGACATCTTGTTCGGTGGCAGAAGCTGCGCAGCAAGTTAACAAGGTAGCACTTGCGATCGCACCATCCTCCGTCAAGCAAATGGTATCGGAAATTTGTGGTGAGAGTGGCCATTGGGGCCAACCCATTTCAGCGGCAGAAACAAAACCATCCCCAGTACCAGCACCAATTCCAAAGCAGATGACTTCGTCAAACTCGACAGCGTCGCCAACAGGCACCCAATCTTCCAAGGCACCAGCAACGCCGAGTAGCAAGACTTGTTTTGGAGAATGACGTGCGATCAACTGGGTTGTTCGGATCGCCGAAACAACCATGCCAAATCCGCATAATTCGATAGTGTTGCCTGCAAGTTGGACTAGCTCGCAAAAAGATCTGGAAAGACAATCAAACTCAAATTGAGTCGGCACTAGCAAAAGCGTGGAAATCACCGAGGCACTTTGGGGAATGGGGCCAATGTTAAGCAAACTTAGGGAGCGAGGGATTCGAGGTAGTCCAGCAGCGATGCAAGCTCATGCGTTGAAAACTCGTTCATCACCCCGGTTGGCATCACCGATGTTGGGGATGTTTTTCGCTCCTCGATGTCTTCCTTCATCATAGTGAACTCGCCCCCTTTTTGATCGCGAATCGTCACGCGATCGGTCAACTCACTAGTCACGAAACCGCTCTTCAATTCCCCGTCCTTGGTCAGGATCAAGTTCGTAATAAACCCTTGTGCGATCGTTTTGCTCGGCTCCAATACCGCAATCGTTAATTCAGGGCGTTTGTACGTTTTTGCAATCGTGCCAAGATAAGGTCCCTTCTGGACTTCGTCTTGGCGAACGGTGTGACATGCTGCGCAGTTTGCTTTGGCAAACACTTCCTTTCCAAGAGCCAAGTCACCGTGATTTTCTACGACCTTCGATATCGTTTCTTCCAGTGAAAGCGTGCCAATCTTTGGCGAGGTATCAGCAGGCTTCGGTTTGATCTTCAGTTGTTGGACAGCTCGATTCGCGATGTTTGCAGTCGTCACGTCCGGATCACCCACTACCTGTAGAATTTTACTGTCCAAGAGATGATTGCTGCTTTCGATAGCTGCTCTCATCAAGGGTGCTCGGCGCGAGGTTCTTTGCCAGGCTTCTTCGATCGCGAGGTTCGCACGCGCCCGGTACTCTGGGCTACCATCTTTCCGCGACGCAATGGTGAGCAATGCCGCATCTGCCCAAAGCACCGCCGGATTATTCACATCTTTCGAAGCATTCTCAAACAACTCGACGTGCATAACCATTTTTGGAGAGCTTAGGAACGCATCGCGGGCTTTGTTGCGATCATTCAGATCTCCCTTGCGTTTCATTTTTGACAGCGCCGTCAATATCGCAGAAGGCGCATCCTGGGAGTTGACTTTAGATAGGACAACGACCGCATTCGAGAGCATTGCGGACGACGCATCTTCCTTGTTCACCGCACGACGCAATAGGTCCAATCCCTCCTCTGGAATTTCTTTAGCCAATGCTAATTGGGCGATGGCTGCACCTAGCAGTTGCTCGTTTGCTTGGGCGAGTTTCAAAATGCGGGCAAGCGAGTCATTGGACTCCATTCGATTACGCTGCATCGTCTCGATCAGGTACGCAGCATCGTCGGGGGTCGCACTGTCGAGAGATTTACGCAACACGGCGGCAATTTTGTTGGTCTCGCTCCATGGCTCTGGCTGGTAGTATGGTCCTCGCGTGTCGGGCCTCGTCCCCCAGGAATCTCCCTTCCAATTTCCTTCTACGAAATGGAGCCGGCAGAGTGCCGATAGAAGTTCACGTCGTTGCTCCAGCTTCGTCGCACCAGTGAGTCGTAGGATCAATTCATCGACAACTTCAGGTTGGTGCATCATCGCAAGCGCTCGGAGGATTGGCTTCGCGTCGACTGTTTTTCCATCGAGCGCCTTCAAGCAAGCGGCATAGCCGTTCCGCTGTGCTATGCAGCGGGTAGCGGTGTGAACAATGACTGGATCCGAATGGAATAGTGCCTCGACGAGTTCTGAATCGGTAGCCTTCGTTTGTAGTTGATCCAACAAATTGCGATCCGCACTTCGCGTTGCGACGGCAGTTGAGAGCAAGTCGCGATAGGCCGTGTTTCCTCTTCGCATCAACTCGCGTTGCGACTCGATCCGTCTCCGATAGCTGTTCGATTTCATCTGTTCGATGAGTTCGCTGTCCGTTGCTTTTGCGAAATTTGGCATCGGTGCTGGTTGAAACCCTTTTGGCTTTACACACACGATGTAGCCGACGTCCGGCCCGGCCCAATCAAACGTCGCCCCTCGCCAGCTTGCGCAATACACACGGCTGTTTCCGTCTACATCCGCGTCCGTCGGTCGTGTCATCTTGATAAAAGATTCTGGTTTTGAAGTTTCCTCGAAGGTTGCACCTTGTGCAGAAACAGAGTGGCGAAAGAGCGAGCCTGTACCCCAGTCGGCGGTAAACGGTGCGTTGCCCCATTTGCCAAAACCTGGCTCATCAATGTAAACCGCACCGCAACCTGAACCTCCGCCGTAGTCAGCCAACGGCTGCACGCATTCGTTTGCAAAATTCTTGTACAAGCGTGGATAGCCGTGGTCGTCCATGCCCGTAAAATGATGCATTCGAACGTCCCAGCCCCCGCCGTCGTTGGTGTTGTCGCGTGCAAACATCTCCATTTGAGGGCTGATGGCTACCTCGAGAATATTGCGCGTGCCCGTAGAATAGACTTCTAAGCCAGTACCGTCCGGTCGCACTCGAATCACTCCACCTCCGCGATGAGTCACCTTGCGACCGTCGGTTCCCTCCGCGTCCATGAATCCGAAGTCCCCCCCTGCGATGTACAACCACCCGTCGGGGCCAATACTGACGCCATTGGTTGTGTGGTCTGCAGGGCGTTTGTCATAGCCAAAGGCAAGGTTTTTCACGAGGATCTTTTGTTCGTCCGCGACGCCATCTCCATCCTTGTCGATGAATGCGCTCAAGTGAGGTGGATGCATCAAATAAAGGCGATCATGGTCCCAAACCAAACCGCGGGGGGCATCGATTTCACAAAAAACTTTCGTTTCGTCCGCACGTCCGTCACCATCTAAGTCTCGCAATCGAATGACCCGACCACGTTCAGGATTTCGCCCGAGGGAACCGTTGCCATCGGAACTGACATAGAGAGTCCCGTCTACGGTTGAGGCTACGAAGACTGGATAATTGACGGCTGGCGGAGATGCGAAAACGGTTGCTTCAAATCCTTCCGGAACTTGAACGTCTTTAAGGATGGAGGCTTCTTCGGCGGGCGTCAGTTTCTCGATTCGTGGGATGATATTACCGGCCTTTGCAAGGGCGTCGCCTTGGGCTGGAATGAACGCGCCTTTCTTGCCCTTCACGTCAGCGGGCCAAAGCGTGCCGATGCCTTCGCCTTTGAGTTTGACTTCACGAATACTGCACCAACTTCCAGCCGGGGCGCCGACGCCCGTAATGCGAACGAATTTCACTGGCGGCTGTTCGGCTAATTTCTCGGCTTTGTTTTTTTCATTGTTTTTTGACTTGTCGAGCAGCAGCAACCATTTCTTACCATCGATCGAACCCTCGACTCGATAGCCATAATTCTTCTCCGCGAACTCCCACACGATTTCAATTTCCCTAACCTGATGTGCTTTTTCAAACTCCAATTGGAGCCATTCAGGAAATCCACCGCCGTCGGCACACCAACGGGTATCTACTTTGCCATCAAACGCCAAGTAGCTGTCCTGATTTGCTTGGGTACTGGAAGCCGTCGGCTTGATGAGTGTCGCATCCTCTGGGGTCTTTGCGAAGCCCTGTTCGGAGGGTGCCTTGAATTTCGTCTTGTCGATGAAGGTGACTTTGTTTTCACCTTGGTACGGTTGCAAGTAGTCGGGATTTAGCTTGCCGCAGGCCCACAATAATCCACGCGTAACCAACTCGAGATAGCGAGCGTCCTCAACGGTCTCCGTATTGTGCCCAATAGTTGTGCTAAAGCTCCGCGCACCTTGAGACTCATTGATCCAAGCAACCACCGCTTCATCTACCCGAGCTTTGTCCCCTTTGCCTACGGTTTGTTTGCCAACGGCGAGTGGATGGGCATCCAAGAGTTTAACATTGTTGTAAAGCTCTTCTTTCACGGTCGTCCAATTGCCGAGGGTTGCCGTGATCGGATGCTTCGTATCGACGAAATGGATATCGATCGGTTCTTGGGGACCATGGCCACTGGATTGAAGCCCTAGATGCTTGAACCACGCATCGGTTCCGGTGCGGAAGCTGTGCATGGCGCAGTGCAAATGGACGGCTGGGATTTTTTGATGTGTCTGGACGATGCGATTGACGATGGCTGGATCTTTGATGTCGGCTGCGCATTCGTCATGAATGATGACATCGTACTCTTCTGCCCAGTTGAGTTTTCCGTAAAGCGGTAAAACTGGGGAAGTGCTGGAATTGTCAGTCCAGTAGACGTCGACTTGGACGTTGGCACGCGATTGTATCCCTTTGCAAAGCGCCTCTTGCTGCTTGGCATAATCATGGCAACAACCGCCTGCAATGAGAAGAGCTCGGATGGTCTTGGTTTTTGACTCTTGACCCAATCCAGTCGTGGAGGCCGCAGCTAGGATTCCGAACGCGATCAACAATGGTTTCATATGGGACAATCGGAAGAAGTTCATTGGTGGTAAGGCAGGAGAGTGCGTTGGAGCGGCCACGTTATTCAAGTTCGAGGAAGCTTAAATGGAGTTCTGCATGACGCAGATTGAGTTGAATTCGGTCTTCGTAAGTCATCGGTCCAAACGCTGGGCTATCGTAACGTGCAGCTTCGCCACTTTTCAATCGACCAAGAGCTTTTCTCAAACGCGCAATCGCATCGATGGTTGGCATGAGATCTTGACCTTTTGTGCCACCAGTAATCCCCGGAATCTTGGCTCCTGCAGGCATTCCCTTGCGAAGGTAACGACGGCCCATTCGCTTAAGCAACCATTTGATGAAGAATGGAGGCGGCCCGATCGGGTATCCATCCCAACTGTATTCGATCCAAGCGGATACGTGGGCTAGGATCTGTCCAGCAGTCCAATTTCCTTGCGTCTTCAACTTGCCGTTTCGCTCGGCAGCCTCAATGCGATCTAATTCGGATAACAACTCGTCAATGGAATGAAACCAAAGTTTACGACGTTTGACTTTGGCGGTTTTTATTTCGCTTGTCACGGGGTGTTGCTCGCTAAGCGTTTGAAGTAGGCTTCGATCACTTCGCGGAAATGGCTAGGCAAGTCCTTGGTGATGTTTTGCAACGCTTCCTGGCGCTGTGCAGGTGGGAGATTTCCCCATCCGCTACTGTTTCCGATGTCTTTTTGGTCGACGTCCCCAGGCCCCTTCTGGTCCGCGAGTTGGCTGTCCTCCATCGGCTTTCCCTGGTTGGGTTTCTGACCCTTCTGGTTGCCGCTGTTCTTCTGTTGTTGTTGCTGTTGTTGTTGCTGCTGTTGCTCCAGTTTATCGATCATCTTGTCGAGCTTGTCGACGATCGCTTGCTCTTTATCTTGCACGATCTTGCCAGCTCGCCCCAGGGCTAATCGACGTTCGACATCGTTCATCAATCGGGCGATTTCGTCGAGCGAATCTTCTTTGAGGGGTTTGATGTCCGATTGCATTAATCGAGCCGTAATAGCATATCGAGTTGGTAGTTCTGTTTCTCGTTCCAACAACTTATCGAGCGTCTCCAAACAAGCCGACCGTTGCATAAGGTGATGTTGGCAGACCCCCATGCAGAAAAGCCAAGTTGCCGGGTCCGAAGTGGATTCTTGAGCAAGTGGTAGAAGGCGATGCAAGGCTTCATCGTACAGTCCGTGCTGGACCATGTAGCGGCAGCAAATCAATTGAAGATCCGCACGCAGCCAAGCCGGGATGCTGCCGTTTGCCAGAAGCGAACTGAGCTGCGCATCCAACTTGGCGGAATGGCCCGATGCGAAGGGTGCATCGAGAATCTCTTTAAGGGCTGCGACGGCAGGCTCAATCTTGGCGGTTGAGGCCAATACGTAGTCGAGCAAACCGACGCCTTTCAGTGACGCTGTTTCCGTGACTGGACCCGGCTCGATCCCCGGCTCGCGACTCTTCAGATAACCATGGATCTGTTGGACGACTTTTTCGCTTTCGGGCCAGTTCCAGCTGGACTGTTTTTTTAGCAACTGCGGGTCCGACCCAATGGCTACGGATGGCAACAAGAGCATCCAACAAGCGACTAGGTTTCTAATCATGTCTTTTTCCAGTGGTCGTTGGTTTGCGTGAATGAATGAATACATAGGTTTACCAAGTATACCGTCACGCAAACCTGGCTGCATCTTTCCGTAATATTCCGCATAGTTTTACAATGTTTTTGTTGGTTTCGAGGTACTCCCAGTTGGACAGATTCGCCGCCCACAATGTGTAAATTTTCTTTTCGAGACGCAACTACCGACTGGCTGGCAACTTAGCCCCGCCCCCCTCTTTTGGTGGAGTTGCCAGCGGATTTCGGTCACCCAAGAATCAGGCTGACTGCACAGATAAAAGTCCGTTTCCTCAAAAGCGACCTCTCCGAACCCCCCTTGTGGGCCAGTAAGGACGATTTTGCCAAATTCGATTTGAAGGGGAACGGTCTTCAAAGCAGACTTGTTAGAGCAGGGACGCGACCCCAAACGAAGGCTGGCCTCAGTTGGAACACCGAAGGCCAGACCCCAACCCTAAAACGTAGAACCAAGATCGCGTCCCATCATGGCCAATGTTGACCGTGCCTATAACACTGTTCGCCACGAGCTTGCCGAGCTCGGACTCTTAGCCGATGGTGTCTATCTAGATACCGTGGAGCTATGCATTTCGAACGTGAAAAGCTCGGGTGAGCGAGGCTATGTATTTGAACAGGTCGGTCACTACGGCAAGCGTGGCTACCGCCCGGGCGTTATTTATTTGCCTCGGGACTTGCCGCATCAACCGTACAAGCCTGGGATGACGCTCAGCGATACGATTCGTCATGAGTATGCCCATGCTTGGTATTACATTGACCCAAGTTTCTTCCGACAAGATTGGTTTCAACGAACGTTTGGCGAAGCCTACAGCAACTGCACGGCGACTCCTTACCAAACATGGCGTCGTCATTTGAAACGCAATCCTGATTATCAGGCAGGCAAACGGCGTTGTCGTAGCGAGCAGGGAAAACTGAAGTTCTTTTATGGTTGCCTGTTTCAGCAATTCATAACCGACTATGCGTCAACCAATTCGAGCGAGGACTTTGCTGAGACTTTTATGTTCTACGTCAAATACCGCCGTTCCCTTTCGAGATTCCGAAACCGGCCGGTTGTCTACCACAAGCTCAAGATGGTGGAACGTGCAGTGAACATGGCGAGCCGCAAAGTGAAGCAGTTTTCCGACCGAACGTATCGAAGCCGAACCGCATAGGTGTCGTTTCGTAGGTCGAAAAATTGAACTAGCACCTAATTCTCCACATTTGGCTAAACTGAGCGGACACTATGTTGTCCGCTCAATTGTCAAGGTATTCCATGCCCCAAAACCGCCTTCGCGTTCTTTTGTGCTCGTCTTCGATGGACGGCGGCGGGAGCGAAAAGCAACTCTTGTATTTGCTCAGGGGGCTTGATCGCGAGCGTTTTGAGCCCGTTCTCTATCTTCTTTATGAATCTGGCGTTTTGCTGGATGAGCTCCCCAACGACGTCAAGCGGATCGCATACTGGTCTGAGAACTCTTTTCCGAAGTGGAATTGGCCAGGTCGAATTCATAGGTTGCAAGTGCAGCATCTAGCGAAGGTCCTTCGGCGCGAGCAAATCGACGCAGTTTACGATCGACTCTTTCACATGACCCTCATCACAGGGCCGGCGACCGAATTGACCCATACCCCTCGCATCTCCACCATTGTTTCACCACCGCAGTTCGATCTTGTGAAATCGGAAAAACGGTGGATTACGATGAAGAAACGCGCTCTCCATCACGCCTACTCGACCGCCAAGGCCCTGCTCGCGGTTGGCGAAGGCACCGCCGAAAACGCATCTGAGTTCTACAACATACCTCGGGCCGATTTTCAAGTGATGCTCAGTCCCATCGACATTGAGCGGATTGATTCGGAGAGTCAGCAAGCTTGGACAGGCCCCGTGCTTCGCCCAAATCGCAAGCATATCATCTCCATAGGCCGACTGAGCGATGAAAAAGGCCATCGTTACTTGCTGCAAGCCTATGCCAAATACATGGCCGCCGCCAAAATGGATTTAGTCCCGGCGGCCGACTTGCATTTGGTGGGCGATGGTGTCCTGCGAAAAGAGCTACAAAGTCTCGCAGCCAGCCTGGACGTCGCCGACAGCGTTTTTTTTCACGGACAAGTGCACAGCCCCTTCGCACTCCTCAAACAATGCGATTTGCTGTGTTTGCCATCTCTTTACGAAGGGATGCCAAATGCGTTACTGGAGGCAATGGTTTGCAAAGTACCCATTCTGGCCACCAATACAGCTCAGGGGGCTGGAGAGTTGCTCCGCACGCATTCGGTCGGCACGCTGGTTTCTAAAGCAAACGCCGATGAACTCGCAACCGCCATTCAAGATAGATTTCAACGACCAGCCCTTTGGCTCGAAAAAGTCGCTTCAGCCCGTTCCTATGTCGAAACGCACCATTGCTTGCAGGCTTGGATCGACAAAATGAGCCAACTCTTGTTGCGAATCGCTAATAAGCCTTGAATCCGCCATGCGGAGCGACTCCAATAGCCAAGTATGTCCCAAAAAACCGCGAATGTACCTGCGAACATACCCCAACCTGCTCGCCAACTCTCCAACGTTCTGCAAAATCTGTTTAAGATCCCTCGTGCCCAGATTTGTCCGCTGATCGAAGAAGGCTTCGTAACCGTCAACGGGCGAGTCAAACGCCAAGCGTTTTTCGTTGTCGAGGTCGGCGACCGAATCGAAGTGGACATTGTCCCGCAACCGATTGCTGCCCCCGTTCCATCCAAGAACAAGCAATCCAGTCGCTCAGTTGACTTTCTCTATGACGATGATGATCTAGCGATTGTCAACAAACCTGCCAATCTTCTGACGGTACCGACGCGACACCGCGAGCCGCATACGCTGATGTCGCTGGTCGAACGCCAGTTCCAAAAATCCATCCCAGGCGCTCGTGCTTTTTGCGTCCATCGTCTAGATCGAGGCGTTTCTGGCGTTCTGGTCGTAGCCAAATCGCTCGAGATGGCAGAGGCATTGCGAAACCAATTCGCGGACCGCAAACCGCAGCGAAAGTACATTGCTCTGGTTGCTGGCGTACCAAGGCCTGCGAGCCATGAATTGCGAAGCTACTTGGCAACCGATGCAGACCTCAACCGCTATTCGGTTCCCAATGCCGAACATGGCGAACTAGCCATCACACACTACATTACCCGCCATGTTTGGCGAGACGCGGCTTTCCTGGAAGTCCGATTGGAAACCGGTCGACGCAATCAGATCCGGGTTCAATTGGCGGAAGCTGGCTACCCAATTTTAGGCGATCCCCGTTACAAAGCCCGACAAGCCGAACATTGGGCTTGGCCTTATCGTCGTCTAGCCTTGCACGCGGAAACTCTCGGCTTCAAACATCCCCGTACTGACGCGCCTATTCAAATGGAAACGCAGTGGCCGCAAGAGTTTCGCGACTTCATCCGGCATCAAAAGAAACACTCGCAATCAAACGACGAGCATGAGTCCCATTAGTCTCCGTCTATCGCAATCGCCTGCTTCTTGCAGTTCCTTGAATTATCCTTCAATCCAAAGGACTCTAGCGATGACCTATCCATATCTGCTCGATGCCGACACGTTGATTTCTTGATCCGTGGGCTCAAGTGCTCGTCGAAACGCCTTCAAGCCAGCCGTGAACGGGCACAGAAGCTGGTGATCGCCTGACCGGTACCAGAAAGCTATTAATCGCGATGAAGAATCAGCCATTTTCGCAGAGTGGCTGGCGGCTCTCTCGATTGTTGCGTTACTCGACCTCATCGTCAGTTTCATCTTCCAAGTCCGCACCGAAAAACTCGCGTTCGTCGTGCATGTCATACTTTTTCGCTATTTCAGCGTCAGTCGTGTATAGGTGAACGTAATCGTCACCCGTTCCGCCTTCTGGATCAAACTGCACGCCATCGGCTCGCATTTGTTTGAGGAGCCCGACAGCACCATCCAGCTTGTTGATCATTTCGTCAAAATTAGTAGCATCAATGGTAAGGAATTTGTTTCGCCATAGTGTCAAATATCGTCGTGTCACACCATGAACCGCTTGCCAAAGTTCGTCAAACTTTGGTTGCACATATTGCGCTAGTTGCTGGCCAAAATTTTGAGGAAGATCAAAAATCCGAACTAACTCCTGAACATCAACAAGATCCTTGAGTCGATCCTGTCCTGTCATACCCGATGCAATTTTCAACTCGATCAATATCGGCAAACTCAGATACCGAATACCGTTTTCTTCCACCGTTACGTCGGCAGGATCCGGAAAAGCAACTTCTTTTGGCTTGCCATCTCCGGGATATTCACCGGTGACGAGGAACTCAATCTTGACCTGATACTCCGTATCCCTCAGATGCTTGCTCCCTGGAAACGGTCGCAGATAACCTAGTCCGTCAAGCTCTTTGTGAATCAACTTCAGCGAGTCACGCGTCACAAGTAGATCAACATCCTCGGTGAATCGACGATATCCGTACTTGAAAAGAGCCATGCCACCTACGACAGCATACGGAATCTTCAACTCGCTGAGTCGTCGGCAAACCCGCATTAGAGTTTCGTGAACAGCACTTTTTTCGTCAAAGTGACGGCTACCTTGATTCATGGCCCAACTCAGATCCTTGGAAAGTTTCTCTTCGTATGATAAGCATCGAACATCATCGCCGGAGGCAATGGCGGAACTACTTGGGTCAACGGATTCGCTCATATTTCACTCGTTTTCGTGCAAACAGAACTCGGGATTTCGATTCGCCAGTCCATGTGGATCGATGCGCCGGGGTCAGACTTCCATTTCGGTTTTCTGCAGAGTCCTTCCGTCTTACTTTAGCTCGAAGCACTAGACAGTGTCTAGGTACAAGTGTCCAGGGACACCGCCTTTCAGCAGCGTCCAGCGTCCAAAAGGCTGTGTCCGCGTCGGTCTCGCAAAACGCTCGGGGACAAACGGTGGGGACAAATGGGAAGGGGGGGACAAATGGGACACACCGCTTGGGACTGAAATGATCTAATGAAAGACCAGCATCCTTTAACTGGCCCTACTGTTTCCATTAATGAGATGTGAAATGAATGTGCTGTGTCCCCCCCAGCGGTCCAATGGATATTCCCTATTTCGCGAGGACAACGGCTGTCCGATAGCTCGGCTGCGCCCGTTCGAAAAAGAAGATCTCGTGGAAATTTCGTATTGGAGTCATCGTGGCAAGTGGGAACAGATCGGCGATATGGGCCCAATGACTATGCCATTGGAAGCTGCATTGGAATACATCGCCAAAGATCCCGTGGGTATCTTCTGGAGATAATAACACGTTCCCTCGTAGCAAGCTTCCGAAAGCATTTTTGAAGCTTTGAATCGCCATCGACTCGAAGCGTATAAGCAGATTTTTGCCGGCTTTTGGGCGCAGAGGTGAGTTGCACTTCGGGTGGAAATTGCTACAAATGCCCAACCACTTGCTCGCACACTGAATAGAAAAGCATCATCAAACGTGGGTGCGTCGCTTCAACACTTTGGATAACGTCTCTATCGAGTTCTGGACCTTGTCGCGGCGAAAGGCCATCGCAAACGCGACCCCTACTGCCAGAGCCAAGATGGAATCTTCCTTTGTCGCCAACTCCGCCGAATCCAATGCTTGGGAATCTATCCCCATCATTCTGGATGCGTTTGACCCCTGAGACGCCGAACCGTCCGAACCCTGGACCATATTGGTCGAACCAACAAACAATTGGAGGATTTCAAAAGGGTTGTTGCTCGCCCTCGAAACAGTCGAACTCACAATTTTTTGCGAATTTTCTGCAAGACTTTCATCGATCTCAATCATGCCTTTGGGGGTGGGAAGTCGTTTCGAAGTACCAGCCAGTTCGGTACGTAATCGATCGGCGTCGGCCATTTGCATCAATTGCAGATCACTGAGGGGCCGATCTCCATTTCGTTGATGCAGCCCGCCAAAACTCCCGCGTTCATTCGATCGATCCGTCGCTTCCCGCATTGAAAAGGTTAGCATTCCGTTCTCGGTCGAAGTAGTGGTTTCTGACCGCTTGGCTGGCTCCAAGCTTTTGGGTTTCAACATTGGTGCAGTGCTGGAAGCGATGGGCGCCCGAACCAAGTCCGATGGCGTTTGCAAAACAGCTTTTGGGGACGTATTCGCAACCGCTTCGACGCCACTCTTGGCCGGCGAAGCGTTCATCAGCGGAGCAAGGCTTGAGACCCTTGTTGAATTAGAAGCCACCAGCTCGCGCGGCGAACTTCCTGAAGCACTAGGAGTTAGCGTTGGCGGTCCGAGCTGAGAACCATCAATTCTCAAATTTGTAACACCAACACTGGATCTAGTTGAGTCGGGCTCGGTTCTAAACGACGAACTACTGGACCCAGCCAAGTTCGTTCCAAGGGTTTGCACCGATGGGGATGAAGGAATGACGCTTTCGTTTCGGTTTGATTCGCCTTCGGCCAGCGCCCTCATTCCCACGTTGACTTTCAATCGGCCCGGTTCCATTCGATGCGGCGATGTCAGGGGTGGAGGATTCGATGGGCGTTGTACGAAAACATGTTGTACAACAACATAGGTAGGAACGCTGGTGACAGCAACATTCGTGACGAAGGAAACGCTGCGTAGTTCCAAATGCCCGACAAAATCGTGAGATTCCAACCGTCCAAACGTGATGGACGCGGATGGATGCATATCGCTATTCATCGCGATACGATTATCCAGCTGCTCAAAAGCTAGGTGACGTTTCCTTTTTGGAAGAACCATTCGTTTGCCTCGTTGGTAATCGACAGGTCTTTTCGACCTCCATCGTAGGTACTGCGACGTGGTTCATTGTAAGTGCTTAATAGATCGAAGACTACAGCGAAGACAGATTTGCTCGGATTTGACTCAAAACCACAGACTCGTTCGGGTGTCCTGGCAACAGACTACAGACGCGTTGTTGGTAATCGCTAGCCTTTTGAAATGCCTCGCTTGCCCCCAGTTTATAGCCTTGTTTCTTTAATAGCACACCCAGGTTATTCCACATTCCAGCCGCACGTTGGGCAGCGCCTACATCGTTGATATCGGAATCGGCTGACCCGCCAGCGATCGCGATGGCGCGTCGAAAAATGGCCTCGGCCTCGCTGTAACGATCGAGCGATGAAAGGGCCATTCCGAGATTATTCAAAGTGATCGAGAGATCACGGCGAGGTGCCAAAGGTGACGACACGAGAGTGCTAACACGGTCGAAGTGTTCGATAGATTGCTTATAACACTCGATCGCTTCTCCAGTTCTTCCATTGCGCCAAAGGACAGATGCCGAGTTGCTACAGGCCATTGCCAGGCCCTTGATGGTCTCTGGTGTTTCGCTTGCAGCGACCACCCTTTGTCGCAAAACCAATCCTTGAGCTGCGGCCTTCTCGGCTGGCCCGTTGCGTCCCGCCTCGCCGAGCATCACCGATAAGTTAATGAAGGCATCTGCCAGGTAGCCATCTGAGATCTCCTCTTCGTCGACCGTGGACATCCGCGTGTTTGAATCTGGCATAGAACCCGTCGTTCCGAACTTTTTCTCGATTTCCTGCAAGATAGCAATCGATTCGAAACTCTGGGCGATGGCTCGCTCTATGTCGCGTTCGCGAAATGCAACAATCGCTTGGGTGTGGTGCGAAAGCGCCTGCGCTCTGGCGCGACGCCCCGCATCCTTAATGGAGTCAGCGATCATGTTCGCTTCAGCAAGCAACGGGTTACTAAAGGATTGATCACCTTGTTCGCTACGCAGCACAACCCACTCGTTGATGGCTCGGTGCAGGGTCAAAGCGTCAGCTTCGTTGGGCTTGGCTGCATTGGCTTTGCGAATCGCAACGACTGCATCGCGATATGCAATATCTGCCTCATCCACACTGCCAATGGTCCTTATCAGTCGAGCAATCTTGAGTTTGGTATGTGCAACGTCGCTAGCAAGTCGCGGGTCCGCATTCGCCGAAGCGATAAACGATTCGTAATAGCTCAGTGTTACGGTCAAAACCTCCCGCCGCAATGCCTCTGTTCCAGGGTGTTCGGTCAGTTGTTCCGCGAATCGAAAGCCAAGCGTATCGACTAAGCCGCGCACCTGACGATAATTCAAATCGCTCGTGCGGAGGGCACTGGCAGTCTGCCGTTTCTCCAATTCAATTTGAATATTGACGATACCCAGTACCATGATCCCAAACAATGCGGTGAACAACGCCACCGCAATTCGACCGGAGCGTAGGCGTGCCCAGTTCTTTGCCTGTTCACCCATGCTCACCGCGTTCGCGACGATGGGTTGGCGATTTGAGAATCGAATTAGATCCTCTGCAATCGAAGAGGCAGACTGATACCGATCTTCGCGGTCTGGTCGCATGGCCCTTCGAATGATCGTCTCTAAATCCCGAGGTAATTCTCGATTGTAGGCGAGGGGTCGAAGGGGCTCTGCGGTTTGGATGCGTCGCAAAATTTCGGCGCGATCCATTCCACTGTAGGGCGCATTTCCTGTAAATAGTTCGTACAGTGTCGCTCCCAAACTATAAATATCAGAACGAAAATCGACGCGTTCTCGCTTGCCCGAAGCCTGTTCGGGGCTCATGTATTGAAATGTGCCAATGATGTCGCCGGAGTAAGTCAGGTTCAGCCCATCCTCGACATGGGCCAGACCAAAATCGGTAATCCAAACATGTCCGGTCGAATCCTTCAATAAATTCGACGGTTTAATATCTCGATGAATGACCCCCATCGTGTGCGCTGCGTGCAAGGCGTCAGCCACCTTTGCCATTTCTTTGGCCAAGCTCCGATAATACTCGCCGGTTGGTACAGGAGAATTCAACTTGCTCGAATTACTTGGTCCGACGCGGATCGTATTCGAATTGCGATGAAAAGCAGTGTCAATGGTGTGTGACAGCGAAGCTCCATCAATGAGCTTCATCGTGTAATAATGCCTACCATTGTCGCAACCGATATGGTAAACCGGGACAATGCTAGGATGATTCAAGGATTCCGCGGCCCGTGCCTCTCGACGAAAGCGTTCGATGCCTCCTTGATCTCGAACACCTTGTGAATCGAGAAATTTGATGGCTACCTCGCTCCCGGTGGAGGCCATCTTTGCCGCGTAAACGACTCCCATGGCTCCGCGCCCAAGTTCTCGTCCGATCTCAAATTCGCCAACGCTTTTTGGATGCATCCTCATCGGAAATACCGGAGGACTCGCATGCGAATCGTCAGATGCGCCATGAACTCTATAAAACATTCTTATGCTCTCCTGTGAGGTTCGCTGTGGCCTGGCAAGCTCGGTATACTCAGCCACAATCGACTCTATCGACGGATGACCTCCATTCTCAAGTTCGACTAAATACTGGTCGAGGAGGGCGACCACTCTGTCTTGCATGGCCTCGTCTAGTCGATCAATCCAGTCCGTCTCGGCAGGATCGACGAGCGTGAAAACTTTGGAGCCTTGATTGCGTGGGTGACTCATGATGAACTCCCCGCAAAATAGACCGTTCGAAGTCGATTGATGGCTCTCAGCCACAACAGCCTGACCGCTTGCGGCGACCGATTCATGTGGGACGCGATCTCATCAAATTGCATTCCGCCGAAGTTGCGTAGCGCGATCACCTTTTGATAGTCCTCGGAAAGCGTGGCAACGTAATCCGCGATCCGTAAGGCTTCTTCTTCGCCCGAAACGATCTGACTCGGAGACGCTTGATCCTGCGCTAGAAAGTTTCCCAATGCTTCACAACTGGAGTCTAGCGTGGATCGCATTGCATCCATCGAGACTTCGCGGCGTACATCCCGTTTCTCCGCTTTTACATTGTGCTCGATAGCACGCAGCAAACAGCGAGACAGGACCATTCTGAGCCAGGAAGCGAACTCTGCCTGGGTGGTCCCGTGGAAGTCGCCAAGATCGCGGTGGGCGGCAAGCATGGCGTCCTGCACAATATCAGACGGACTGACTCGCTTCCCTACGGGCCGCCCCATCTGAGAAGCCGCAAGCATACGCATGTAGTTGCGGTAAGGTTCCAGAAGATCCCCAACAGCCTCACTTGCTCCGTTGCGTGCCATCGCCATTTTCGAAACAAAGTCTGTCATGGATCACCCAATTTGCTTAGCCGAAGAATCGCCATCGAGCCGATATGCGATAGAGTTCGCCGAAGCCTATAGACCAACGAAAACGATTGGCTCGATGCTCTAGTATACTCCAGTCATGGGTCGGGTCCATCGGTTTGGGCGACGTGAATGGCTGGGTTGGTGCAGGAGTGCTCACGACAGGTGGAATGGACGTTCCGGGTGGCTTCGTCGTCGGGTTCGACCCCGTCACAGGACTGGCCGGAGCGTAGATCGCCAGAATAGCATCCACATCATCTAGATCTAACACAGTAAAGGTCTCGTTGGGCGATACCGTTGGGGCAAGAATGGCTGAACTGTGACTGCTGTGATCGAGGCCTAACGCATGACCGATTTCGTGAACCGCCACACGGACCAAATCGAAGGCGGAAGATCCTTTGGCGTTTCCGATCTCCCAATTCTCAGAGCTATCAAACTGAACGTCCCCTGCGATGCGTGAGGAGTTCACGTCCGCCGGGAAATACGCTTGGGCTAGCGTCCCGCCTGCCCCATCGATTCTTCCAAACGAGATATCGAGCTGTTTGGACAATCCCGGAGTTTTCGATTCGGTAAATTGGACACTTGCAATCTGGGACCACGCCTCCAACGCTGTTTTGATGGCCGCCCCAACATCGGCTTTGCTCAGTCCCGACGGCGCATTAGCAACAAAATAGGTCAAGTCCGCAGAACCTTTGCCTGGCCCATCCCAACCCACACTCGCGACCGCCATGCAACGCCGATCATCCAAGGTCTCGAAGCACCACGTTCGCTTTGCCATTGTTTTTTTCGCCATGTTTCACCCATTGCAAATTGGGAGTGCTTCGATTGTTTTTATTGTCGCCTTTCGCTCCGCGAAAGTACGCATCGTCAACGCACTTTAGCGGAGCGAAAGGCGACAATGTGGACGAGCGAGGGCCGCGCTCAACTACCCAGGTTGTACGCTAACGACGCCCTCGAACTGCCGACAGTCGATCATGACTGCGATGCAATCCAATTCCTATTTTCTGAACCGTCTTACCTCCGACAATGGCTTCCGTACCTACTGTCACCTTGTCGGTCGAAGTTTGGCTAGTTACTCGCAGATCCCCGACAATTTCTCCAGAGTGAGTCAGGGAGTTGTCACCTGAACCCAATCGGGCTGAAACACTACCTCCAACAAACCCACTACTCTCAATTGTCACGCTATCATTTCCATTACCCGTCTTCACGACGAGGCTCTTTTCTACTGACCCCGCAACGCTGAGAGCTTTGCTCCATTACCAAGGTTCATGCTCATGTACTTACCAATTGATGCCTCGGCGAGGATGGAAACGACGTCTTCGTCGATCCCGCCCGATACCAGCAAGCTTCCCGTAATGGTTGCACTGTCGGACAACGTATTCGAACCATCGCCGAGCATGGCATAAACGTTCCTGCCTATCGTTGTTCCTGCAGACAGCGCAAGACTATCTTTGCCGCTACCACCCTCAAAGCTCAAGCTTCCCTTGATGCTGCCCGAAGCCAGCACCAACGAGTTGTCGCCTGCACCTAAGTCGGCCACAACCCGATCCACGCTTGCCCCGTCCAGTTTAAGCGTTACGGTATTGTTAGCAGTTCCACTTGAGTCCAACGCGATGCTGATCGCCTTGACACCGTCAAAAGTCCCGATGGAAACTCCGTTGTCGGTCACTTCAAATTGCGAAGTGGACTTGGCCACGATCTCCACGGCACCATCGGCATCCCCTGATACTCTGAGCAACCCGCTTTCAACCACGGAAGCAACCGCTAACAACTGTCGGGATTCGAGACGTTCAAGGGAATCACGTAGTTGACGTTTGGAGGAAATTCTTGCCATTTTCATGTCCCAGCTCGAGAATTGATTCATTTGAAGTCAGAAAGTAACCAGCGCGAAAAGCAATCCGTTACGTCAATGGGACGAAAAAATTAGCAAGTGTTTCACAAAAAGTAAAAATTCACTCGAAATGGCTCAAGACTCAGGTTTCAAAATGGCTTCATTTCGAATCTGACATGCATGCCCGCACTGCTCGAACGAAAACAGCCAAGTTATGGTTCGAATCTCGCCTCTCTCTTGCGCAGTAGCGTAACTCGTTTGGTTCTATCAACGAAAAGCAAAGCGTCGGCTAGACATTTTCGGGTTCAGGGACATCTGGAACCTACACGCTATCGCACAACGGCGAGACAACCGGGACGATTGCGTGGGACGCGTCCAGTGATCATTGAGGCAACTTAAAACAGTAAATAGGGTCAGACCGGTCTGACCCCCTCTCATTGGCTTCGGCCGACTGTTCAGTTCTGTATCCTTCGGAGAACTCATGCTAGATGGTTGTCGAGTATTTGTTGTACCGTCAAATCGTGCCGCCATTTGAGCATCCAACTCTTAATGGTCGCGGCTGGTACGCGATGTGTGTCTTTTGTGTTCGACGCAAGACGTTCTGACCAATTGTCAAACAAAGTGTCCGATACAAACTCCTTGTACTTGAGTAAAACCCTTAGTTCCAACCACCATTTCGAATCGGGCTCAGCCAACTGAACTTCGTACCCGTTTTCCGTCGCGTAGAGTGCAAACTCATGCGTCTCGGCATTTAACCCGTTTCCGCGATCGATAACTATGGGCGAGATTTCACGCGAGATCGCATCACGCATCCTCGCAAAATTCCACTTTCGTGCAACTGGAGGCAAGTCTTTGTCATAGTCGTAACTAGTCTTATCGCTGCCAATTTGAGTGTAGAAGTACTCGTCAGTCTCCAGTACGATTCCATCATCCCCAACTAAGCGTCTCGCACGGTGGCTTTTGCCGCATGCAGGTAGTCCCCGCATCAGATAAACAATTCCCTTCGCACTAATGCTCATTCTGTCTTCCATTCTCTTTTGCGTGGAAGGCGATTCGATGATCAACTCAGCCAAAATTATAAACACTCCGGACCAGTGAACCAGTCCGGAGTGTTTTGCTTTGTTGCGGATCAACCCTTCCTACTGAATGCTACATGATCAAAAGTCGGTATCGTTCCAAAACTCACTACCGGCTAAGTCCGTAACAATATCCAAGACACCTCCGTTGTCGGCTACTCGATTGGCAAAGAACCAGTCGGTTCCCTGGCCTCCGGTCAACGTGTCGACATCGTAGTCATTGAAGACAGTCTGATTCACGCCGTCATCACCAACCAAGCGATAACCAGCAGTGAGTCCTGTTCCGTTGGTGATGTTCAGTTGTCGCGTGACCATGCTATTACTGCTGGTCCATTCCTTCATGATCGCGGCGATCGCCAAATTATTGTTGTCCCAGCTCGTCCATCCAGCAATCAAAATGTCTTCATCTTTGTCGCCAATAATCCGGTCGGCGCCGTATCCTCCGACCAGCAAGTCACGTCCATCACCACCTTCGATCAAGTCGTTGTCCGCGCCGCCTAGCAACACATCATTGCCTGCACCGCCCTTGATGGTATCGTTACCGGCACCGGCTTGGACCGTATCGTCGCCGTCACCAGCATCGATTCGATCGCGACCACTGCCTGTGATGATACTATCATTGCCTTTTCCAGAATCGACGTCGTTATCTCCGTTCCCCGCATTGATCGTATCATTTCCATCGTCGCCGCGAATCTTGTCGTTACCACTGCCAGTGCGGATCGAATCATCACCAGCGCCGGCCTTGATGTCATTGTTGCCATTGCCAGTGGTAATCGTGTCATTGCCCTTGCCTGTGTCGATATCGTTGTTGCCGTTGCCCACAAGAATCACGTTATTGCCATCCGCGCCACCGTCAGAGCCGCCGTTGGCTTTGATGCTGTTATTTCCATTACCAGCAGTAACGGTGTTGTTCCCACTGCCAGCATCAATCGTGTTGTTGCCGTCACCGACAGTGATAATATCGTTTCCTCCCTCGGACTTGATCTGGTTGTTGCCGATCAAATCGGTGATGTTGTCATTGCCACCGCCACCCCAAATTTGATCGTCTCCGGCACCGCCGTCTATGGTCGCAGGGATCATGACTTTCTTGTTGACATGGAGATGATCATTACCGCCACATCCGATGATCAGAATACTGGTCACGTCGCTCAAGTTGTACGTGAATTGATCGCCTCCACCATCTGAACCGCCATCCGAGCCTCCGTTTCCATTGGCTAAGTTGAAATTCGCACTGACTTTTACTGTTCGATCAGCCCCTCCGTCCGACCCGCCGTCGGATCCACCATAGTCGACATGAACCACATCGCGGCCGTCGGTGCCAATAATCTGAAGCTGTCCATTATGCAGGCCGACTCCACCGATGGTTGCAAAGGAAGTCAATTGCGACGTGCCACCATCATCGTCGGTGAGAGTCACCGTGATCGTGCCAACGACATGGACGCCGTTATTGGAGCCGCCCGTCCCGGAAAGATTTCCGCCGTTGCCGTTGAGAGTCACGCTGCCTGCGGTGGCTCCGGTTCCGGTGGAGCTGACTGTGCCAAGGACAAGGATGCCTACGTTGAATGAGCCCGTCCCACTGCCGCCAGCCAAGCCAGTGATAAAGATGTTGCCTATCGCCGACACCCTAGACGTATTTCCAATTGTTCAAGGAATTGCGAAACCATCACGACCCAAAGGCGGATCCGCCGTCTATTTTCCATTCGTATCCATCGCTTTGGCGATTTATTCAGCGCTGGCTGGAGCGCAATGACCGTTAACCAATCGTCTGGTTGGGAACTGGAAACTGCTAGTAAGCGTTGCTCGCTTCACAGGCGTCGAAGGCGTAAACTTGCCAACCGGTTCGAGCGACTGTCTTAGCCAATCCATCGGTCATTCGCTGGTAGTCTGCATCGGCATGAAAAATCGCTTGACGACCATTTCCACTTGCCATCACATGATAAATCGCGTTCGAAAATTCTATTCGTAAAGGTCTGGCCATCCGAATGATGTACCATGCTGCAAAATGGCAGTATACAGCAAACAGGGTCTGACCGGTCTGACCCCCTCTCGTTGGTGTTGGTCGCGTTGACAGAAATCGCGGTCGTTTAAAAAAACCGGGCACGTTTGACCCGGCACGGCTTCGTATCGCTTGCCATGGGCGGAAGCATTTCACGATTTGACTTACTGCTTGACCTTGTCGCCGAGGCCACCGAACAACAAGTCGAGTCCCTTTTCACCCCACAGGTTATCTTCGTCATCGTCATTGATGATGTCGCCCAGATCGAAAAACGCCAACGCCCAGTCGCCGCTGCCCGAATCCGCCAGGGTGGTATCCAATGAGGCGAGATCATCTTGGCTTTTCGTAGAGCCTCCAATCAGCAGGTCGTCGCCACGCCCTGGATTGGCCACAAACTCGCCCTCGGCACTACCCTCGCGGCGGTTCAGTAGATTGATGATCGTGAGGACGTCGAGCGGATCAACGCTGCCATCTGCGTTCACGTCGTAGTACACAAACGAAGCGAGTTCTTCGCTGCTCATGGGGCCGTCTGATAAAAGCCAAGCTGGCCTGTCGGACCTGTTGAGTAAATTAATGACCACCAAGACGTCGATCGGATCAACGCGGCCATCGGCGGTCACGTCGAGCGGTAGAATTGGATTGGTATTGCGAACGCCGCCTTTCACACGCAGTTTTTGAGCACCGCTGCTTAAGACGTGAAAGAATTGGCCATCCTTGACGGTGGGTCTTCCGGCCTTCCAATTGGTGCCGTAGTTGATGCTATCGACCTTATCAATCGACAATTGCACCTCCCCCGACGACGAGGCTGCGGGAGCAAAGCGGATGTTATCCGGTCCGTCACTGCCTTGGATTACAGTCAACGGCGCTTTCAGTTGACCAAGGAAATCAAATTTGGCTGGAGACGAGCTGCCCGCGAGCGTATGCAACACCAGTGTGACGGGCCCGTTCGACAGCACTCTACTCTCTGGGACGGCAATCAATTGGCCCGTCGCCGAAACAAACATTTCTCCACCTGCTGACATGGTGCCCAGGATGGTTACAGAGCCTAAACTTTCCAGTCGCAAGTTGCCGGTTGCGAACAATCCTTCGATTTCCGGCAGGATCTCACCCTCGCCTCCTGCCGCGGAAACGGCCTTCTTGCCAACGATCAAATCCCCCGTGCTTTTCAGGTCGATATCCTTGGCTTTGGCGTTGATCGTTTTTCCATCGATCGTGAACGGGCAAGAGATACCCTTGATGTCACCCAGTGAGTTGTCCGTTGCTAGGTTGATCTTGTTCGCACGGATCGCTACGTCAGCGCTACACAGGTCGACGAACCCTCCTGGAAACTTTAGGTCAACGTCTCCAGTACCGGAGTAAACGTTTTTGACTCGAAGTTGAGATTTATCGCTGGATTCCGCACGGATATCGCCTTTCGCCCGCAAGATGGCTTCGTCGTTCTTGCCGATCCGTAGCGGTTTGCCGGTGTCCCCGATCTTTCCGTTAGCCGATTCTAGTAGTACGACATTCCCGCGAATCACGTTCCCTAGAAGAAGGTCTTCGATGCCGCTACGCCTTAGGTCGCCGTTCGCCTTGATTTGAATTGTGCCAGGGCCTGCCAACCCTATAGCACCTAGCAGCATATCGCCTTCCGATCCAATAAAGATATGACTGGCCGCGATGACGTCGATTTTTCCTTCCGATTGGATGTCCACATCTTCACGCCGTAGGACGTACAGGTGCGTAGCCTCGTTGTACTTCGCCGGGTCTGTGATGACGGGAGCTACGAGGTATAACCCGTCCATGCCGTAGTCACTGTTGTCGATCGGGCGGCTGTGCACGGGACGCGCCGCCGAACCGTCAGTCATGACGGAATCGACCTCCAGAATTTTGCCGTCTTGTGAAATCGATTTCACCTTGTAGAACACACCGCGATCGGTCGTGCTGCCCGGTTCTCCGGCAAGCATGATCGATTGCCCGACCTGGAAGCCCAGTTCACCCCACGTGCCGGTCCCGCCGTACGGGACATCTTGATTCTTTGTATAGCGACTTAGTGTCAATTTGTAATTGTCTTGCACGGTGATAGCTACATCGACCGGAGGTCGCGTTGTGAAGATCAGGTCACCCGATTCCGCGGCAATGACGGCGGCCCGTTGGTCGAGGGTCAGTTTAGGCCGATTACCGCCAGCGTCTTTAAGCACGATCGTTTGGCCGTGATCGTAGGTGCCGACACCCGAAGCTTCAATGCGCACGGTTTTACCGATGATATTTGGCTTCTCGATGACCAGCTCGGTGTCCGTTATCTTTAAGAAACTGGCGACGAAGCTGGGGTCGCGCAGATTCTGCAATTGCTGCTCTGTCCAAAGATGCATCGAATCTTTAATCTCTTTCTTATCCGCGTCCGTCGCCGTGTATTTGTACGTGGGATCGAACGCGGCGGTCAAGGCGCCGACGACCAGGTGCAATCGATGAAGTTCTTTGGTGCGATCAATATCGATTTCTGCCCTTCTAAGGAAAAAATATAGAACTAGGTCGTCTCCTGAAAACCCAGCCATCCTACCTTCCTGTTCCAGCGTCGGCCTAAGATCATCGAATTGGCCTTGGCTCATCACCACTTGAGCACCCGAAGTATAGTTCTTTGGGTCAGACGTCTGATTTCGCAAGTCCCAATAGGTGCGATACTCGCTCGTTTTGATTGCTTGTAGAGCTGCAATGCGACTGGCGAGTTTCGCATCGAATCCGGTGTCCTTTGTCAGTTGCAAATCCTTCCAAACGGTGTTCGTCAGCTCTTCGATCGCACGCTCGTCACGTATGTCGATGAAATTGGCATCGGCCATCGAGAATCCGGGTGCAAACCTGATTGCGACATCCCCCCCAGCCTGAATCTCGTTGACGAAGAGCTGCCTTATGGAGAAAAGGGACACGTTTCCTGGCGTTTTTGCAGAGAAGCTCACCCCCGAAGTCGTACGAATTTGAACGGGCATTTTTGTAGTACCGATATCACCCGTATCGGCGACCAGGTTCAGCACGGAAGGGTTCCCTTGATAATAATATCCAAACGTCTTTATCGATGCGCCTTCCACAGCCATCTGGATTCCTCCTGCGGCGCGCAGCCAAGTATTGCCCTGTATATATATCCCGCCGATGATCAGATCGCCGCTTACTTCGTGGATGTTCGTGTCGCCGGTCGAAACATTCGTGATAATCATCTGGCTATCATTTCCAACCGGTTGCCATAGAGTGGCATCGGCATAATTCACCGTCAACAATCGTTGCGTCAATGGCTTTAAGCCTCGATAGACGTAGACAGTCCCAGGCAACCCGCCAGCAGTATGGTTGGCACCCACCCGCACCCGCTCGCCGCCGTAGATTTTACGCAGTGGGCTATCATCCTTGAACGGCTCATCCGACAGGTAATCGGAAACCACTTTGTCGGCGAGATCCGTTCGTACCGGTGATGCTGGGGTCCCAAACTGGGTCGCTTTCAACGTGATCTGCCGCCCCTGAATCAGGCCGCGGTCGGTCGTGAACACAGGTCCGGTATTTTTGATGTTCGTCACACCACGGTCATCACCAATAATTCCATCGATCGTGACGCGACCGTTCGTCCAATTAACATCGAGTTTTGGCTCTTTCAAGCCCGTGAAATTGATGACAATCGGATTATCAGCCCGCATCGAGTGATTGTGTTTTATGGTTACACCCGTCGTGGTGTCGACCTGCCAATAATGATCGTCTGTAAAATAACCATAACGAGTTTCTTCATTATACCTGGGCGTTTTAGTTGTTCCTGTTTCAGTGCGATCTGAGTCGTACCTAAATTGAACTTCATCTCCCGGGGCTTCGAAGAAAAAGACGCCTGAAGTACTGAGCCTTGGAGTGCCTTGGGGTATCACTTTCTCATCTATTTTTGTATTTGTACCGAAGTTCGCCCAGTCGAACAAAGGCTTCTTACCTGTTTCCTTGAAGTGGTATTCCGTTATCACCTCTCTTAGATCTTCCACTATCGTGAAACCGTATCGCAACCAGTTCTTTGGCTGGTAGGTGTCAGTGCTTGTAAGTTCACGCCTTTCAACGCTGCCTGATTTGGATTTGTAGATATAGTCCCCGTGGGATTCATAGATGGTGGATTGCCCAGGCTTATATTCATCGTCGATAACTAGCCTTCCGTCAGCACGTTGAGACAGGTCGATATTATGCAATCTGATAGGGTGGTTCAGCTCCACTTCAGATTCAATTTTCACACTTGCGTAACCACTGGCTACCTGGATTTTGCCCCCACCCGTATTGGCGAGATGACCATGAATCTCCACGTAACCGCCGACGGGGGCAAAGTCGCTAACGACATACTCATACCCTACTGGGTCTGTGTTGAATTGAACGGTAAAATCAGGGTTAGAGTTCGTCTTCAATTTGTAAAGACCGGGTTTTTGTAATTGGCCATACTCCCCAGCTTCTCGGTGCATTGCGTCAGTGATAAGGAGTGTGTAATCAGTGCGTCCGCTTTCGATAAGGCCGTTCAAGTTGATGTAGGCCGCTTTCAGAATGACCCGTGCACCCCGCAGTACTGACGTCGACCCGTTCAAGGCGTTCACAGGCCCGTTTGCAAAATTGTTGATTGCACCCGTGCCTAATCCCTTTAAACGACCGTTTTGGTCGACAGGTTCCGAAAACGGCAGTACTTGTTTGTATGCAGAACCACCTGCTTCAAAGACGCTGTTCGCACCACCAAGGCTAATGTTCAGCGTACCGTTAAGCCCGGCCTCGATGGTTTGTGTCGCAGCTTGGATGGAAGCTTCTTTTGCGATATTGATGGCTCCTGCACCAGCGGAATAGTTCTTCAGCGTCACATCGCCGCTAGGATTGTTGACCGATTGTTGCACTTCAATGCCGGGCCAAGGTCTTCCGGTGTCCGCGGCAACGATCGCCTCATTTTCAACCAGGATTGTTGGCGTGGTCGTGCGTTCTGTCGTTAGCCGGCCATTGACAAAGACGCCGCCGTTATGATCAGGGATGGTCAATATGGAGGTGGTGAGATTGGCATAAGTGTTGTTAATAACTGTGATGCTGGGATCGGAGGGTGCCGTCAGAGTGCCGTCCTTAACGACTTGCGTGTCAGCGAAGATGCGAATGGCACCGGACGATGCGATGATGTTTGGGATGAAAAGGTTCAATGTTGTAATTTTAGTAACGACGTCAAGGTCGTTAGAGTATGATTCTAACAAGCCCTGCTTGGTAATTTTTTCTCGGAGACGTACTACTTCGGCTTCGTAAAACTGCTTTAATTGCGATGTCACACCGGGGATCCGAAGCTGCTCTTTGGCATACAACAACGCTTGCGCATCTTCTGATATCACATCGAACGAAGATTTTTTTATGTCCGCGTCAGAGAAGTCAGATTCTTTGGACAAGACGACCTTGTATTCGCTAATGTTACTGCGATCCTGTGGTTCAACGATCTTCTCGATGACCAGGGTGCGATTACGACCGATGCCGGTTTCTAAGGTTCCTTTGACGGTCACGGTCGCGTCCGCCTTGGTCGATGATTCGCCCGCGAATTGTCCCACTCCGCCCTCGGCGTCGCTTGTCGCACCGTTGACCAAGGCCGAGAGGCCCGATATCCAGTTGACGCTTTTGGCTTGGGCCGAAACCGGTTGATAGTCGTCGCCATCGGCATACAACAAGATATCACCGCCGGATTTAACTTCCGCTCCCTGCGTCACGTCAATCGTATTCTTCTGGAGCAGGTGGGCATTGGCATCAATGGTATCCAACGGGATCAGTGAGCCTGCAAACGCATCGACATTGCTTTTGATTTTATAGTCGTCTTTCTTCGGGTTCTCCGGGTTCGAAGTCATCCCTGCCAGCAGGGCCACATCCTTGGTCGAGAACACTTTCGCATACGAACCAATTGTCACCGACTTTATTGGCTTGAGGTCAATCGTGGCCTTGTTTCCTGTCGCCGTCGCCGCTCCGTAGGCATCGGAATTCGCCTGGATGGTCACGTCCGCCTTTTCGTTCGCGGCAAAATGAATGGGTGTCTTGGCGTCCATCTGGACTCCTCCACCGACCGTGACGCCGATGTTGTGGTCTGTCGATTTGATGTTCGTGACTAGAGCGCCGCCAGCCGCTAGGCCGCCCGCCTTGAATTTCACTTTGTCCTTGATTTTGATGTCCTGAAAAGCTTCAAACTTGCTGGGGACAGCGTCATCGGCTGTCAGAACGATCTTCGCGTTGTCGCCAATCGTTGTGGTTGTATTGAGCTTCAGCGTCGTGTCATGATTCATCTTTACGCCGGCGATAAGCCCTTTCGCGTCGGCGTCGACATTATCGTCGGTGCCGGGATCCTCTTTCTTGACCGTGTTGGTGGCGGTCGCATCCATTCTTCCGGCCGTCACCATCGTCCTACTGCCGATGTTTACGTTCACGGTGGAGTCGATAACGTTGTTAACAGCACCGCCACTTCCGGAAATAAATCCGCCACTGAGCGACAACAGTTTCGCGTTGTACTTGGAGGTGTGATTTGCATCTGCATCGAGCTTGCCGGTGACCGTTAACTTGGCGCCATCGTCGATGATCGCCTTGGTGATGCTCCTGGTTGTGGTTTCGCCCTTGGAAAGTGCAATGCCTATTCCGCCAAAGGAACCGAGCTTGGCTGTGCTGATGCTATTGTCCACGCTGATCGATTGCAGGTCCAAATCGCCCGTGTTCAGAATGACATTTTTTCCGATACGCGCGGTCGTTCCATTGTCGGACTTGGCTTCGGTCAGGGTATTACCGGACGAGAGCAGACCGACTGCGAGACTGCCCGCTTCGGCCGTTTGGGATGTCGCTGATTTAACGCTAATATCCGTTTTGCCAGTCACTGTAATGGCGGAGGAAGGCTTGTTAGAAGCGTTGTTATCCGCGATTTCGGCGGTCGATTTCGTCGTGTTGGCAATGTTGGCGATCGCTCCATTTGCACCGAGCAACAAACCGCCCGACGCGCCAGTCGCTTTGGCGGAACTGCTTGTGCCATCGGTAGGCGCGGCGTTATTTTTGGTGAGAATGTTCAGCGCACCCACCTTGATCGGTTTATTGTTAGCGTCTCCAGCGTCCAGGCGGGAAATCAATGAACCGCCAATCATGACATCGGAACTTGATAGGCCAACCGCGGCACCGGTGCCGACCGCCAGTCCGGCCGATTCCGCAGTGGCCATAGGCGTAAATTTGGTATTAATATTCAACGTCCCATTTTCGGAAACCACTTTGGTTTTGACGACTTCGGATTTCAAGACTGGTTCCAATGTGACTTTGCTAATGGAGCCCGAAGCTCCGAGTCCAAAGCCGCCAATCGAGATCGCGATCGCGGCTGCCTTGGAATCGGCGTCAACTGTGTCCGTCGAATTGGCTGACACCGTGACGTTTTTACCGTTGATGTCACTGTCCTGGACCATCGCATTCACTTGAGGTGTCGCGGTGACCGTGGCCGAGGCGCCACCACCAGCGATCGCGAATCCACCATAGGAGGCGGCGACACTGGCGGTCGCGGCGTGGTTTTTAACCGCCCCATTGTTATCTGCCGTGACTTTGATATCGCCACTAGACGATATCAATTTCGCGTCGCGGATGGTGGCGGTAACTATCGGTTTTAGGGTGGTGGTGGCACTGGAAACACCGAGGCTGACGGCGCCGCCACCACCAATGGCAGCCGCTACGCTGGCACTTTTCACGTCGAGATCGGATGTGATGTTATTAGACGCCTGGACGGTAACACCCGAGACAGCACTGTTCTCTTTGTTGCCCGAGCCCTGGATCTGAGCCTCGACTTTGCCACTTAGATCATGACTGGCGAGAACTCCGGCCACGGCTGCCGCTACTCCCACCGCGCCCGCAGCGAAACCGATCGAGACCGCGTTGACGTCCGAGTTCATCTCTCCCGTGCTGGATGCATCGACTGTCACCGATCCACCCACCGTGAACTGACCTCCGCTGATCTTGGCCTGCGTGAGTGCTGTGTCGGGGATGATGTTTTCGACAGACGAGAGGCCGAGGGCGGCTCCCACGCCAACAAGGCCACCTCCAACTGAAACAGAAGCGGATGTGATCTTGCCGTCGATGGTGGCTTTATCCTCGGCCGTCACCTTCAAGTTTCCTGTAATCGAGAGCGTGCTATCAACGATATTCGCACGCGTTTGATTGTTGATCTTGTTTTTCGCCAGTGCTCCGGCACCACTTACAGCTACGCCAGCCTTGCCGCCGACCCCAACTCCCACGGCTGCTGCCACGGCAGTGGTCGTGATTGTGGAATCCTGTTTGGCTGTGACATTGACGTCAAACTTTTTGCCAATACTAGAGCTGTGGGTTACGTTCGAGTTCGTTTTGATGACGGCCTCCACCGTGTTATTGATCTCGTTGGTTCCCGCGGAAATGCCAACTGCGACGGCGACGCCGGCCACGCCTCCGACGGCGGCACTCATCGCGGCACCGACAGCCTTGGATTTGATGGTGGACTTGTCGGACGCCACAACGTCTAGCGTGCCCGTGCTCGTGCCCACATCTAGCAAAGTGATGGTGCTAGCGTCGATGCTTGCGGAAACCGTGTTTGTAGTCGTGTTGGATCCTATGGAACCAGCGGCTCCAACACCCACGCCCGCGGCGCCTCCGACGGCGCCACTGATCGATGCACCGGTCGCCTCGGAATCGATTTTGGATATGTCGTCGGCTGTGACCTTCAAGTTTCCGTTCAACGAGAGAGTGCTAGCGACGATATTCGCAAGCGTCTTATTGGTGATCTCGTTTTTCGCTAGCGACCCGGCAATGGCGACAGCGACGCCAGCCTTGCCGCCGGCACCGACACCCACGGAGGCTGCCACGGCGGTGGAATCGATTGTGGACTCCTGTTTGGCTGTGACATTGATGTTGAGCTGTTTGATATTGGTATGGCTTTGGGTTACATTCGAGTTTGTTTTGATGACGGCCTCCACCGTATTTTTGATCTCGTTGGATCCCAAGGAAATAGCGATCGGGACAGCCACGCCAGCGGTGCCTCCAACGGCGGCACTGACCGCCGCACCGATAGCCTTGGAGTCAATGGTGGACGTGTTCGATGCCAGAACGTCTAGCGTGGCCCCGCTCGTTTCCCCAGGTATCAAAGTGACGCCGCTATCGTCGATGGTTGCTGAAACCGTGTTGGTAGTCGTGTTGGATCCTGCTGCACCGCCGATCGCAACGCCCACGGCGTTACTGCCTCCGACGGCGCCAGCGATCGACGCACCGGTCGCGAGGGAATCGATTTTGGATATGTCGTCTGCGTTCACCTTCAAATTTCCATTCATCGAGAGAGTGCTAGCGACGATATTCGCACGCGTTTGATTGGTGATTTCGTTTTTCGCCAGCGCCCCGGCTATGCCTACAGCGACGCCATTCGAGCCGCCAGCCCCAACTCCTACGGAGGCTGCCACGGCTTTAGAGTCGATATTGGAATTCTGTTTGGCTGTGACATTGACGTCGAACTGTTTTAAATTGTCAGGGCTTTGGGTTACAATCGAATTCGTTTTGATGACGGCCTCCACCGTGTTTTCGATCTCGTTGGATCCCAAGGAAATAGCGATCGGGACGGCCGCACCATTAGTGGCTCCAACGGCGGCACTGACCGCCGCACCGATAGCCTTGGAGTTAATGGTAGACGTGTTCGATGCCAGAACGTCCATCGTGCCCGCATAGAAGACGACGACGATTTTGTCGATGGTTGCGGAAACCGTGTTGGTTGTCTTGTTCAATCCTGTGGCACCGCCGATCGCAACGCCCACGGCGTTACTGCCTCCGACGGCGCCACTGATCGCTGCACCGGTCGCCAGGGACTCAATTTTGGATATGTCGTCTGCGGTCACCTTCAAGTTTCCGTTCATCGAGACGTGGCTAGCGACGATATTCGCACGCGTCTGATTGCTGATCTCGTTTTTTGCCAGCGCCCCGGCAATGCTCACAGCTATACCATTTTGGCCGACCCCAACTCCCACGGAGGCTGCCACAGAGGTGGAGTTGATGGTGGCGTTCTGTTTGGCTGTGACATTGACGGCGAACTGTTTGACATTGAGGGAGCTAGGAAATATGGCCGAGTCCGCTTTGATAACGGCCTCCGCCGTGTTGTTGATGTCGTTGAATCCCAGGGCGATACCGATCGGGATGGCGACTGCGTTGGAGGTTCCGATAGCGGCACTGATCGCCGCACCGATAGCGTAAGATGTGATGATGGACGTGTCGGACGCCAGGACGTTTAGCGAGCTCGTGCCTGTGCTCGCATCACTCAAAATGAAGGTGCTTGCGTCGATCGTTGCGGAAAGCGTATTGTCAATTTCGTTAAGCCCCAGGGAACCACCGAATCCAATGGCGACGCTATTTGATGTACCGATAGCAGCAGTAATCGACGCACCGATAGCGTAGGATGTGATGGTGGACGTGTCAGACGCCAGGAAGTTTAGCCTGCCCGTCTCTGGTGCGCCTGTCTCTATCGCGCCCGTTTCACTGAACGTAACCCCACTCGAAGTCATCGTTGCGGAAACCGTGTTGCCAATATCGTTGAGCGAGCCCGCACCGGCTCCCGCCAATGACACGGAGACACCAGTGGCCTTGGAGACCCCGACCGATGCAGCCACGGCGACCGATTTGATTTCTGCTTTTTTAGCGTTCGCATCAATGGTTAGGTTGCCTTTAGTAACTACTCTCGATTTATCCAGTTTGGCCAAGATGGTGTTGTTGATGTCGTTGATCGAAAGGGCGATTCCGATCGCACCAGTGATCGCGGTACCCGTGCTGGCCGTGACTGCGATCCCCGCTGCGCCGGCGATGGCGAAAATCTTCGATTGATCTGTCGCAGAGATGACGGTTGGGGCATTGGCCGTCACCTCGAGCCTGGTATTGCTATCAATCGATGCCTCTAGCGTCTTTTCAATATCGTTGAGCGAAACGGTTCCGCCGCCAGCAAATGAGCCTGAGCTTTGTGCGGACGCATTGGCCGACGCACCACCCGCAATCGATAACGTAAAGATCGTCGAATCACCGATGGCGTTGACGTTTACGGCGCCGGAAGCAGTGATTTGCGACCCGGAAATGAATGCCTTGGTGGCGCCATCAATGTAGTTGATGGCCACGCTAGCGCCGAACGAGATCGCGGCTTTACCGCCTGTGGCGAAGCTCCCCGCGACGCCGATCCCACCGGCGTAAATATCACTTTCCGATTTATCCGTGGCCTTGACGGTGATCGAATCGCTGCCAATGGCGGTAATCGTACTATTCTGGATGAAGGCGCTGGAGTTCTGCGTAATCATGGCCAGTGCGACGGCGCCGGCCCCACCCAGGGTCAGTTTCCCGGCAGGGGCAGGCGGGTTCACTTGTTCCCTTTGCACTGCGAACGAGGCACCGATGACGACTTGCAGCACGCTCGTTTCGGTTAGCGACTCGACGGTCACCGATTGGGTTTCAAAGTTCTGCCGGTCAATATAAGCTTTGACGTCACTGTTGATGATATTGACTGCGACGGGAATGGTCAGCGCGACCGGCCCCAGTATGCTGGAATTAGACTTCGTTGTGTTGGGCTTCACCGCGTTGGGCGAAGTCGTGCTTTGGGCCTTGGCAGCCGGTTTATCGGGTTTGAGGCTTCCCTGAAGGGCGCCGGCCATTACGAGCGCAAAGATTTCGCCTTTGGTGGTCGCTGTCACGTTCACCTCTTCCGAGGCACTAATTGTCTTGCTCACAAGAGCCGCAGGATTGGGAGTACCAATGAAAGCATCCACCTGTTGATCGACTACATTGACGCCGACGGATGTGCCGATGCCGACCTGCTTGCCCTTGAGGAAGCCTCCGACGATGGCGATGCGGTCCGATTCGTCTTGGGCGTTGACGGCCAGTTTGCCGGTCGTGATCGTGACGGTTTCATCGATGGAGGCGATGGTCGTCAGATCGAAGACACCCACGGCGATAGCGGCCGTGAAACCAAAATCCGTCGAGGCCGTGCCGGTCTGAACCACCGATATGTTGCTGTAGGCGTTCTTAGCATCAACGCTGACGCGGTCCTTTGCCGCAACTTTGGCACTGGTATGAATTTTAGCCGTCACCGCGTTATCGACGATGCTCAGCACCATCACGCCGCCAATCGCACTTTTGCCGCTCACGCCCAAGGGGACTACCAGATCGCTGAGTGCGGTGGCGTATTCTTTGGAAAACAGCTTTTCCCCGACGCTGGACGCGCCGTCGAGGTTCAAGTTGAACGACGATTGCTGGCCGACCTCGATCACCTTGGCCGTCAGTTCGGCGGTCACCGTGACCGATTGTGTCGGATCGGCTGCGTTCAGGGGTGTTTCGGGTTGATTGATCAAAACATCTTTTCCAATCTCGGCAGTGACTTCATTGGTGACATAGGTCACGGCGATTCCGCCCCCCAAAGCCAATTTGGCAGTTTCGGTGCCGGCCAAGGTAGACACGCTAACGTTGAACATCTGGCCGATGCCGCCGGACCCATCCAAGATGTCTTCAAAACCTGCCAACCCGTTTTCTTTGAGCGATTTGAGGGGATTGATTGCATCCAGAACGCTGTCGGTCAGCATTGGATATTCGACCTTGGCGTTCACCTGCAGATCGTCCGCCGCATTCACTACGGCTCCATCGGTGATAGTGACATTCAATTTGTTTGAATAGACTCCGACGGCGACAGCAGCGGCTATTTCTATTTCGTCGCCCTTTTCTTCGCCTGCCGGCGGGTCGGCAGGTGGGGTGGTGGCAGCGGTAACCGTCCCGTCAGACTTGCCGACGCCGTTGCGGGTTGCCTCTGCGCTGGCCTTCAGTTGTGTTTTCTGTTCGATCTTTCCGTCCACGGTCAAGTCGCTGTCACTGACAAGCCGGGCTTTGGAACCGATCGTCGTTGTCACGTTATGGTTGAAAAGGTTCAAGGCGAACGAACCGGCCACGTCAAAATTGGTTCCAGACCCGGACGATGTTTTGGCTTTGTCCGCGGCACTGGTCACAGCATTTGTCGTGGCCCCTTTGCGCAGGGAATCGATCCATTTCATACCGCCCATCGCGATAGAATCGAGACGCCCGGATAAAGCGTTCGAGGCCAATTCGGCGGCGGGTTGTTCTTCGTCACTCATGGTCGAGCCCGCATCACTTGTGTTCTCGGCTTCCAGGCTGGAAGAGATGTTGATGCCTTGCACCAGCTTGATCGGTACCAAACGATGATTGCCGCCGATCACGTTGCTATTCAGAACAACCGTGTCGGCAATGGTCTGGTAGGTCGGAGTCCCTGAGCCGACCAACTTCTCCATTTGGATTAGCGAGCTCAAACGAATGAGATTCGGATTGGACGGATCGACAATCACTCGGTAGCCATGATAGTCGCCCAGACCATCGATAGGGGCGTCGGGCAATGAGACTTTTCCTAAGGAATCCTGTTGTTTGCCATCTATGTCGTAGTAGTGGACTGTCTTCTCGACTTTTTTCGTATCGTCCGTTTCATAGATGACAAAATCGCCCGTCTTGAATCCATGGCCATCCGCCAACAAAATAGTGTTGGCCTTTGGGTCGACGACATTCTCCTTAGACGGTTCGAATGTTTGAATGTTCTTGGTGTAGGCGAAGGCATGAATTTGCTTTTTCTGCTCGTCCGTCAGCGGTTGCTCCGTCCCGGGTTGCATTGTCGGCACTTTGAATTGCACATTGCTTACGGTGCTCACGAACGCGTCCACCGCGTGATCGGCTATCGTCGTTCCGTTAACTGCCCGGACAACAGTCATATCACTGCCCGAACGCGATACGACCCTCATCTCTTCGCTGCCGATGAGAATATTGAAGGGAAACGAGTCTTTCGTCGGGTCGACAGCGTTGAGTTGGGAGAAGATGGAGATATCTTTCAACGCTACGGTTGTGGTCGTTGATTTATTGTCGATGGCCTTCTTCAGCTTGGTGACCTGACGCAAATGGTATCCACCGCCTGTGGCCGGCACGATCTGATAGTCCTGATCCTGAATCAGCCCCTCGATGCCAACCAGGACCTCGTCACTCTCATTGCTGCTGTTGCTCTCATCGAACTTGGGACCTCGGTACGTTACGTGAGTGACGCCAGCGGGCAAGTCCGTCAACTTCACGATGCCAGACTTGTCCACCTGCGCTGATAAATCGCTAACATCGCTGGGTTTGAAGTAGGCCAGGTCGATCTTCCGTAGACTGTGCTTGCTTCCCTCGGAGACCTGGCGGGCATCTAGCGATACGACCTCGCCACGGCGGAGACGGAACGATTGATCGATCGTCCCGTTACTGAATAGTTCGGAATTCGTAATGGATTCAACGGTATAGGATTCTCCTGGAACCAGTCCATACGCGCCAGCCTGAGCGTCCGACTCGAATCGCAGGCGATCCCCTTCGTGCACCACTTGCGACGGCGGAACATTTTTCAGTTCAATCCGACGAGTATCAGGGCGAACCTGTACCGCCGCGATCGCGAACCCATTCTGCGTACTCTTGTCACGGCTGGTGACTGTGCCGTAGACTTCTGTCTTGACATTCGCATCGTCAAATCCTAACGCCACGGTTAAGGCACCTGTGCCGTCTTGAAAGAGATTCGTCGACGCTGAACTCTCGTTTTTAACTTTTGCATTGGATTTGATATCAACGCTGCCAGAACCGCTGATGTCAGTCTTTTCTCCGACCTTGATCGTGGATGTTTCTTCGGTCATCGCCAAAGCCAGATTGAAGGCCGCTTCAATGCCTGTCTGAATGCCTGTGTTGGCATCGGACTTGGCATCGACTTTCGATTTGCTCTCGGCGTTGGTGCTGATTTTGATATTGCCAGAAGGCGCGTCGATTTTGGACGAACCATTCAGATCGATGGTTGCCTCGGAAAAGGAATGACTAAAGGCAATCGAGATGGAAACAGGAGATTTATTTAAATTTGCACCACCAAGCGAGATGGCGTTGATCGATGCATCGGCAAACGCATCGGCCTCTATTGCGACGTTCCCAGTACTCTTGATCGACGTATTGTCCAAAGTGATATTTGCCGTCGCCCTGTGGACTTTCGCCTGTCCAGAGAGTGGCAATAATACGCTCAAGCCAATTTGCGGAATGGCCTGTAACTTGGATAGTAGCGAGTCGGCGATTTTCGCGCCGATTCCGCCGACATCGTCCCAGCGAGCACCCGATTGCCCCTCGGCTTTGATCTCAACCGTACCAACATCCAGCTGCGCATCTGTCAAAGTAATTTTGGCAATTCGCGCTTCGGCAAAGATCGGCGAGAAGCCCGTGATTCCCGAAACGATGTCGTTCGATTTATTGCGCGCGATCAGCGTGAGGTCACCGGCGCGTGGTGGAGACACCCCACCTGACTTGCTGACCGTCGATATCGTGCCTTTCACTTCGATATTCGATGCCGTGACGCTAACGTCGTCACCGTCCGTCCACAAGCCAGTTAGAATGTAAACGTTACCGGCCGTCTTGATGTCGACCAGCTTACCGATTCCCGATATATTTTTTTTCTTCAGAACAGTTGTGGTGCCGTGTTCTTGTACAACAAGTTCCGCCTTCATGGGATCCATATCCGTGCTATTCAGAACGAACACATCTAAATTCAAACCCATTTGCAGCAGCGGGGTATGATACACGAAATCGCTATCGATTGTGACAATAGTCAGAACCACATCGTTGCCCGAACCGCCGACGTAGCTGATGACGGCGTTGACGCCCGAAGCTCCCAGGAAGTTACTGATTGACGCGCCTTCCGCTAGTCCGTTGAAGGTGCCAGCGATCGGATCGTTGCCGTCGTTTTCAATGATCGTGAAGCTGTTGCCGTTGACTGGAACAAAGCTGTTGATCGCCGACATCGTGAGCGTGGCGTTGCCCAGACTTACGGTGCCCGTGACGATGAGTTGATCATAGTTCGTCGCCGCGTTTCCAGGCGTCGTCCCACCGACCTCGACGGCGAATGTTGAGCCGCTGACCAGTGTGACGTTGCCGCTCTTGAGGAGGCCGGGGCCGTTATTGCCCGGAGCGACGCTGCCGCCGCTCTGCGTGGTGACGGCAGCAGTCGTGCCGGTGCCGCCGACAGTCGCTCCACTTCTCACGGTGGCAGGACTGAGAATCGAGCCGGTGGCGGTGGTCAGGAATGTGCCGCCGCCGAGTGAAATCGTACCACTGCCGGCATTCAGATCGTTGTCGCCGATGTTGACGCGGTCCGCTTCGACGAGATTGATGCTGCCGTTGCCGCTGGTCGTCGCGGTGACGGTCGTGGCCGCCAAACGCAGAAAGTTCGTGGTGGTGCCGATGCCGTTCGATCCAGCGATCAGCGTGACATCGTCAGCGGTCAGGTCGGTGCCGGTGTTGTCGCCGGTCGTAACGGCTCCGGTGCCGCTAGTGGTCAGCGACACATCGCCACCGCTGCCCGCGTTCAGCAAAAACGTACCGAAGGCGATGTTATTGTTGTTGCCCGCTTGGAGGTTGACGTTCGTGCTTATCGGGCGAGTGATGTCCGCGCTGAACGTGATCACGCCGCTGTTCGCATTGCCGATGTTTATCGTTCCGGCGGTGATGCGGTCGAGTTCGGCATCGGTCAGACCGAGCACCCCCGCTGCGTCGGCAGCACCGAGGTTGATCTGCGTGCCATTCGATTTTTGCTGGAGTGACACGGTGTTTGCGGCAGCGCTGATCGTCGCGGATGCTGTGTTGATATTGATCGAGTTGGCAATCAACGTGTTGCTGGCGCCGGTCAGCGTGAAGCTGGTGGAGACGCCCAAGTTAATTCCAAGACTGCCGGCATTTGCAGCAGTTCCGTCGATCGTCACGGCGGCGGTCCCCGTCGTGATCAACGTCGTCGTGTCGAAACGAACGCCTTCTTGCGAAGTTCCAGTCGTATCGATGGCCGTCCCAGTGATCGCGATGTCGCCATTCACGGAGGAGATCCGGCTTGAGCCTCGAATGTCCACTCCGTAATTGTCATTGCCACCCGTTCCACCCGTACCAATTAGCGTGAGCTTCGCACTCCCCGTGGAGACAATTTGGCCGAAATTTTCGATATTAATTCCGGTGTTCTGATTTCCTGTTGCGGTCAAAGCACCACGCCCGATGATTCTGACATCGCCATTCACCGAGCTGATCTTGCTGTTCGTTTCGCCGAGAAGGAATCCATAATTGAAATTGCTGCCGGAGGCTGCACCTGTCCCATCAAGAGTGATTTTCGCACTGCCCGTCGAAGAGACCACCCCTCCCGAATCCACTCGAATTCCGGTGTTAACGACAACGGTTCCACCCTCCCCTAAGCCCGTGACCTCTATATCACCAACTGCTGAAGTGATCTTTGAGTTCGCCCCCCTGACGTGAACGCCACTGTTATTGTTTGTCCCCACACCTCCCGTGCCGCTGACCCTGATTCTTCCAGCGGCTGTCGAAGAAATCACGCCGCCACCAGCGACTTCAACGCCATTCGAAAATTGATTGCCGAACGTACCAGCTTTACCGTTGATCACAATATTTCCAATGCCCGTCGTGCCCACAGTGCCGCCGTTGATCCCGACGCCGATGAAATTGCCGGCCGTCGGCGTGGCTTGCTGGTTGGCTTGCAAGGTCAGATCGCCGTTGACCGTGGACACCGTGGCGCCGCCATTAACAAGGATGTTCCTGGCGGTGTAAACGCTCAGGCCGTTCGAGTCGGTCATGGACGTCGTCCCGGCAAAAGTAATCGTTCCGGCAGTCGCGGCGTCCAGCACCACCGACAATTCGTCGGTGTACGTGTTCGCGCCGCTATCGTTGAATTTGACCGCCGCGCCGGTGTTCGAGTCCCCTACATAGATCGTCCTGAAGGCATCTTTCGTCACGATCAAACTCGTGCTGCCAGATCCGGTCGCACCGGCAATATTCGAGCTGGTCCAAGTATCGCCACCCGTGAGGGTCAGCGTGTAGTTGTTCGCCCCCGCCGTCATCGCGAGCGTCGTGCTTGCGGCGGTCAGGTCGAGGTGCAGGTCCAAGCCCGCAAGCTGGAACGTCGCCATCAATTGCCGTTGTTCCAGACCCTCGACCTGCAGTCGACGCCTGTTGCGGGAAGTATTCCGCATTTCAGGCTTGCGGCTGCAAAGTATGTCGGAGGAGCGAGGCTGGAGGCGGGAGGCTTGTGGAGCCGAGCCCTCTACCATCAAAGCGACGAACGAGGATTTTTTGCCCGTGGCGAGGCCTAGCAAAGCCATGAACGCAGCCAGAAGCGACTTGGCATTGGCGAAGACTGCCCAATCGGCGACCATCGGGACGCGGAAGGCGCGTTGCCACCAGGTAAAGCGGGCTTGGTTGCGCTCAAGAAAGGCGAGCTTGGATCGCTTGACGCGCTCGCGAAGCTTGATGGCTTGATCGCGTAGACGAGCTAGGCGGGCAGGGTTGTTCACGCGGGGTGCATTACGCTTCATAGTGTTCTCGTGCTACGTGGGATTCGGGGGGCGGCCGAATTTCACAGTCCAAATGGGGGGAGGCGACCGGTTGATCACGGCCAGAGTATATGG